>CAYLLU010000032.1:0-24368 GCA_964384845.1 uncultured Dehalococcoidia bacterium
GGTGCGGCTCGATGCTGGCGAGGGCAAGTTCGTGAGGGCGGTCTATAAACCTCGGGACGGGGAGATGCCACTGTCCGATTTCCCCAATGGCTCCCTATACAAAAGGGAGTATGCAGCGTTCCTTCTGAGCCGAGCACTGGGCTGGCCTCATGTGCCACTGACCCTTGTCAGGGATGGCCCGTATGGGATCGGCTCGATGCAGATTTATGTGGAGACAGACCCCCGCATCACCTACTTCAATCTGATCGGCGATAATATTGATCAGTTATGGCGATTCATGGCATTCGACCTACTGTCGAATAATGCTGATCGCAAGGGAGGTCACTGCCTGCTCGGAGGAGATGGCAAGATCTGGAGCATCGATCATGGGCTGACGTTCCACTCTGAGTTCAAACTGCGGACTGTCATGCTCGAGTTTTGGGGCGAACCTATTCCGACGGAGATCGTTTTCGAGCTGAAGGAGTTCGCAGACCGTCTTAGTAGCGACCAGGAGTTGGCGAAATGCCTCGCTGCCCATCTTACCGCGGATGAGATGGATCGTCTGGCTCAGCGCCTCGACGGTATTTTGGAAAACCCAACGGTCCCGCAGCTAGACCCGGGTCGTAACATTCCCTGGCCATTGGAGTAGTTTTTACCTGCCAGGATCGTAGTTATTTCAGCGGAGTTTGCGGCTGACCCTTCGACGCAGACTCGATTTTAGCACCAAATTGTCGGCTACATTGTGTACTATCCCGGGACTGCCTGCTATCAAGGGGGCGGACCACTGTCTCACCTCACCGAGAGTGGTCTTGCCGTGTATCCAATTCACAAGGGGCCTCCCCGGCCTCCAACTTAGTGATGGATTCATTAGGGGCACGATCCCGGGCTCTTGGCTCCCCACCAAAAGAATGCCTCCAGCTTCGATAACCAGCACGATCCCCGCGGCGACGTCCCATAAGCGCGGACCTATAAATAGCGAGTACTGCATCGTACCTTGCGCCGTCATCGCTAACTCGAATGCGATGCTTCCGGACAGCCTGCGTTCCCCGAATCTTCGACGTATCTCGTGCTTGAATCGGAACGTGTCCGCAAAGGATTCAGGGAGTCCCACTAGTCGATTCCTTTCAGGAGTGTCCACAGCCGGAATCTTCAATTTGCGATCATCTTGGAATGCCCCGCCGCCACTACGCGCATGCAGCACTGTGCCCTCTGTCTTTGCTGGCCAGGGGAGATAGATAGCGCCAACTATGGGTTCTCCACGGTGTATCACGCCTACGGAGCATGCATACACGGGCAGGCCGTTTATAAAGTTCTTGGTACCGTCCAGAGGGTCGAGGACCCAGACGGTGTCAGGAGAGATAGACTCTGCATTGCTCTCAATTTCTTCATCTTCCTCGCCTACGATACCGTGGTTTGGGAATCGGTGGGAAATGGCTTCCACCAGGTATTGTTGGCACTCACGGTCTGCAACGGTCACTGGGTCGGTGCGATCCGTGTCTTTGTACTCGGTGTAGACCTTGGTACCGAAGTATTCTGCCAGGATAGCACCACCCCCACGGGCGATCTCTATTGCGAGACTCTCGATCATCGAGAGCAAGTTTTCGTCCATCGTTGGGTCAGAGTTAGCCAAGTTGATGATGCTCCTTGCTGTTCATTCGGTAATAAGAGGAGAACAGGTAGTATATGAGTGACATTGTTGCAAAGGCCACCTTAGAATAGAATTACATCCAGTCTTGCCTAACGAAGCCCGCGCAGCGCCACTTTGGACTGCTGCCACAGGGCCTCCTTTTCCTCCAGATTGAGATCGGAGAACGTGTGGCCGCTCTTGTCCGCCATCTCCTCCATGTACCTGAATCGTTGCTGGAATCGCTTCCCCGTTCCACGCAGTGCGGATTCGGCATCGATATCCATCCAGCGGGCGGCGTTAACGATTGAGAAAAGTAGGTCCCCTAACTCAGCCTCGCGTTCTTCGGGGCTCCTGGCCTTGTCCAACTCCTGCAGTTCCTCGTTTACCTTTTGTAGTACGGACTCTGGATCCTCCCAGTCGAAACCCACGCTGGATGCGCGCTCCTGGATGGTCGTTGCATGGGCTAGGGCTGGGAGCGACATCGGAACACCTGCAAGGGCCCCTTGATCTCCTCGACGTTCAGTCTTCTTGATCTGCCTCCAGTTGTCGAGCACCTCGTCGGTGCTGGATACTTCCACGTTTCCGAAGACATGTGGATGCCTCCGCGTGAGCTTTTCGACGACGCTCCCAAACACGTCGCTCTCTTCGAATTCGCCGTTTTCTTTGGCTAGTTGTATTTGAAACGCGAGATTGAAGGCCACGTCACCGATCTCCTCCGCGATTTCCCGAGGAGCGTCAGATTCCATCGCGTCGATCAACTCGTAGCACTCCTCCACCACACAGCGTTTCATAGTCTTGCGTGTCTGCTCCCTATCCCAAGGGCAGCCTCCTGGCTCCCGGAGCCTCTTAACAAGTTGTAATAGGCCGTCGAATGTTGGCGGAAATCCGGGTCCGGAATCGCTATTCACAAGTAGCCCCCGTGCGTAGTAAATTGTGTGGTGGTTGTACATCCCATAATGAAACTCCATGGCGGGATGGACCGGATTATACGGATGGAAGGTCTTCATTGACAATCCACAGAGGGCGGTCCTATCATTCTGCACTCATGATTTATATTAGATCCCTCAGGCCTGTGGCCGTGGCCCTCTTTATCGTGCTGATCCCCGTGTTCCTGATTACTGCCAACGTTCGCCTCGTTATCAATTTGCCGGCACTATACAGTTACGGTTACGATCGGTACGAGACTGAGATCACCCGCTACATGGAGATCGAACGCGAGGATTATATCGATGGCGGTCGACAAATACGCGACTACTTCAACAACAATCTCGAGATGCTTGACGTTAGGGTGGTGGTGGGCGGTGGCTTGCGTAGTATCTACCGCGAGCGTGAGGTTCTTCATATGAGAGACGTGAAGGAACTCGTCCGGTGGGTCTACCGTCTTAGCGAGGTTTCTGCACTCTACCTGCTAGTGTTCGCCGTTATCGGGACGCTTTTCGAGCCCTGGCGGACGTCCTTAAGAGACACGGCCCGGCACCTGGCCATGGGCGCCGCGGTAACTCTGGTACTGGTGGTGCTGGTTGGCCTGGGATCTCTTGCTGGGTTCGAAAGGATGTTCCTGATTTTCCACGAGATCAGCTTTACCAACGATCTGTGGCAACTCAACCCCCGGACAGACTATTTGATCGCCATGTTCCCGGAGGGATTTTTCTTCGACGCGACGATCTTGATTACGATGTTGATTATTGTGGAGTCGATTGCGTTGACATTGTCACATTGGGTTGGGCGGGTCTGGCGTCGCCAGAGGTCTGGCAGTTCAGTCCAGCGCAAGGGGTAGATTCGGTACAGGAGCCGGTTGTCCGGTCACGTCTGCGCTGCTAGACTCTCATAGCCGAGAATGTCATGCTCAGCCTTGATAAGGTATGGAGGTTCTTAATAATGACCAGGTCCATACAATCGCTGGAAGAAGAGTATCGCGAAAAAACGCCGAAATCTCGTTCCCAATGGGAGAGGGGTAAGCCGGTTATGCCTGGTGGCGTCATCAAGGGGGCGTACTTGGATTCGCCCTATCCGCACTATGTGGAGCGTGCTGAAGGCTGCTATGTCTGGGATATTGATGGAAACCGCTACGTTGATTTCGGCAACCACCACTCCGCGATGCTTCTGGGGCACAGTCACCCCGACGTGGTGGCCGCCATCAAACAGGAGGTGGAGCGCGGGTTCGGCCTGGGGGGGCCTACGACCTTGGAGGCGGAGATCGCCGAGGAGATCACCGCGCGATTCCCGTCTATTGACAAGGTACGGTTCGCTAATTCTGGCACCGAATCTTCTCTACATGTCACTAGGATGGTCCGCGCAATCACCGGACGGCCGAAGATCGCCAAGTTCGAGGGGGCGTATCATGGCAGCCACGATGCCCTTGAAGTTAGCACGGCGTCCCCATTGGACAAGGCAGGGTCCTCCGACTCGCCCAACTCCGTAGCGGCATGGAAGGGAATGTACCCGTCTGTTGAGGAGGACACCGTTATATTACCGTATAGTGACAGGGAGTCAGTCGAACTGATTCTGAGGGAGCATAAGGATGAGATTGCTGGCGTATTCTACGACGCCAAGGGCGGCTTGATGGACGTGTCCCACGACTTCACCCGCTTCGTCAGGGAGATTACCAAGGAACTGGAGATCCCTATGGTAATGGACGAGGTTGTGACCTTCCGGACCGGGTACTCTGGGGCCCAGGGATTGGCCGGTGTAGAGCCGGACATCACATACTTCGGTAAGGCTTTCGGTGGTGGCTTACCGGTGGGAGTTATTGGTGGTAAAGAGAGGTTCATGGACGTGATAGACAACTCAGGTGAGCCGACTGGGCTGTCCCAGAGCGGCACCTTTTCGGGCAACAGTTTTACATTGGCGGCGGGCCTGGCTAACCTACGCGCGCTGACCCCGCAGGTCTTTGAACACTTTGACGCACTTCGGGGACGGCTCCATTCGGGAATGAGTAAGGCCTTCGATAGTGCCGGAGTGCCTGCGCAAGTTTTGAGCGAGGGCGCGGCAGTCGCCTACTACCTGTCTGACAAGGCAATTCGGGATTATCGCAGCATGGCGCAATACCCGGACCAGGAACTGGCGGGCCGGATCAACATGGGATTATTCTTGAAAGGGTACTCGCTCAGGGGCGGTATACAGTTCACGATCTCTCAGCCCATGGGTACAGAGCATATCGACGGGCTGGTGGAGGCGTTGGGGCAGGTGCTGATCGAGGGGGATTAGTTGGCGACAGTGGGGGCCGTTTGATGATCCCCATCATGCTAATCTTTTCCCTTTGGAGTAGAAGGGACCGGTTTCCTCACCTTTGAGGAGGACTGAGGTGACAGGGAATCGGGACTATGAGCGTGGGCCGAGTAGTCAAGGCTAACTAGGAGTTGCCGGCGCAAGCGCAGCCTGCACCCGCCCCTCCGCCGCAGCATCCTCCACCGCCGCCCATGGCCGATATTTGGCCATCAGAACTGGTCGAGAATGACATGAACACCGAGAGGCGGCGCTTTGCCCCACGGCCGCAATCAGGGCAGTTGGCGTTGTCGTCCATCCGGCTAATTGGGAGAAGCTGCTCGAAGTTGTTCTTGCACACGTTGCAGGCGAACTCGTAAATTGGCATTTTATGTAGACTCCACCGTAGGCTCCGTGTCCACGTTATTGTAGGTGTCAGGTACCAACGGGTCAATATTTTGACGCCGTTGACCTGTCTGAGGGCTAGCTATACTTGCCCAGTCAGCTTTAGGAGGTTCAGCATGGATAATGATCTTGCCTTTTCGCCGGCGACCGGTGTCCGTCAACTCATCGCTAACAGCGAGGTGTCTCCGGTTGAACTTACGAAGCTGTTCCTTGACCGCATCGACTCTCTCGATGGCAGGCTGAACTCGTTTCTTACAGTGGTATCAGACCAGGCGCTTTCTGTGGCCAGAAAGGCGGAGGAAGCGGTTACCCGTGGCGACGATTTGGGGCCGCTCCACGGCATTCCCATCTCGATAAAAGACCTCGAAATGACCTCTGGAATCCGTACTACGAGCGGGTCGTTGTTGTTCGTGGACAGGGTGCCTGAAGTGGACTCCGTGGTGGTCGAACGAATCAGGGCAGCTGGGGCAATTATTCTTGGTAAGACCAACACTCCCGAGTGGGGGCTTTTGGGTCATACTGAAAACAGGCTCGGCGACCATTGTCGTAACCCCTGGAACACTGCGATGACTAGTGGAGGTTCGAGTGGTGGGGCGGGAGCTTCTCTTGCAGCGGGGCTTTGCTCCCTGGCCACGGGTAGTGACGGCGGCGGGTCTATACGGATCCCGGCGAGCTTCTGCGGCGTCTACGGCATCAAGCCAACCCAAGGCCGGGTGCCATTCTACGGCGGTTCGCCCGCACCGGCCTTCGCCAATCTGTTCAGTCAGTCGGGCCCCATGTCCAGGACGGTCCGCGATTCCGCTCTGCTCTTGCAGGTGTTGGCCGGCCACGACCATAGGGACGCCTCCTCTCTTAGAAGTGTGGTTGACGATTATGTCTCGGCTACGGACAAGGGAATAAGAGGTCTACGGATTGGATGGACCTCTGATTTCGGTTTTGCGGCAGTCGACCCTGACATACAATATTCTACCCTTAACGCGGTCAAGGTTTTCGAAGAACTGGGAGCCGCGGTAGAGGATGCCTCGATATCGTTGGAGAAATCACCTCTCGATTCCTTCTGGGTTATGTTTAGCACCTTGGCGGCCGCCAGGTACATGGACGCGGCGGGCGACCGGCCTGATCTACTCACGGACTATACCAGGGCATGGTTCAAAGACGGCGCTGAGTTTTCGGGATCCGATTATGTTGGCGCCCTCGGCGAACGGGACAGGTTCATCGCCACCTTCGCCGATGCGTTTGATAAGTACGATCTCATCGTGACACCCAGTGTTGCGACCACGGCGTTCCCCGTCGGTGATCCTCCGGGGATCATAGATGGGCGCGAAGTTGATCCGTTCTGGGGATATGTGCAGTTTAGCTCCGTAATCAACCTGATCGGCTATTGTGCGGCCAGTATCCCATGTGGATTTTCTCCCGAGGGACTGCCCATAGGGCTGCAAATCATTGGACGTCCGGGGGGCGAGGCGACGGTTTTGGCGGCGTCGGCCGCCTTCGAGGAGGCACGACCCTGGGCCGACCGGCGACCGCCAGTATCATAGTGCTGTGTGCGATGAGTTGGATTAGGAGGTGTGCGCACCTGATGGCTCGAACACGCCCGATATTCCGAGCGGGCTTAGTTGACCACCGACCTTGGCGGGATCACACACGCCTGACAGACTGACTGCGGCACCACTCCCAGCCTGATTAGGTAACCGAAGACAAAGCAGCCGGCACAGAATCCGACAAATGCTTCAAGAAACGCGAACAGCGTTAGCACTGCTACAACCGCCTTTGCAGGGCCCACCATTTCAAATCCTACAAGTAGTATTAACGCTGTCATCGAAAATATCAGCCCGACCATCTGGGCAAAGCGTTTGGGAGGGCCGGCCACAGGGCGGTTCGGGTTGCCAAGTGCGGGCACAATGACACGGGTTACAAGTAACCCCATTGGGCTCAGAGTCGGTCCAGTGAATACCCTAGCCACGAATCCGTAGGTAAGTGCCACGAATAGCAGAGGCTCCTCGGTTATGATCGCGGCTGCCGAAAGTACCACCACCATCGCCGCAACTAGTCGGGCCGCGATTTCGTTTACCGGGTTTGGAAAGCTGAATATACCCCGTAGTTGATCCATTGTTAGTCCTTTTCAACGTGCTAAAAGGGCACAAAGGCCCAGTATTTTGACCCGTCCATACATATAAAAAGACCTAGTTATACTTCCTCTATCGACAGAACGGGCACACGCAGGTGTACATATGACTTTCACGAGGCAAAAAAAAGACCTCACTACGTGGAGGTCTAATTGGAACGTTGAGGATGTTAAATATAGCCTACAAGTCCATGGACCTCATTTCATCTTTACAACAACAAGTACAGCAATAATCGCTGTATTCCATTTTTTCAATGTTGATAAAGACTGTTGGCATGGCGTTAATTCGTAAACCTTTGTTCTTTATTCATCATCGTACGTTCAGAGAAGAATCCGAATGCATGAATGATTTATCGTCAATTCGATCACATTGTAATGGTTTAGCGCCCATAAAGCTAGTATGCGAGATGCTAGGGACTCGTAGAGCAGTCGCCCGCTATTGACATCTTAGACGTATTGTATGGTGCTGGCTTGGCGGGGATCAACGATTTCCTAGTCTATTAGAGTCCGATTTCGAGCTCGATGTTGTCAAGGCTGCGATGTCTCCGGAATAGCCCAGAATGTGAATGATCATCATTTCACCCCAGGTGATGCCGATGGTCGATATGTTAAAGTCTACCTTCTTTTTTCCGAATGTCAGCGTGAAACTGCCGTCTTGGGGACGTCGGCTCTCGGAGATGTCCATCTCCGAGAGCACTTTGCTTCTGTTAACCACAGACATGTGGATATGGAGTGGCAGTGGCGCCTGGGGCTGCAGCACGCCGTCGAGTCGGAACAGTACGTTACTGGAGTCTGCGGTCGGCACAATGTGTATTTCAGAGGCCTTGAGTTTGACCGCTTGCAGTGTGACCAGCTCGACTATCTGTACGTCGGGGAACTGTGACGAGTCCTGGTCAATCGCGTCGACGGCATCGCCAGCATCTGGAGCCGGCTGGGGTGGAGGCGATGGAAGGCCTGCGGCATAGGTTCGGTTGATCAGTTCATTTAGGCCACCGCTCAGTGCCAGGGCGAACTTGGTCTGGTGACCTGTAATAGCCGACAGCCTTGAAGAGAGATGGAAGTCATTGGGTATCATAGTAGCTATTTGAAGTGATCCATTGGCTTCGAAACTTACCGGGAGAATGTTGTGCCGGCGCGCGAAATCCTCAGGTACAAGTTCGACAGCCTCGGGATCTACCTGGATGGACTTGAGATCAACGACGGGGACTCTGAGTTGGGAACTCAGGATGTTCATCAGGGTTTCCAAAGTCACTATGCCGAGCGAGACGAGGGTGTCTAGCAACCCCTCGCTGCATTCTCCCCTCTTTTCTCGGGCATTGGCCAACTGTTCAGCCGTAATGAACTCGGCGTCAAGAAGAACTCGGCCTACGCGCTCCTCGAAAGATGAGGCGCCATTAGTAACCATCGTATCCTCGGCATCGGACTGATGTACGCCGCCCGGGGGATTTGCAAGGGTCGTTCGCATCTTCTCATCAACGAGTGCTTCACACTACCAAGAACCGTTCTTACAGGCAGGCATCCATTCTCATTGCGTGCCTGTTCGGCGGCCACTGTTGAGAGGAACGTGCCCTTATCTGGTGTACGGCAGTGGCCCAGAATTCACATGCTAATCGAACATATATGTCCGGCTAAAGTGGAAATGAGGTGAGATATCGTCTTTTTTCATAACCGGGTACTGTGTATAGGTTGAAGGATATCGTCATGTCATATCGGTGGAAATCTAGCACAGAAAGTGTCGACATAATCGGGGTTCACGTGAGAATTGCTATTGTCGCAAACCGTTGGAAAACGTCGTAAGTGCACCCTTGTTTATCTTGGACACGTTCTTAGTTTGCCGGTACAGTGGGGTTGGCGACTATCCACGGGCCCGACCTATGGGCCCGTGGGGGAACGTTGTGTAGCTACAAATCATCGAGGGAATGGGCTCTCTTCGGTGAGAAGGATATCGAATATTGCTCTCCCTTGCCAGTCGTCCAGTAGACACTTTCTTCCATGGTGTTCGAATGCGGCTAGGCCGCCGTTGGGTGGTGGTAGTTACTACGCTAGTGAATGCCGTACTCCTAATGGTCGCACTGGGCTGTGATTCTAGCCAGTCCGTGATCGCATTCTCATCCGATAGGGATGGGAACAGCGAGATATACACTGTGGACCCTGCAACGGGTGATCAGCGAAACTTGACTGGGTCCAGTGGTAACGAATTTTCGCCTACGTTGTCCCCCGATGGGCAGTTGGTGGCTTTCCTGTCGAGTTCGGGAGAAGATGTTGGGATTGAGGTCATTAAGGTTGGTGGGGAAGAACGACATCCGCTTACCGCTGGGCCCGGCAGATACAGAAGTCAGCAGTGGAGCCCCAACGGCAGCCGTCTTGCCTACATCGCGGAGATCGGAGGGCGACCAGCGATCTACATCGGTGGTATCGAGGGCAAGTCTCCGCTGTTATTGACCACTGTACGAGCAGACGAGGTAAGCACTTGGTCCCCAGATGGGAAATCCGTCGTATTTTCCGTTAGACAGGGGCCGGACCAGGGCGTTTACATTAGAAATCCGGACGGCGTGAACGAATTTCGTCTGACCGATACTCCAGACTACGGTCCGGTCTGGTCGCCCGACTCCAAGAGATTTGCTTTTATCTCCCTCAGGGACGGCAATCCAGAGATCTACGTGATGAATGTGGACGGCTCTGAGCAGCGACGATTGACCGAGAGCACCGCTGCTAAATACGATCTGTCATGGTCGCCAAATGGTGAATTACTGATGTTTGTGGTGGGGATGACCGACGATGCCGAGATATATGTCACAGACCCAGACGTTGTGGGCCACGTACGGCTTACCCATAACGAGGTGAGGGATGATCAGCCTGTCTGGTCTCCGAACGGCAAACAGATCGCCTTCGTTTCTTACCTGGATGGCGATGCGGAGATCTTCTTGATGGATTCGGATGGTGGGAATCAGACTCGACTCACCAACAACGAAGGCAACGACATCAGTCCGAGCTGGTAGTCTGTGGCAGTGTGCTCAAAGGATCATCTCAGATCGCGCTACAGATGTTTCATTGGAACGGATTGATCAATAATTCCCTAGTCTGAATCGCCCCAATCGTTCTGTTCATACTGGCTCTGGAAACTACCTGGTAGTAGACATGGGATCAAGCGGTGCCGACGGTAATCAATGCCTCTTTCTCACTAGATCAGCCAAATCTCTAGGTACTGCTCGCGGTGATACATTTATAACCGGGATATAGTAACTCCTCGTCATTGGTCATCCAATTACCTGCCGGTCCGCTGACCAGTTTCCCCAAGTACATCGGCTTCACCGAATCCCAGTCTTCTGTACGAATCGTACCTGATGTTCTGTCGAACTTGCCGGTATCACTCGTCGCTCTACAATGATCGCCCTCGTAATGACGTCAGCATTGTTCACGCTCGCCGACCTACCGCTATTCGCGAAATTCACGAGCAAGTTCTATCTTTTCAACACGGTTGCAACCCAGGGGTTCCTTTGGCTTGCCGGCCTCGCTATCTCCACTAGTGTGGTATCTTTCTATCACTATCTGATGGTTGTACGGAAGATTTACGTTGAGCCCATTCGCGACGACACTACGATACATGTACCTCAGCTAATCCTTGGGGTGTGCCCGGTCCCATTTGTAGACGCCATCCAGTACTCTGCTGTTGCATTACTCTCCTCTGAGGGAGTGGTTCACATGCTCTATAGTCTGGACTGATCCTCCAGCCGTTTGGTACACTGGCTAGCTATAATACATGGGGTGTGAACGCACCCCCCCGTTAGTTTCCTCTCGATCTTTTATTCCCAAGGCCGATGCTGTACGAATGATGCTGTACGAATACGAAAGTCCGAAGGAGCACGAATGACCGAAGAACAACAGCAGCGGAAACCCGAGCGCGCCATGGTCGTGGTTGCGCATGCCGATGACGCTGAATTCGGGTGTTCTGGCACTGTCGCAAAGTGGTGTGCAGAGGATCTCGAAGTTGTGTACGTTCTATGTACCGACGGTAGTAAGGGAACTTCGGATCGCAAGATATCTTCAGAGGATTTGGCGAAGACACGTGCACAAGAGCAGATCGCTGCTGGTAAAGTGCTTGGCCTCAAGGATGTCGTGCTCTTGGGGTATCCCGACGCGTATCTTGAACCCACGCTGGATCTCCGGAGGGACATCGCACGTGAAATACGGCGTCACCGGCCCGACATCATCATCACGACTCATCCGATCCGTAATCTCGATGGGAGTGGCTGGGGTGTTGGTCACCCCGACCATATCGCCGCCGGAGAGGCGACGCTAGCGGCTATCTTCCCAACCGCTCGGGACCACCTCACCTTCCCCGATCTTTTGGAAGAGGGACTCGATACCCACAAGGTCTCCGAGGTGTGGATCATGGGCCACCCGGATCCCGATCATTGGGTAGATGTCACTGAGCATATGGACACATCCATCAAAGCGCTGATGGAGCACACGTCCCAGATTAGCGACAGACCGGCGACAGAAATGGGCGAAATGATGAGGTCAGGGAGGCGGAGCCGTGCCTTGGGAAAGGGGATGGAATACGCCGAGTCCTTTCGCCGCATCATGTATGATCGCTGGCGCCCCACACCGTCCGCCACCAAGCCCTAAGTGCTGCAAACTTTGAAGCAAAGCGAACTAGTCAGCAGGGGTACATGAATGTGTCGCAACGAGGCAAAGTAGCTGATCCAGGGACAAATCGATGTCGTGACACCACCGTATTCCACGGCTCGTCTGGCCAGTTTTGCCCCTTCAGTGGGTTCCTCTAGTCATGATCAAGGCCGCTGCCATGTATCGTTGCCAAATCGGCTACCAGTAGATCCAGGACGACACTCTCGTCCAGTGAGGATGACTTGATGCTCAGATCCGCCTTGAGTAGACGCCGGTGGATTTGCACGAGCTGCTCAGGTCTGAACTTGCGCTCCTGCTCCATAGTCTTTCGTAGGGGATATCCAGAAAGACGGAGACGTTTACCGTACTCCGGGGTGGGGACTCCTCGAGCGCCCAGATCCTTAGCAATCATAAGGAGCCTCACCTGCCTCGATAACATCGCTAGTAAGTAGCTGGGCGAACCGCCGGATCCTAGTATCTGGTGCACCATCCTCACAGCGTCGGCGAAGCGACCCTCCAAAATGGCATCCACCGCCGGAAAAATAGTAGCGTCCCGGATGTACGAGACCATATCAATGACATCTTTGTGGTGGATGGCGGTGCCGGATTTATAAAGCGACAACTTCTCCAACTCCATTGCAATCACCCGCAGATCATTACCGATGGTTTTAGCCAACTCTTCGACCGCATCAGGTTCGATGTCTGCTCCTATTGAGGCAACCCGTGTCCGTATCCACTGTCTCAGCTCCCTCGGGTTTGGGCGTGAAAAAAGTCGTGTGCTGGCGTGAGGCTTGATCTCCTTGAGTAGGGGATTTGACGCGGTAAGGGCTCCGTCTACAAAGACCAGGTTCGTAGTCTTGGGCACAAGAACCAGATACTCTGAAAGCCCGGCCCACTCTCCGAGGCCACTGGCCTCGGTCTTTGACCATGACTGTGAAGATCTGCGCCTCTCAAACCGTGTCAACAGGCCACGCACTACGACGAGCCGCTTGTCCGCGAGAAACGGAACCGTGTCGCAGGTTGCCGCTATCTCCGCCCGACTGATCGATGCGTCAAAAGTTACTGTATTGACGTCCCGGACATCTGGCAGGCCCACCTCGTTTCTTAGAGATGCCAGGGACTCCTCGATGGTGAAGTCGTCGTCACCACATAGTAGGTAGATCAATGGGTCAACTTTCCTAGGCCTGGGGCAGAGGATATAATAGTAAGTTGAGTCGAACGGAGGTCGTGGATGCTACTGCGAGGGTTGTACCATCTACTTAGCATGACAGGCATTCCTCGTCTGGTGTTCCGGTTGACGATGGATGGCCGGGTGTCTTTGTGGACCAAGCTCATCTTGGTTGCGGGGATCGTCTACGTGATCCTGCCCTTCGACATTCTACCTGACATAGTACCAGCATTGGGCCGGATCGACGACCTGTTGGTCATCGTATTGTCCATCGGGATGTTCCTTATATTGACGCCTCGGCAGATCGTGTCGGAGCACATCCGGGGGGCACGCGTAGGGGACGGCGAGGAATCGGACGTCAATGGCCCCTCGAAATCGAGCGTCATAGACGGCTCGTTTCGTTACCTAGACGATGATGAAGGACATGAAAAGCCGGGATAGCCGTGTCCCGTTCGATAGCTACCACCCCTTCCCGCTATCTATCTTGCAAAAAAAACCTGACCCTGGAGGTCGCCAGAAGATGGACATCGGTATTGTAGGTCTGCCCAGCAGCGGAAAGACCACAATGTTCAATGCGGTCACACGCAGTTCCGTAGCGGTGGCAGATCATTCGAGCCGGGGCAAACCCAACGTTGGTGTTGCCAAGGTCCCGGACGCGCGCTTGGACAACCTAGTCAGCATATTTAATTCGAAAAAAAGGGTGGCAGCGGACATTAAATATGTGGACGTACCTCCGCCCCCGGAGGGTTTCGGTAAGACACGAGGCGTCTCCGGAGAGTATCTTGGCCATCTGCAGCTCGTCGACGTGCTAATGGTGGTCGTGAGAGCCTTCGAGAACCCGGCCGTTATCGGAGCCGAGGATGGAATCGACCCCGTTAGAGATGCGGAGACCATGCTATTGGAGCTGGCCTTCGCCGATATCGGGCTGCTGGACCGGCGGTTGTCCCGGCTCGTTGAAAGTGCAAAAGGGGCCAGAGTCCAGGAACGTGAGGAGCAGGCCAAGGAGAGGGAGTTGTTGGAGCGGCTCAAAGTTGGCCTGGAGGATGGTGTCCCCATCAGGAAACAGGGTTATACCGATGATGAGGCTCGAGCACTGCGCGGCTTTAATTTGCTCACCGACAAGCCGGTGATCGTAGTGGCCAATCTTGGCGAGGACTTACTGTCGGAGGCTGAGGCCACCGAGGCAAACCTAGCATCCGTGTTGGAAGGGTCTCAGGAGGGAGTAGCAGCGATCTGCGGCTCCCTAGAGATGGATCTGGCCAGTATGTCTCCTGAAGATGAAGCCGAAATGCGGGAGGTTATGGAAGTGGAAGGATCTGGGTTGGACCGTATGATCGTGCTGTCCTACCTCGCCTCCGACACGATCACGTTCTATACGGCGGCGGAGATAGAGGCGCGGGCCTGGGCTGCCGACAGGGGCATAGAGGCGGCGAAGGCAGCTGGCAAGATTCACACAGACCTAGAGCGTGGATTCATTGGAGCGGAGGTCGTGGCCTACGACGATTTCCTCGATTGCCTCACATACGTGGAGGCACGCCGTCGCGGTCTCTATCGTAATGAAGGCAAGACCTACGTCATCAAGGACGGCGACATAATCAATATTTTGTTCAACGTGTAGTGATACCATGCTTCCAAAATCATCCTGGTACAGGAGTCTGAGTTTTGTTTGTGAAGATACTCAGCGCGAGGTCGAGTTGCTGGCCGGTTCCAAAACTCAGCTTTCTACTCCAGCCTGACTACAGATTGGGTCAAATTACCGTCACTTGAAAGAATCGATGAAGGTACAATGGGAGTGATGGTTCGATGGGCTCACCATGGACGAAAATTGTCCGGCCCTCCATATGTTCAGTCGAATGGTTTCTGCTCGCCGCCTTCATTTTCTTTGGGGTAAGAAAATTAGACAGGTTGGCTATTTGACAAGTTTGTTATGAACAGAAAGTTCGCCGCCTACAATGAAGCAGAACACTAGTGCGGAGTCCGCGATTATTACCACGCCAGATCCTGGACAGGAGCCCTTGGGTCTCTATGTCCACATCCCCTTTTGCCAGACCAAATGTCCCTACTGTGACTTCAATACCTACGCTGCCATCGAGCCACTTATGCCTAGTTATGTCGCTGCTCTGTGCAAGGAGGTTACAGAGTGGGGCGCAGTCTTGGGACGGCCATTACTGAACTCTGTGTTCTTCGGTGGAGGAACCCCCTCCTACTTACCGGAAGGTGACCTAGCCGTGCTTATGCAGGCAATCGTCAGCTCTTTCGAGGTCATAGTCAATGCAGATATCACCGTCGAAACTAACCCCGATGATCTATCGTTGCGCAAGCTCGACTCCATTCTGGCGACCGGCATAAATCGTTTAAGTATAGGTGTTCAGAGCCTGGACGACGGCCTGCTGGAGATGCTGGGAAGACGGCACACGGTACAGGACGCGATAGAGTCGTACAATAACGCGGTAAGTGCCGGATTCGACAATATCAGTGTCGATCTCATGTATGGCCTGCCTGACCAAACTCTTGACCAATGGCAAAACACCTTGGCGGCGGTCGTCGGCCTGCATCCCGACCACGTTTCTATGTACTGTCTCACTCTTGAGGGCGGTACGCCGATGGATCAGGCTATTAGATCTGGTGTTATGTCGGATCCCGACACGGACTTGGCGGCAGATATGTATTTGGCTGCTGAGGATATCATGGCACGGACCGGATACAGACACTACGAGATCTCGAACTGGGCGATGCCGAATCGTGAGAGTAGGCACAACCTCACCTATTGGCGAAACGGATCCTTCCTAGGCGTTGGCCCAGGCGCGCACTCTTACCTGGCCTGCAAGCGCTTCTACAACCTGCGCTCGCCAAGGGAATATATTTGCCGCATGGACGGAAGTAGCCCTGTACGAGGAGTTACCACTATAACTACCCCTATGATTCAAGGGATGCCGGCAGTAGAGAGTGTGGAGACTATAGAGCAACCCATGGAGATGGCCGAAACCATGATGATGGGCCTGCGACTTGATACCGGCATCATTGAGGTGGAATTCGCTTCTCGGTTCGGATGCAGCCTCTTTGACGTGTACACTGAGGTCATATCTGATCTGAATGGGCTAGGATTGATCGAGACCGGAGACGGAGCTGTCAGACTGACTCCTCGTGGTAGGCTCCTGGGGAACGAGGTATTTAGCCGATTCTTCGAGCCTCAATAAACCAACGTGGAGCACACTAAGTTGACCAGAAATAGGTACTGACTGAGCGAGGTTGATAGTTAGATGAAATCACCATGAGCGGATATCACCTCTAAGGATGCTTCACATAAATGTTCGCCCCATGCCTCCTGACAAAATCTTGTGAGCGAGAGGGTTATCGTTAGTTTCTCCGCAGACTGCTCGTCTGGGATCGATCGGAGAAAGGTGTTGCAGAGGGTAAGATACTTTTGCCCATCTGTCCGAAGGTACCTGCATAATGCATCAAACGGGCGTGTCCAGAGTGGCATAATCGCCCATTGACGGGTTAATTCACGTTTATCTAACAACATGAACGAGATGTACAAAGGGATGTAATCCCTATGGTCGGACTGCGAGTGTGCCTCACATAATCTTTTCTTTCGAACAAAGGAGAAAATGAATCGGGTCAATAAGGTCACTCTCAGACAGTTAGCAGGTGCGGGTGAAGGGCCCCTGTGTTACTGTACTCACCACACTTGACCCTAGGTCCACCATGTACGTCATCGGTACCGCAGGACACGTCGACCACGGCAAGTCTACTCTCGTAGAGAAGTTGACCGGCATAGACCCGGACCGGCTTCGCGAAGAGCAGGAACGTGGCATGACCATTGACCTGGGATTTGCGTGGTTGCCCCTCCCTGATGGCAACGAGGTCAGCATAGTCGACGTGCCGGGACACGAACGCTTCGTCAGACATATGCTGGCAGGCGTCGATGGCATTGACATGGCGCTACTCGTCGTTGCAGCAGACGAATCCGTCATGCCCCAGACTAGAGAGCACCTGGCCATCCTGGACTTGCTTCAGATAAAAAGGGGGATTGTTGCCATCACCAAGTGTGATCTTGTCGAAGACGATTGGCTCGATCTGGTCTCCGTCGAAATCGAGGATCTCATTGAGGGCACAACACTAGAAGGATCTCCAGTTATGGCGGTATCAGGCACTACAAGCGAAGGGTTGCCTGAGTTGGTGGCCGCGATCCAGCAGCGACTCGACGAGGGTGAGCCCAGGAAAGATATTGGACGGCCTCGCTTGCCCATCGACCGGGCGTTCACCATCTCCGGGTTCGGTACCGTAGTTACGGGTACCCTGATTGACGGTGGGCTGGATGTTGGTCAAGAGATTACACTTGAACCCACCGGCATCAAGAGCCGGATTCGAGGTCTCCAATCTCACAAAAATAATTTGGACCGTGTCCCCCCTGGTACTCGCGTTGCGGCCAACCTCGCTGGGATAGGCCATGAGGATATTACTCGTGGTGAAGTACTCACCACACCGAGATGGCTCAAATCGACCATGGCCATTGACGTCTGGCTCAAAGTACTCCCAGACGCTCGAAGGCCCATCCGGCACAACATGTTTGCCACGGTGCACATAGGAAGCAGCGAGACCATTGCCAGGATCAGACTCTTGGAAAAGGACCGGGTCCATCCTGGCGAGTCTACCTGGGCCCAGCTGAAATTAGACCAATCGAGGGCCATTGTAAAAGGAGATTTCTTTGTAGTCAGGTCCAACAACAGTACTCTGGGTGGTGGCCATGTCGTCGATCCCTACGCACGTAGACATCGTCGAAACTATCGTCCTATTCTGGACAGGCTAGAAGTCATGGACCAAGGGAGCAATCGCGACATTATTATTAATAGTATCGAGGCGTCGGAGCCTTCTATGTTCGACGACGTGGTAAATCATGCTAACCTCGACAAGGACGTTGTTCGGGCCGAACTGGCAGGGCTGGCGGTGGAGGGACTCGCGGTGATCCTCGGGAATGACGGGAATGATAAGGTAGATTCCGGCACGATAGTGTTCACAGCAGCGGGTTGGTCAGGGCTGGTTGACCAGGCTGGTGAATTTCTGGATGATTATCATCGCCAGTATCCGTTGAGGGCAGGTGCTCCTAAAGAAGAACTCAGAAGCCGACTGGGTATTAAGCAGCAGATATTTGGAGATGTACTTGCCAGGTTGCAGGCAACCGCCGTCATAGTCGAGAACGGCCCTGCCGTCCGGCGTACGGACCACATTCGTACACTGTCTGATGCACAGCGCCTTATTGCCGAACGATACGTCGATATTCTCAAAGCGAACCCCTACTCACCGCCTACAGATTCTCCTCCAGACGCCGAATTGCTGAGCTTTCTCAATGATGAAGGGCGGGTAGTGAGAGTGAGTGACACAGTGGTGTTTGAAGTCGGCGCGTATTGGGAGATGGTCGATCGCGTAAGGACTCGCATTGCGGAGCATGACGAGATCACGGTCGCCGACGTCCGTGACATATTTGGCGCTAGTCGTAAGTACGCCCTTGCGTTGCTCAATCACCTGGATCAGCAGCGTATAACTCGGCGTGTTGGAGATGTCCGCGTTTTGCGGTAGGAGGTCGTCTGGAGATGAGCATTGAAACGGACAGCGTAGTGGAGGGCTACTATCTTACGGTCGAACTTTACCGCCCAAGCATTCCTGTGTCGTACTTGTCGTCGTTACTCCGCGTTCTTCAGGCGGCACTACGCGAGGTAGCCCTCACAGATGCCCGAACTCGGGAGCAGTTTCAAAGCCGTCCTCAGTCGGTCCTCGTGGTGCCCAGGGTTGTCAAAGGAGATACCCTGGGGCTGAGTTTCGCATTTGTCCACCCAATAGACGGGACAGCTATGGTATCTCTCTCCGCTGCTACTTTTGACTCTTTCCTGGATCATCTTGGCAAATTCGTTGCAGGTCTGCCGCAGCCGGGACTTTGGGGTGGAGCGGCGAGGCGCTCGCCTCAAGAGCCATTTGAATCCCAGTTAGATCTTCGGATGGATCAAGTGTATGCAGAGTTGCGTCGTACCACGAAGGTCGTGCTTAAGTTCCGCAAGCGATATTTGGAAATAGAGGGTGACCAGATGGTCATTTCGTAAAGTGCTGTACGATGTTGCGCTGGCGGCGGTGGGCTGGTGTTCAACAGGTTGGGTCCATCTTGAGGCTTCGTCGGAGTTCATATAAGGGCCTAGAGCTTGACTCTATCCCTCAGAAATCACCTTGTTTATTCTCGTTTTTGGCAACACATTGTGACTATCCAGATCCACGATTCAATGATTTCGTGAGACACTGTCCTGGATGCCCCATTCTTCGTGGGCCGGAGGCCCTACAAAATGTCACTAAACCTATCAATCACCGCGATGCAGGTGGATGGAATGAGTGCCGATCTGGTGTCTCGCTTGAGCCATCGCGAAGGACGGCTCTCGAATGTACTACGAGCTCTACAACGGTGCGACGCAGATCAGTACGCTGCTCGGCGCGGGATGGCTGAGAGGGAGTCCACTTGGAACACGCCGGAGATGGGAGAAAACCCTGCCAATCGCTACGATCTTCCCCCTACTCCTAACGATTTTACTGTAGTGGCGGTCGACGGCTCCCACATCGACGTCGACCGCCATCTTCCGGCCCGCTGCTTCCTGATCAATACCGGGTACGCAGTCCTCACGTACGGGAAAAGCCCGGACGCCGAGCTCGACTCCGAGCCCCGGCTATACGCCTCCGATGACGATCTTTCAATCAGAGAATCCTCGGGCTACAGACAACAGTCCATTGAGGGTGCCGTACTTGGTGCCAAGCGCGCGGTCGAGGAGATAACGAAGTTGACGGAGTTAGTCAGAGCCCTCCCCGGCGATGTACCCACACTAGCTCTGCTTGACGGCTCTCTGATGATGCTGGGTCTAGCTAGTCCGGCGAACCAGGCGTTTGTATTGGAAGAGTTGATCGAGAACGGTTTTGCATACGCCTTGGACGAACTTCGAGAGATGGCCGACAATCGGCCGCTGACGGTGGCGAGCTATATCAGCCTACCGCGCCACTCGGAGGTTTCCAATGGGCTGCGTCTGGTCACGTGCGAGGCGAATGTCAGAGACGGTACCTACGCTTGTTCATCGACGAACTCGGAGTGGCTTCCCTGTGGGACCTGTGTCGGTGGCATAATAGACCGGGAGTTGTTTGCAAATCACTTGAAGGTCGGACAGCGTTCGGCGATGTTCACCACAACATCTCCAGACGTAGATAGGTACTATCGTGGCACCAGCTTGAGCTTCTTCTATCTCAATGTCGGAGAGGAGATCGCTAGGGTAGAAGTACCGTCTTGGGTCGCAGAGCGCGAGGATTCCGTGGATTTGACGCACTCGCTGCTCGTAGATCAGTGCGGCCGAGGGCACGGGTACCCGGTAGCGCTGATGGAATCCCACGAGCAGGCGGTCGTGTCAGGGTCGGATCGGCGGCACTTTGTTGACCTAATAGAGAGGGCACTCCAGGATCGTGGCCTGCCCGTATACACCTCCGAGAAGGTTCTGTCCAAACGCATGCGCTGGCTATAAGCTTAACACCCATGGGTTAAGCTCATAGTGAGAGCTCATACTTCCGAAGGGATACAATGTTTTGGAGATGTCTTATCATGTCTTGGTGTGATCTGGGGTACGGTGCAATTCCCCTGAGCGCTTCTTGAAAGCACAAGAATCAACGTACAGATCACGGTCCCTATGACTACTTCCTGGTGTGCGAGGTGGACGGCAGGATCGTGGAGCGCATTGGGCTGTGACCTGGTACAGGATGGATGATCTACTTCAGTAGCAAAGGGATGGCAGTTCATGACCCGACTTCCAGAGTAGCGACATCGGGGAGGGTGCTTATGGAGGAGGTGGTGGATATTGGCGATAACGGGTTTATTGTGAAGTGGCTGGAACTGAATGCCTCCGTTAGCAACGTACGCGCGATTCATATTTACAAGAAATTCGAGGTAGAGAGCACCCTGCGGGCTTCCATCTTTCGCGAGTGCAAATATGTGGACATCTAAGTGATGACAAAGATCAGACTTTGACCGAGGTGAATATGACGGTTGATGTTCCTATTGGCGAGGTTGTGGAGGCTTCCACTACGGCGTTCGTAGCCCAGTGTCATGAGCTGTACGGATCGCCTCCCCTGGGTGCGCTTATCAAGACCGGCGGCGAGGACACCGTATACGGCGTGGTGGGAGATGTAGGAACCAGGAGCTTAGACCCCGGTAGACGCCCCATGGCGATGGGCGTAGGGGAGGCGGATGTTGAGGCGGTCTATAGTCGTAACCCACAACTCGGACGGCTCTTATCCACCGAATTCCGGTCTGTTGTTGTTGGGCATGTGGCAGACGGTCGCCTGAATAACTATGTAGCCCCGTTGCCACCCAAGATTCACGACATGGTCTACCCATGTAGGACTGAAGAGGTGAGTGATTTCAGCGGCTCGTTGCACTTCCTACCCTTGCTGCTTTCGGCGCAAGTCGACTCGCCTGACGATGTCGCCGCGGCCTTTCTGAGAGGTGTGAGCCGGGCTCACACCGATCCCAGGGCATTCCTTGTAATTGCAGGACGGGAGTTGGCCTCTCTCCTAGGTGGTGACCTCCAGCGCCTCAACGGCATTCTCAGGAGACTCGCTCATGACTAGTGGAGGTATAGGCAATGCCCGCGAGCGGCTAGGCATGGTCGTGTCTGGCTCGCTCACAGATGGTGTTGAAGTCCGGCTCGACACCGGTTCCTCTGTTGAGGATGTGCAGGTCGGCACTTTCGTGACGCTACAAGGTGATAAGGTACGATTCTTCGGCGTGGTAACGGATGTCTCCTTGCGCGCCACCGATCAGACACTTGGATCGATGCCTCCGGATGTCTCTGATCCATACATAGCTAGCGTGGTATCGGGTACCGCTGCCTACGGCGTCATCAATGTCGAACCCATGCTCATCCAGGATATCGAGGGTCCGATACCGGCGAAGACCGTGCCCTCTCACTTTGCTACGGTGTCCCTCGCGTCCGAGGAGGATATCGCGTTGGTCTTCGGGGCTGAGGACGAGCGCAATTTCTGGATCGGCAGTCCTTTGGACATGGAAACCAAAGTGTGCCTGAACATCTCGTCGCTAGTGGAGCGAAGTAATGGTGTCTTCGGCAAGTCTGGGACGGGCAAGACCTTCCTGACGAGATTGCTCTTGATCGGCATACTCCAGAGCAACAGCGCAGTCAACCTGGTCTTCGACATGCATGGCGAGTACGGCTGGGAGGGCTCCGCCGAGGCGGGGCGTAAGGTAAAGGGCCTCAAACAGCTCTTCTCATCGAAGGTTGCCGTATTCTCCCTCGACGAAGAGAGTTCCAAGAGGCGTGGTCTCACCCCCGATTACATCGTGCGCATTGGCTTTGATGAGGTAGAGCCGGAAGACATCGAGATCCTCAGCGGCATCCTAGACCTGTCCAGTGTTGCGGCGGATGCGGCCTATTCCCTAGAGCGACACTACGGCCGCCGAAAGTGGCTTGGTGAATTTGTTAATTTGGAAGGCCGCGAATCGTTGTTTGATTTGGCCGATTCAATCGGCGTTAATGGTAATGCCCTGGCACGGTTGCACAACCGGCTGTCGCGTCTGAAGCGGTTCGACTTTATGGATGAAACAGGCCATGCATCCGTCGACCGAATCCTGGAGTACTTAGATCGTGGCATGCACGTGGTGCTCGAGTTCGGGCGTTACGGGAGCAATCTGGCTGCATACATACTGGTGGCCAATATGCTCACCCGGCGTATCTACGCTCGATACATGGAGCGTAAAGAACATGCTTCGGGGGACTCAGGTAAGGAGCCCAGGCCCTTGGTAATCACTATCGAAGAGGCGCACAAATATTTGACGAGCGATATCGCCTCTCACACGATATTCGGTACGATTGCCCGGGAGATGCGCAAGTACAACGTCACGCTGTTGTTGGTGGATCAGCGCCCTGGTGACATCGACGACGAAGTTATGAGCCAACTTGGAACCAGGGTGACCTGCCTGTTAGACAGTGAGAAGGACGTGGCCTCCGTCCTCGCAGGGGCACCAGGCGGCCGCAAGCTCAGATCGGTGCTGTCGCGCCTGGAGTCTAGGCAGCAGGCACTTGTATTTGGCCACGCGGTCCCGATGCCGGTGGTCATCAAGACTCGCACATATGGGACGCTGGATTCGTACCGCGAATTGGGCTGGAAAGACGCTACGGAACTAAAGGCTCAGATGGAGCGCGATGCAGTGAATCTCTTTGGCCCGGAAGATGGGTAGTCCTATATATTTGATTGAGGGAGCGTTGTCCTGAATCCAATCTTCTTCGGGAGGGGAGGTTCGAATAGCTCCCAGTGCGTGCGGTGCTGTTAAGCGGGACCACTCCCACTGTCTTGGCGTTGGGTAGGCCCTATCTGGCACCTAGAGTCCCAGCTCTTCTAGGCGGTCGTCGTTGATTCCGAAGTGGTGAGCTATCTCGTGGACCACCGTCTCACGCACTTGTTCCATTATCTCATCGCTATTGGCGCAAAGTGTCTCGATTGGTTTTTGGAACAGTGTGATCTTGTCGGGCAGCACCATGCTGTATTCGCTCCGTTCGGTGAGAGGGACACCCTCGTAGAGTCCTAGCAGTAGTTCGTTTTCGCCAATGATGTTGCCTGCAAGTAGGTCACGCGTAGGCCAATCCTCGACTACGATGTCGACGTTGTCTAAATAGGATTTCAGGTTCTCTGGGATCTGTGCCAGGGCCTTATGGACAAGTCTTTCGAAGGTCTCCACTTCCATGGGAGCAAGTGTAACAGAACACTTCTTTCATCCATAGTGTTGCTCGCTGTATTTCCTCATTTCTAACTGGGAGGGAATCTGTTTTTCACCCCATCAGATTCTGTCTCATTTTACCGTTAAGCAGATCCTGGCAATTCCTTGGAATCAACTTGAGATATCTGTCCCAGAAAGATGTATGAGAGATGCTCCCAGATACTTGACGAGGTCACCAGACTGATGGGTCTGAATGATTAAGTCTCGATTTGACGATTGAACAGGCGGGTGACCCCGCTCCAGATGCTTCGTCCGGGTTCTCCTTGGTATGACATGGATTTGCAGTGCAGCATGATTGGAGAGTCTCGATATTAGAGGGCCCAAAATCCCGATTTAGACTAGTGGGTTTACTAAGGTAGGCTCCCATGCACTTTCAAGTCGTGCATGAACCATTGGCATGTTGATCCAAGTTCAACATAGCGAT
>CAYLLU010000033.1:0-23026 GCA_964384845.1 uncultured Dehalococcoidia bacterium
GTGGCATTCCGGAGACCGTTGTAAAAGTTTTGTGCGGAAGGACTATACCCCTATGTTAGGTATGTGCGGATATCTCTCACAACATATATTATGCCTCTATTTTTAATATTCGCCCGTGGAAGACACTTCCTAGCGGAGTCCTAATGATGCCTATTATTTAACTAGGCGTAAAAATGATTTCAAAGTCCCGATCGAGGTCAGCGAGAGGGACCGTTACGCCACCCACATACCCTGACTAAACGGTTGAATAAATTAAGACAACACATGGGCCCGGATTACCACAGAACGTCCGAAAAGCAGTCGAGATGCAAATGGAACTCGATTAGGTCTAATCCGGAACAGAGGTCAACCCAACCACATGCGCATACTGCACTTCAGCGACGTACATATTGGTGTCGAGAACTATGGTAGGCCCGATCCTGATACAGGCCTCTCCACCAGACTTGCCGATTTCCTCTATACACTTGATGAGGTCGTCAACTACGCCATCGAAAACAACATCGACCTGGCATTATTCTGCGGTGACGCATACAAGAGCCGTGACCCCAGCCAGACACATCAGCGAGAGTTCGCCCGACGTATTGCCAGACTCTCCTCAGCTGGCATACCGGTGTTCATGGTCGTGGGGAATCACGATATGCCATTCACCGCAAGCCGGGCCAATGCCCTTGAGATTTTTCGAACGCTGGATGTGAGCAACGTTTACACAGGCGACATCCTAGATGTATACCACGTGGTCACCCCAACCGGACCATTACAGATCGTCTCCGTGCCATGGATTAGACGCAGCACCTTCTTGTCCCGTAACGACACCCGTAATATGACGCCGGACGAGCTAAACGACGCGATACAACACGCACTTACCGAACTCATCCGCGGCAAGGTAGAGTCACTCGACCCAGCAATTCCTGCCATACTGGCGGGGCATGTTTCCGTCAGTCAAGCACGCACCAGCTCTGAACAGACCATGATGCTTGGGCGTGATCACATCCTGTTGATGAGTGCCGTCGCCCTGCCTCAGCTGGACTATGTAGCCCTTGGGCATATCCACAGTCGTCAAGAGTTGGCGACATCCCCTCCAGTCATCTACTCCGGCAGTCTGCAGCGGGTCGATTTCGGTGAAGAAAAAGACGATAAGGGGTTTTATGTGGTAGATATAGACCCAATGATGCCGCAAGGGAAACGCGTGACGAAATACGCCTTTCATGAAGTCTCCGCAAGAAATTTCCTCACTGTATCAGTGGACATCCGTTCGGATGATCCGGATCCCACGAAGACAGTCATTGACACCATCAATCGCCACTACTTCAAGGACTCCGTCGTAAGAGTTATGATCCGTGTTCCCGCCGACCTGGACGGTCTGCTGCGCGATTCCGATATCCGGCGATCCTTAGAAGGAGCCCACTACATCTCGGCGATAGCAACAGAGGTCGTAGTACCACCGCGTACCCGTTTAGGGCAGGCCCATGCCCAGTCGTTGGCCCCTACCGAGGCCCTGAAAATATACATGGCCAGCCGTAATCTACCAGAGGACCGCGCGAAGGTGCTGATGGAACATGCGATAGAATTGGTGGGTGAAGAAAATCCCGAATAGGCACTCGATTTCGCAACTCTTCCTCACTTCGGGCGGCATCTTAACCTGAACAATGAACATCTGATCGACAGAGGCTTCCCAAAAAGATCACTAAGGATTCTTGTGCAACTACTCGACTATTCCCAGTCATATACCGGTGTAATGGAACTGTTAAACGACAAGTTTCGAAATTTGTCCGTTTACATATGGATATCCCACCACGAACTGCTCAGCGTTGTCGCACTTACCGCTCTATTATTAGCCGCATGCTCAGTAGGTGTCCAAACGACCAAGGTAGGTAACTTTCAGATCGCTCCGGACTTTGAGATCGAGACTTTCGAAAACGTTAACTATCAGAAGGGCGAGTTTGTATCTTTATCCGGATTCGAGGGCAAACCTGTCGTCATTAATTTTTGGTACCCTTCGTGCCCACCATGTCGCGTGGAGATGCCAGATCTCGAGGCAACTTTTAAGAAATATAATGACGACGGCGTTGAGTTCCTCGGAGTCCAGTCCTTGATCCTAGATACTGTGGAAGATGGCCAGGAGTTCATCGACGAGTTCGGCATCACATTTGCCATAGGCCCGGATATCGATGGGGCCGTGTTGATCGATTACGGCATTGTGAATTTCCCCAGTACGGTATTCCTGGACAAGAATCACGAGATCGTCCGTGTTTGGGCCGGGATTCTGACCGCGGAGAGACTGGATGAGATCATCGAACCATTGATACAATAGCGTCTCTACCCACCGTGCTGAACCCGTCCATGGACGGGCGCAGCACTCACCGAGGCACAATGGATACCGGCGATCTATTCCTATTAATAATCAGATGGCTGCACCTCGCCTCCGCCGCTACCTGGGTGGGCGGCAGCATCTTTTATCTGCTGGTATTGCGCCCAGCGATTCGAAGTTCGTCCGGCTTCCATGGCTCCCTATCCTCTGCCATCGGCAAGGAGTTCCGCACCCTCGTCAACACCTGCATCGTAGTTCTGGTGGCCACCGGGATAATACTAGCCTTCGACAGGCTCACGGAAGACATCCTTGGGCCGCCGTACGTCATTACTCTGGCAATCAAGTCCGTTTTGTCGGTATGGATGTTCCTGCAGGTGCAGTCCGAACGAAGACGTTCAGAGTTTCTAGACACTTTCACAAACGGTCAGGAAGCAGCCCTCGGCAAGATAAATAAAACCATGCGGTCGGTATCGGGGTATAATGCTCCGGCCATAGTCGGTATCATCGTGTTCCTACTATCCGACCTCCTCAAGGTGCTTTTCGAAACTGCCCTAGGTAACTAGATTGCCATGATGCTACAAATTCAGAGATTATTCCCGGTGAGATAGGAGACTTAGGATGAAGCAAGAGTTGATGGACATTCTCGTATGCCCAATGTGCAAGGAAAAGTTAACACTAACGGTAACAAGCGAAAAAGATGGAGAGGTAGTAGAGGGAATGTTAGAGTGCACTCAATGCTCCGAGAAGTATCCAATCGAGGACACAATCCCTAATTTGCTGCCACCCTCCCTCAGAGCCTAAAAACATCTCACACCGCGCACAAGGTGTCCCCCGTCTCAATCCTCCCCTTCGGGAGACGGGCTGATCAGCCTATACCAGCCCTGATCCTATCATAGCTTCCGCGTAGGTAGCCCTACTAACAGAATCAGGGCTACAGAGACACCTCCCATCCCACCTCCCACCAGTAAAATGTCGCACTCGACCCCATTAGTGGTGTCTTCATCGACGGGTCTGAGCACTAAGAGAGGGTGGCCCAAAACGGACACTCGCATTACCTCCAAAATTGTATCCAACATCTACATCACGCTTTCTTACCCCTTTTCCCCGTGGAGGAGGAGGCTAGGATAAGGAGGTCTCCTCATCATCGTGTCAATTTGTCAAGGTAGATAGTCTCGATGAATTTCAGCTCATGGTGAGCCTGTCTGACCAAGGGCCAGCAGACTATATACCGTACATCTAACCGCTCAGCCGGGTCAGCAGCAAAGAGACCGTTTCCCGCAATACCGGGTGCACCAGACCTGGAGCGATGTCTATCAGGGGCAGAAGTACGAATTTACGCTCCGTCATTCTCGGATGGGGTACGACTAGTCCTGGTGTGTCAAGCACCCATGTACCAAATATTAGAAGATCCAAGTCTAGGGCCCGAGGGCCCATTGTGAAGGAGCGGGGGCCACTCAACCGGCGCTGAATTGTGAGCAATTCTGACACCAATTCGAATGGATCCTGTCGAGTCCAAAGGCGGCACACGGCATTAGAAAATACCGGCTGGCCTGCGAATCCGACTGGTTGAGTGCGATGCGTGGTTGATACGGCATCCAACGTTCCCAGGTCTCGAAGCATGTGTACTGCTCGCTCAATGCTAGTTGGACCATCACCCAGATTTGATCCTAGGCCGATGTAGGCTGCCGTGACAGTCACTGTTCGCGCCAACCACGAACAATCGCATCAGACATCCTAGCGACTCTCACCATCTCTTTGACATCGTGGACACGTACGATATCAGCGCCCCCGGCTATGGACAGCGCCACAGTGGCTGCCGTACCTTCAATACGATCCTCGACCGGAAGTTCGAGTACCTTGCCTATGCTAGATTTTCGCGATGTTCCGGTCAAGATAGGTCTTCCCAGACTCTCGAATTCCCTCAGATTACGCAGCAATTCGAGGCTCTGCTCTGCAGTCTTGCCAAAGCCGATGCCGGGATCTAGCAAGATTCTTTCCTCGGGAATGCCGGCATCCAGCGCACTGTCCATCAGATCTCGTAAAGATCCAATCACATCCGGCACCAGATGATCGTACTCCGTGCCATCCTGGTTGTGCATCAGAATCACCGGCACACCCGTTTCGACGGCCACCATTGCCATTTCAGGGTCACGGCGTAGGCCCCACACGTCGTTTATCATGGATGCGCCCGCAGCCACTGCCTGGCCCGCCACCTCGGCCTTGGATGTATCTACACTAATCGGGACACGCAGCGCCGAAGCTAGCGCTGTAATGACCGGAATCACCCGTGTCAACTCCTCGTCGGCAGAGACTGGTTCTACCCCCGAGTAGAAACTTGGCGGCCTCGTAGATTCTCCTCCAACATCGACCATGTCGACGCCCCAGGCCACAAACTGTAACGCCTGGGACACAGCAGTTTCCACGTCAAGGCCTACGCCGTCACCTGAGAAAGAGTCGGGTGTCATGTTTACGACACCCATCACAAAAGTCCGGGATCCCCATACGAACCTGGAGTTCCCTATAACAGTCTCGCTCTTGCCCATAGTCCCTCCCAAATTTGGTCCTAAGCTCTGAAGGCTAGAACCCGGCCTGGTTCTCTCATAACCTCGCGCCCTGTCCTAATATTCAAGGGTAGTAGAGATAGCGTAAGTAAGGGCCAATCTATTCTGAGCAGCCCTTCTTCATCAGCTCCAAATCCCGTTATAGACCCTTCGCAGTTTCTTGCTGGGCAGGCACATATCTGTTAACTTTGAGATCATTATTCCACGGGGGCTGTAGACCTTCAATCATGGTAGTCCGACGCAAAATTGATGAAAAACGTGATGATTTGCAGAAAAAGCGAGAAGAGTCTCTGCTTGGCGGTGGGAGTCGCCGTATCGAAGCCCAGCACAAGAAGGGAAAGCTAACCGCCCGCGAGCGCATAACCTCCCTTCTCGATCATGGCACATTCGAGGAACTGGACAGCTTTGCGGTTCACCAATCTGTAGAGTTTGGACTCGACAAGCAACGCTTCCTGGGAGACTCCGTGGTTACCGGGTTCGGGACCATCGATGGTCGCCGTATTTTCGTATATGCCCAGGACTTCACCGTCATCGGTGGCTCTCTGTCTCTTGTCGCAGCCCAGAAAATAGCCAAAGTCATGGATCTGGCGCTCAACTCGGGAGCACCAATGATCGGCTTGATTGACTCCGGGGGCGCGCGCATCCAGGAGGGGATCGACAGTCTGAGTGGATATAGCGACATCTTCTTGCGGAACGTCAGGGCTTCCGGCGTTATTCCACAAATATCAGCGGTCTTCGGACCTGCAGCGGGAGGGGCTAGTTACTCCCCGGCGCTTACCGACTTCGTTTTGATGGTCAAAGGTACAGGCCAGCTCTACATCACCGGTCCAGATGTCATCAAGGCCGTTACCGGCGAGGAGATTACCCACGAGAACCTAGGAGGGGCCGAGAGCCATGCTTCGAAGTCCGGAGTCGCTCACTTCGCTGCCGAGTCCGAAGAAGAGTGCATGGACCAAATCCGCCGCCTATTGAGCTTCCTGCCCCAGAACAACATTGAGGAGTCGCCGCGCGGTTTGGGAGCCGATCAAGTTCCCACGGATCAGACTCTGGCGGACCTGATCCCAGACAACCCGAACCAAGCCTATGATATGACCGAGATCATTCGGCGCATCGTGGACGATGGCGACTTCTTCCAGATTCACGAAATGTATGCCCGCAACGTCGTTGTCGGCTACGTCCGGATTGACGGACGCGCCGTGGGCATTGTAGCCAATCAGCCAGAGGTGATGGCAGGCGTCCTCGACATCAACGCTTCGGCTAAGGCGGCCAGATTCGTCAGGTTCTGCGACGCATTCAACATACCGATCGTCACGCTGATCGACGTGCCTGGATTCATGCCTGGGTCCGCGCAAGAGCACAGTGGTATCATCCGCCACGGAGCAAAACTCATCTATGCATACGCTGAGGCCACAGTGCCTAAGGTCAGCGTCCTGACACGGAAGGCCTACGGTGGCGCATATATAGTCATGAGTAGCAAAGGCTTGAAAGGCGATATTAACTACTCATGGCCCACCGGCGAGCTGGCGGTAATGGGCGCCGCCGGCGCCGTCAACATTATTCACCGCAATCAGATCAAGGACGCAGACGATCCAGACCAGTTGCGTACCGACCTAGTAAAAGATTACGAGGACCGCCTGATCAACCCTTACGTCGCAGCCGGACGAGGTCTCATAGATGATGTGATCGATCCTTCGCAGACCCGACAAAAGGTCATCCGCGCCCTTGAAATGCTCGAGAATAAACGAGAAGTGCTGCCTCCCAAAAAGCACGGTAGCATCCCACTATGAGCGCAATCGAAAATACAGGCCCAGCAACCGACCCCGTAGTCCTATCGGCAATTATGGCCGCAGTGCGAGCGTATATCGACGAGGAAGAGCGATCGAGCCGCAGGATACCAACCCACGTGACGAAAGCGACCACCACTCCTAGAGCGTGGAAATACGCCGGTTGGCACCCCCTCCGTGGTGAAATGCACCGCATCCCGGTATACTGGCATCACACCATCTGATTGACCGCTACCAGGCTACCACAGTGCAATAACTTCCAGAGACCATCTGGCGTCCATTGAAATCACTTCGCCATTCCAAGTCTACATCTCGACTTGATACAATGTAAGTGAAACATGCCACCGATAAAGATTACCGACACCACCTTCCGGGACGGCCATCAGAGTCTGATGGCCACTCGCCTCCGTATGGAGGACATGGAGCCCATCGCAGCCGAGATGGACACCATCGGCTTCCACTCTATGGAGGTCTGGGGCGGTGCTACCTTCGACGTTGCTACTCGGTTCCTCGCCGAAGACCCGTGGGAACGACTACGCACCTTCAAGCGACTAATGCCCAACACACCCCTCCAGATGCTGCTGAGAGGCCAGTCCCTGGTCGGGTACCGCAACTATGCCGACGATGTCGTGGATGCATTCATAGAGCGCTCTGCCGAGGTTGGCATAGACATCTTCCGAGTATTCGACGCTCTCAACGACGAGCGCAATCTGGCCAGGTCAGCGTCTGCGGTTAAATCCACAGGAAAACACCTCCAGATGACCATCTGCTATTCATTAACCGAGGAGGGCCGCCTCGACGGACCCATCTACAATCTTGACTACTACCTCGAGAAGGCCCGAACCTTCCAAGAAATGGGCGCCAACAGCCTCTGTATCAAGGATATGGCTGGCCTGTTGGCGCCATTCGACGCTTTTGAACTGATTTCAGCGCTGAAGCAGACGATCGACGTGCCCATACAACTGCACACCCACTACACATCTGGCATGGCGTCGATGACCTGCCTTAAGGCTATCGAGGCGGGAGTAGATGTCGTGGACACGTGCCTTGCGCCCCTGGCTCTTAGGACTGCACAGCCCGCTATTGAACCACTAGTCACGGCGCTGTCCGGCTCCAACCACGATACGGGCCTGGATATGGATAAACTACTGCACGCTGGGGACTATCTGGAATCGGTGTTGCCGAAGTATGCCGAGGAGCTGGAGAGCCCCCGGACAGCAGTCATAGACGCCCGTGTATTGAGCCACCAGATACCAGGCGGCATGATTAGCAACCTGGTATCCCAGCTTCGCATGATGGGCGCCATCGACCGACTCTCTGAGGTCCTGGAGGAAATCCCTCGAACACGTAAGGAAATGGGCTATCCCCCACTCGTAACACCCATGAGCCAGATGGTCGGTACCCAGTCCGTGTCAAATGTGCTGGCCGGACGTTACAAAGTAGTCAGTGAGGAGATTAAGGACTATGCGCTGGGTCTGTACGGGCGTGCACCCATTCCCCTTGACCCTGATACGGTCGAGTTGATTCTCAAACACAGAGATGCTACTCCCGTCACAGGCAGGCCCGCCGACCTCCTCGAGCCTGAATTACAGGCATCGAAGGACGCCGTATCTGAGATATCCGAAGACATCGACGACGTGCTCATATACGCTCTCTACCCTGCCACAGGTATGGCCTTCCTACGGATCAAACACGGCCTAGACCCTATCCCTGATCATATGAAGGCGAAATCGGCAGAGCAGATCGCGGCGAAACAGGCCCAGATCGCAGGCCAAATCAAGGTCACTCCCAGTTCTTCAACACCTGGCAAAAGTAGTAAGAGTCGCGCCTATGAAATCTACGTCGGCGAACAATCCTTCCATGTAGAGGTGGATTCCATAGGTACAACTAAGTCATCCAACGATTCGGCCGTCCTCGCCACCCAGGAAGTCACCGTGGTTGCGCCGATGCCCGGCATCATCTCAGGGTACGCAGTGGGTACTGGTGCGCAAGTCGGAGAGGGTGAAGCGGTGGTACTACTCGATGCAATGAATATGGAGAACTCCCTGACAGCACCAAGAGGCGGCTCCGTCCAGTCCCTTCCATTCCCATTAGGCGCAACTGTGAAGAAAGGCGATGTGTTGGCAATTATCACCCCGTAGTAAGAGATCCTCTAGGGCGCCCCTGACTCTTAGTATTAACATCCAATGAAAATGCCGTTGAAGGGAGATTCACTTTGGCAAACACCAAGACAATCGACGCCGCCAAAGACCATTTTGGCACGGTTCTGGAACAGCAACTCGAAAGGGTAGATCGACTAAGGAACGAGGCCGATTGGACCGACTATTCCACTCTGAAACCAATCGTCATTGGCATGATTGGGGGAGACGGCATCGGCCCAACCATCAGCGGTGCAACACAGCGAGTCCTAGAACACCTGTTAAAAGACCACGTCGCATCTGGGAAGGTCCAATTCAAGACAATTGAAGGTCTGACCATCGAGAATCGCGCTGCTAAGATGCAATCTATCCCCAACGATGTACTGGCCGCAATCAAGACTTGCCACGTTACGTTGAAGGGCCCAACCCACACCCCCGAAAAGGGAGATGGTTGGCCCAACCTCGAGTCAGCCAACGTGCGCATGCGCAAGGAACTTGACCTGTTCGCCAACGTCAGGCCGGTGCTGATTCCCAAAGAGGGCATCGACTGGACATTCTATCGCGAGAACACTGAGGATCTGTACGCAGTGGGCAGCCAGGGGATCAATGTGACCGACGATCTAGCAATTGACTTCCGGGTAATTACGAGTCCCGGCTCGGAACGCATCATCGAGGCAGCTTTCGCCCACGCCAAGCGGACGGGCAAGACCAGCGTCACGGTAGTCACAAAGGCCAACGTCGTCAAGACAACAGACGGCAAGTTTCTCGACATCGCAGCCAAGGTTTCCGAACGCTATCCCGGAATCTCCTGGGAAGGTTGGTATATCGACATAATGACCGCTAAGTTGCTGGACCTCAAACGCCGCACAGACTTCCAGGTACTGGTGCTGCCGAACCTGTACGGCGACATCCTCACGGACGAGGCGGCCGAGATTCAGGGCGGGGTTGGCACAGCCGGAAGCGCCAACATCGGAAAAGCCTACGCAATGTTCGAGGCCATCCACGGCTCTGCCCCACGAATGGTAAAAGAGGGCCGCGACAGGTACGCTGATCCCTCATCGCTGTTAAGAGCAGGTGCAATGTTACTGGATCACATCGGATTCAACCATCTTGGCTCCAAGCTCTCTAAGGCCATCGAGGTCTGTGGCATGTATGAGCAGAAGCTCAAGATGACCGGTCGAGACACGGGCGCCGATTGCTACGAGTTCGGCGATTACATCCTGGAGACTGTCGCGGACCCGACCCTGGAAAAGCGCTGGTCAGCGTACACCTGCGCCTAGTTACAAAGAGACAAGAGTGGAGTCCACAGGGATCAAATGATCACAAGTCGCGGCCCCAGAGGCGCGGCAAAAGGAGTCGAACTGCAATGCGCAAGAAGGTGACGGTTGTCGGGACAGGGAACGTGGGAGCGACAACAGCCCAGCGGATATTCGATAAAGGATTTGCGGATGTCATTCTAGTAGACATTGTAGAGGGCCTGCCACAAGGCAAAGCTCTGGATATGCTGGAGTCCGGCCCGATCACTGGCAGTGATGCCTCGGTGATCGGCACGAACAACTACGAAGAGACCGCGGGCTCCGATATAGCCGTGATAACCTCCGGCATCGCCAGGAAGCCTGGGATGTCTCGCGACGACTTACTGCTAACCAACATGAAAATAGTGACCAGCGTGGTCACAGAGATCGCTAAATACTCTCCCGACTGCGTGTTATTGCCCGTGACGAACCCGCTTGACGCCATGGCCCAACGTGCTTTCCAGGTTTCCGGCTTCCCGAAGGATCGCGTGGTAGGAATGGCAGGTATCCTCGACACGGCGCGCTTCCGCACTTTCCTGGCCGCAGAGCTAGATGTCTCGGTCGAAGCGGTATCCGCGTGGGTACTGGGCGGCCACGGCGATACCATGGTGCCTATAGTGGGCAGCACCCTCATCGGGGGCGTACCTGTCACGAAGTTGATCGCGCAGGATAGGCTAGACGAGATCGTCCAGCGGACCCAGGACGGAGGCGCCGAGATAGTGGGCCTGCTCAAGACGGGCAGCGCCTACTACGCACCTTCGGCCGCCATTACGCAGATGGTCGAGTCCATTCTGTTCGATCGCAAACAAGTCCTCCCCTGCACCGTCTACCTGGAGGGTGAGTACGGCGTTGATGGCCTGTTCGTAGGGGTCCCGGTTAAGCTCGGTGCCGGGGGTGTCGAAGAGATCATCGAGTTCGACCTCACCTACTCCGAGGCCAAGGCCCTGCAGGGCTCCGCCGACTCGGTCCAGGAACTGATCGACGTGATGGCGAAGGCTTAGGCCCACCACTAAACCAAAAACCAGGCCGAACCAAGCACTAATGCGACAGCGCCCCTGACCTCTAGGGAAAGGTCAGGGGCGCTGTTCAACCGCTAACTAAAGGCCTCTTGGCCTATCCCTGCATAGAGGCACTGGCTCCATGGATAAATTGACACTCACCGCTGGCGTGGCTCGCATAGATATCACGCCGCCAGTCGGATTTCGAATGCAGGGGCTGATGCGACGTTCCGGTCCATCGGTGGGCGTCGAATCACCGTTGCACGCCACCGCCCTAGTATTGGCCGACGAGGAGACCAAGGTCGTCGTGGTCGACTGCGATCTGATCGGCCTAGACTTGCCTCTGGCAAACACGATTCGTCAGAGCATCGGCGACAGGGTCCAGACCCACTCCCACAACGTCATGGTCGGATGCACCCACACCCACAACGGCCCCTGCACGTCACGAGGGAACCTGGGCGGCCCGCACCATGCCGCACCCAGGCCCGGCGAGATTGAGGCCCTGGACAAGTATATCGACGACCTTATAGTCCGCCTCGCCAAACTAGCCGGAGATGCCGACAACAGGCGTCGCCCTGCGCGATCTGCCACCGGACGCGGTCGCGCTACCGTGAGTATCAACCGCGAGGAATTGGCTGACGATGGTCGAGTGTTAGTGGGCCGAAACCCGGACGGCCCGACGGACCAGACGGTCGACGTCGTGCGCATCGACGACCTCGAAGGCCTTCCAATTGCAGTGCTAACGGGCTACGCGGCGCATCCGGTCGTCATGGGAATGAATGATCTGCTCATCAGCCCGGACTTCCCAGGCGTCGTGCGTAGAACTGTCGAGAAGGTGACCGGCGCTACATGCCTCTACATGACGGGGGCGGCAGGCAACCAGGCAACCATATCCTTTCTCCAGGATGATTGGGGCGAGCAGGAGCGGATAGGAGGGATCGTCGGTAGCGAGGCCGCTCGACTGTTTTTCGAGATAGAGACGCGACCCCACGAAGTGGTCCGGAATGTCGGTGCATCCCTCGCCAACGTCGCCCTATATCACAAGTCTTTTCGAGATGGCCCGACCCATCGCATCCTGAAGGCGGCTCGACGCGAGGCCACGGTTCCACTCCAACCCTTGCCGTCGATTGAACAGGCCAAGAGTGCCCTGGACGAGGCAACTGCGACGCTCATCGATATGGAGAGTCGCCAGATACCCTCCGACGATCGTTATCCCGCACTACTAGTCAAGGTGTGGGCGGAGCGCGTGCTGGGCAAGGTTCAGGCTGGCCAAACTGAGGCGTCGCTCTCCTTCGACATTACCGGCTTTCGCCTGGACGACTTCGTGCTCGTGGGAATGCCGGGAGAGCCCTTCGTCGAGATAGGACTGGCCGTCAAGGAGCTATCCCAGGCCAAACACACGATGTTTGCGGGCTACTGCAACGGCACCGTGGCCTACTGGCCGACGTCCGACACAGTCGCGCACGGCGGCATGGCTGTCGAAGCCGCGGTCAAGACCTATGGCAATCCAACACCGCCCGTGGCGGAGACAGTCGCACTACTTGTCACGCAATTCAGCCATCTGCTCAAAGACCTGGACGCATAGATGTCTTCAAAACGACCCACGCCCTGCGACCGCTCGCTCGTACTAGGGCCTCAGTGGACAGGTTCACAATCACGGTTACTGCTCCTGCAATCCGACTACTCGCTGCATCCTAGTCTCCGGCTGGAACCGGATCGGTCTCGGCGGAGTGTAATCCGCGCCGAAAGATTCGACTGGCCATATCAGGGATGCTCTGGTGCATCAATGTGTAGACGACGGGCACTACCACCAGCGTCAATACCATCGAACTGACCAACCCGCCTATAACGACGGTGGCCAACTCTGCGCCAATAATCCCACCGCTTTTAGTGGCGAAGGCGGCGAGAGGGAACAGAGCAAAGGATGTCGTGAAACCCGTCATGAGTATGGGACGCAGACGTACCGTTCCAGCTTGGACCAAAGCATCGTGGAGCCCCAGCCCACGCTCCCTGAGCTGCTCCACAAAAGCGATAAGCACGATGGCATTGGTGACCACGATCCCCACTAGCAGCAAGAATCCCATCATCGCAGGGAGTCCCAGGGTCCTGCCGGTAATCGCCAGCGCAGCCAGAGCACCAATGACGGCCAGTGGCAGGCTCATGACGATTACGAATGGGTTGCGCAGCGCGCCAAGACTGGCCGCCATCACCAGGTAGACCAGCACCACACCCACGGCCATCGCCAGGCCGATATCACGGAATCCCTCCTCAACATCGGCGAAAATCCCGCCGGCGGAAACCTCTACTCCATCCGGCAGGTCCATAGAATCGATACGCTGCTGTACGAGTCTGGCCATCGACTGGGTGTCCTCATCCGTGATAGTGCCCTTGATATTCGCCGAGCGACGCCCATCAAACCGGCTGATGGATACCGGTCCCTGTTCCAGGGCCACCTTGGCAATGTCTGCAAGTCTTGCCGAACCCATCGGCCCCGAGATCTCTAGATCTCGGATTTTATCAATGCGGTCGGCATCCTCAGGGCGCCCCCGCAGAACGACATCCAGAGGACTATCGTTGAGGTGAAGCTGCGTGACCCTACGCCCAACCATAAACTGGTTCACCTGAAACGCCACTGCCCGAGCCGACAGTCCAACCGCCGCTGCGGCGTTGGTGTCGACGCGAATCACTACCTCGTCTCTGCTCTCAGCCACGTCGCTGGTAACGTTGACTATGCCGTCTATTCCAGCGAACTCCGCCACCAGCGACCTGGCGGCATTGGAGATGTCGCCGTAGTCGGAGCCCGTGACTGCAATCTCTAGGCCATCGGCCGGCGGCCCATCGCGGATTTCCGTTACAGCGACGTACCGCGATTCGTCCGACGAGAACGTCTCACGCAGATTCTCGGTGATGTCCTTGGGTGCAGATTCGGTCAGGCGCACGAGGACGTTTGCACTACTATTGCCACCTTGGGCGGCGGGTCCATTTGGCGAAAATCCGCCCTCGGGGGTGCCGATTGTTGTCAGATAGGCATCAACCTGCCTCAGACCGACCAACTCCGCCAGCTTGTCCTCGATCTCTTCAGCCTCGGACATCGTGGTCTCGATCGAAGTGCCTGGCGGCAAGGTCATGTCGATCGTCAAGAAGCGTTCGCCGCCCGAAGGAAACAATGTTATTGGGATGATAAGGACCAGCGCCAGGCCTGCTGCCGTCGACGCCACGGCGATCAAGAGCGTGGCAGCCTTGTGCCGAAGCGACCACAGTAGCACCGGCAGGTATGCCCGCTGCATCCACGTTGCGGTCAATTCGCTTTCGCCATCCTCCTCATCCACATCGGGCATATCCCCTCGGCGCAGCAGGATTGCACCAACAACCGGCACCGCGGTCAGCGCCACTATCAGCGAGGCGACCAGCGCGAAACTAACCGTCAGCGCAAAGGGCAGGAAGAAAGAGCCCACCAGCCCCTTGATGAAGGCCAGAGGCAGGAACACCACGATGGTGGTCAATGTCGAAGCGGTAATCGCAGGCGCGACCTCTCTGGTGGCCACGAGAGCGGTCTTGAAGCGGTCCTCGCCCGGTCGCATATGCCTGTAAAAATTCTCGAGGACCACAATGCTGTCGTCCACGACCCGGCCAACAGAGATCGCCAACCCGCCCAGTGTCATGAAGTTCAGCGACATACCATAGGCGCCCATCAGGAGAATTCCAGTGAAGATGCTAAGGGGGATAGAGAGACCAATGACGAGCGTGGGCCTCAGTGTCAAACTCAGGCCTCGTAGGATCGAAGGCCGCACCGTGAGCAAGAACACGAACACAACAGCCATAGCGAACAAGAACCCATAGAACCCTTCATTCTGAAGCGTGTCGATCTCAGCCTGGATTTCAGGCCCATCGTCTAGCAGAGTGATTATCTCGACTCCAGCAGGAAGCCCGGCTATTTTCGCCAGTCGCTTCTTTATCTCATCGGTGACTTCGATAGTGTTGGCTTCAGCACCCTTGAGCACTCCAATGCCAATGCTGGGCTGTCCGTTGGTGCGAGATAGGCTGGAGGCTGGGCCGGCGCCCAGCTCCACCGTCGCGACATCTGCTAGGGTCACCGAAGTCGGCCGTGAGGATGCGGGCTCTGCGCCACGCGCTCCGGCAAATCCGACAACCAGTGCGTTCAGATCTTCCAGCGCCCCGTACGTATGGGTCGTCCGCACCGGGAAGGTCTGCCCATCCTCCGTGATTGATCCGGCTGGGAGTGTAACGTTGTTATCTTGAAGTGCGCCTGCCACTTGCAGAAGGGAGATGCCCTGTTCTGCGAGGGCATCGGGAGAAATGGTCACGAACACCTGCTGGTCCACCGTCCCCGATACCTCAACATCGAGAACACCGTCCACTGACAAGATCACCGGCAGGATCTTCTTCTCAACAACTACTTGCAGATCGGCGACGTCCATGTCTGAGAGAACGCTGAACTGCATCACAGGAAACTGCTCGGGATTGATACGGGCGACACGCGGATCACCAACCGCTGCGGGAAAGCTCAGACCGGACATTTTGGCGGATAGGGTCGCCTCCGCCTCCTCCATGTCGGTCCCGAACACGAACGTTGCGAGCACCATCGACAGATTCTCGGACGAAACCGTCTGCACACCGTCGATACCCTTTAGCCCTGCCACGGCGTTCTCGATGGGCTCTGTTACGTCCGAAACCACGGCGTCAGGGTTGGCAGATGGGTAAAAGGTAGTGACGATCAGCAGTGGGAATTCGATTTCGGGGAACAGTTCGACCTGCAGATTAGTGTAGGTGAACAGCCCTCCTGCCAACACCATCAGGATCAAAAGAACGGTCACAGAGCGGCGTCGCAACGCTAGTGCGGTCAAAAAGTTCAAGTTAGGTCTCCTTCACTCGGCGTGCGACCCGATCAACTCACAGGGATTTGAGTCTCGTGCTACCGCGTGGGACAAGCAGGAAGGGAGGGAGATGGGCCTGTAGAGTGTCGTAAAGGTCTACGGGGAGAGCGCTACCTCGCTGAGCATCTTTTTAGTTGACATGATGTGGTTGTTGAGACGCAGCGCCTTCGGGGCTATCCCCAGGGCGAGCCCAAGCATCTGAGGCAGATGCAAAATAGGCATATCGATGGGCCTGGCAGCCGCCTTTGCGGCCTGGGGCTGGAATCCATCCAGGTTCAGATGGCACAACGGGCACGGCGTCACCATCGCGTCCGCACCCCTGTCCTTAGCATCTATGGTATGGTTCGCAACCATCTTTACCGAGTTCTTCTCGTTGATTGTCAGTATGGGAAATCCACAGCAGGCTGTCTTGCCGGGGAAGTCTACCACCGTGGCTCCAAGTGCCTCGATTACCTTCTCCAGAGAGTCTTCGCGTTCGGGGTGAGCCTCAAACTCCAGAGCTGATGTCGGACGGACCAGGTAGCAGCCGTAGAAAGGGGCCGCCTTGAAACCGGTCAGCGGCGAAACCACCAGCGACTTGAGTTTCTCCAGTCCGACGTCCTCAACGAGCGCCCACAGCAGGTGCTTCAGTTCAGCGTTGCCGCTGTACTCACGGCCCTCTTCGGCCAGGTCCGCGTTGATCGATTCCAGGTACTCCGGGTCGGCTTTGAGCCGCTCATTGGCCTGGGACATGACCCCTTGGCAGGTGCTGCATATCGTCATCAGAGGAAGCCCAGATTTCTCGACCAGGGCCAGATTCCGCGCGTTGAGAGTGTCTGCCAGACGAAGATTCTTTTCCTGTAGTATGCCGGATCCTGTGCAGGACGCCGTGCGCATCGGCTCATAATCGAGCTCGATGCCGAGTATCTTGCAGATCTCCATGGTGGATTGGAACAGCTCTGGCGCTGCCCCACGAGCTACGCAACCGGGATAGAAGGCAAACTTCATCGGTCACTCTCTACTTTCTTGAAGATGCGGCGGACATTCTCTTGCCCAGGGTTTTTCTTGTGAATGATGGGCGGCATCTTGCCGCGGAGCTGCGCACGGATGCCAACAGGCAATAGCTTGATCATCTCTGGAATGTTGAACATCCCTTTGGTCTTGAGGGGTAGCCTCAATTCGTCAACACGACCGCTGTGCTCAACCATCTCCGTGAAAACGGTGGCATGGCGGGCGCCGTACGTCTTGTCGTAGCCAGCCTCCATTGCCTTGTCTCTGAGAGCCATGATGCGGCCCATCGGATCCACGCCCTTGGGGCAAACCTCGACGCACATCATGCAGCGAGTGCAATCCCACATTCCGCCCGCTTCGTTTAGGTCTCCGAGCCGCGACTGTGTGTCGCCATCTCGTGGGTCGCCTACGAATCGGTAAGCCTTCGCCAGCGCCGCGGGTCCCAGGAAGCTATCGTCGACCTCCAGCACCGTGCAATCCGAAACACACGCGCCGCACATAATGCATGCCATCGGGCCAGCTAGGTCGAGCATGTCATCGTTGTCTGCCACATACTCATGGTCTGGGCCCGGTTCCGGTCCCTCGGGCTTGAGCCACGGGTCCACAGCCCAAACCTTTTCCCAAAACGGCTGAAAATCGACTACCAGGTCTTTGATCACTTCGAGATTGCCTGCAGGCTCAACGACTACATTGCCGTCTTCCTTCGAGATCACGTCCTTGATCTTGGTGTTGCAGGCCAGCATCGCCTGACCATTGACGCGCATTGCGCAGGAGCCGCAGATGGCACTACGACACGAGCACCGAAGCGCCAGCGTTCCATCGATCTCTTCCCGCACCTTGATCAGACCATCCAGCACCGTCGCCGAGTCAGACATCTCGATCCGGTAGTCCTGGTAGAAGACTTCGGGTTTATCCGAGTCCGGGTTAAACCTCTTAACGCTGAGGGTCACATCCATCTGATAGCTCCAATGTTGTCTTGTGTATTGCCGTCTTCCCATCCGAACACACGTATGGGCAAGTCGGCGACGTGCCCTCTTTCACACCGATCGCTGTAACTATTCAGCACCATCAGTACTTTCGTGCCTCAGGGGTCCATTGGGTAATGACGACCGGCAGGTGACTTATCTCGGGCCCTTCTGGCCCACGGGTCAGAAGGATGTGCTTCAACCAGTTCTCATCGTCGCGCTCCTGCATGGCGGTCCTGAAGCGTGCGCCCCTGCTCTCCTTGCGTTCCGACGCACCGACGGAAATGGCTTCGGCGCAGTCCAACATGAATCCCAGTTCCAGGGTGAATATCAGATTGGTATTGAAGGTTTTGCCCTTGTCCGTAACCGACACGCTCGCGTACCTCTCGCGCAGTCCGACTAACTTGGACTTCGCCTCCTCCATACCGGCCTGCTCGCGAAATACCGCCAGATGCTGGTTCATGACCTGGCCCACCTCAAGTCTCACCTGACCAAAGCCTTCTGCATCGTCGCGGTTCAGCATCTCTTGAATGTGCTCGTGATCGCCATTGGCTGCAGAGTCATTGATCATCTTGTGAGACTTGCCCTTCACCATCTCAGCGGCGTGCTCGCCCGAACGGCGACCAAAGACCAGCGTATCCAACAGTGAGTTGGCCCCAAGTCTGTTGCCCCCGTGGACGCTAACGCAGGCCGTTTCGCCCGCAGCGTAAAGCCCAGGAACAATCGTCTCACCATCGACATTGGTCTTGATTCCGCCCATCTGATAGTGCATGCCAGGCCGGATCGGCACCGGTTCGTGGAGCATGTCGACGTTCGCGAAATCCTTGCCAAGTTCACGAATCTGCGAGAGGTTTTCAGTAATCTTTTTCTCGCCCAGATGGCGGCAGTCCAAAAAGACACAGCCGTCCTTGCCGCGCCCCTCATTGATCTCCGTCTGCTCGGACCGGGACACCACGTCACGGGAGGCTAACTCCATCATGTTGGGGGCGTAGCGCTCCATGAAACGCTCGCCATCGGCGTTAATCAAGTATGCTCCTTCTCCCCTCGCAGCCTCTGACATCAGAGCGCCGTTACTCTTGAGGGTCGTCGGGTGATACTGGACCATCTCCATGTCCATGAGGGGAGCGCCGACGCGGTAGGCCAGCGACATCCCGTCTCCGGTACAGATCAGGGCGTTGGTACTGGGCTCAAAGACGCGCCCCAGACCGCCGGCCGCGATGATCACTGCCTTGGCCCGTATGACGTGGATCTCCCCGGACCGAATCTCCATCGCCACAGCTCCGCAGCACTCTCCGTCCTCCATGATCAAAGAAAGAACGAACCACTCCTCATAAACCCGAACATCAAACTGCATTACCTGCTCATAAAGTACGTGGAGAAGTGCCTGGCCCGTGAAATCGCCGACGTAGAATGTGCGCGCCTGGCGCTGGCCACCAAACGCCCTCGCACCCAGCTTGCCTTCTTCGTCCCTGCTGTAGATCACCCCCATGTGCTCGGTGGCAATGACCTCACGGCCAGCCTCTCTGCACATGACCTCTATAGCATCTTGGTCGCCAAGGTAGTCGCTGCCCTTGACAGTGTCGAACCCGTGATCCTCCCAGGGGTCGCCTCGCTCGGTCAAAGCGGCATTGATACCGCCCTGTGCGGCATTGGAGTGACTGCGGACTGGGTGGACCTTGCTAATCACGGCGACATCGACGCCATTTTCACGGGCGGCCAAGGCCGCCCGCATCCCTGCTAGCCCAGCACCAATCACAAGTACGTCATGATCAAACATTTACGCCTGCCCCGGTGGTCTCATTTCTTAACGTGAATCTTACGTGAAATATATCACTTACCACACAGGGCTACAAGACGCCGACCATAGCGTTTTCACTATACATTAAGGCCATATAAAATGGAGCGGAGCGAATGGTCTGGGTTAGCGGCTGAATGTCGCTATTCAACGTAAGTGGCCCCACCCAAATATTTCGTCAGGCACCTTCTCGGCACAACATAATAGCGGGCATCACACACCCCACCTCTATCACTGAGCTTTAACACGTCCCTGTCGTTTAGCTTGACACAGATGGTTGCAACATGATCGACGGGCGTGCCATTCGCACTACCAAGGTCGTAGAGATTGGCGCCCTATGGTCATTTACATCAGCATCGTATAGTGCACCCTCATCGCCAAATCGTCGATAATTACGCCCTCATAACCAGCCTGCCTTCCGATCAGCAGATCACCTTGCTCCATTAGAAAATTCTTGTCCGTCACAAGACCCGACTTGAGAAACAAGACTCCGGACGCAGTTACGGAGCCTGCAGCACTTCCTACCCTGTACTTCTCCTCCAGGCTCGGCGTACCAAATCGGACTCAACTTCGATTAGCACCGATCTAAGCACCCCGGGACCCAATCAATATGGAAGTGGCCAAGGTAATCACGTCACTCGCATGCAGGTTTCAGGAAATGTTTCGTCACCTCCCGTTTCGTGGCCTCCCGCACACTTCTACACGTTCCTCACAACAATAACCGCCATAGTGGGTGTCAATAGGACACTGCTGCCCATCTCTCCCAAATCAATTCACTACCTTCATCGGACCAGCACCCAAGAATATAAAACGCCATCCCAGTGGCCGGAAACAGGCTTCGAGTTCGAAGACCAAATCTCGTACCCTTCCCCACTTCCTGATATACTTTCCCCGGCCAATCTCGCTAGGAGTACGCTGTGTCCTTCAAGTTCATCACGTACGAAAAGAGCGATCGAGTCGCCCGCATCACCATCAACCGGCCCGAAACACGTAATGCTCTGCACCCCCCGGCCAGCACCGAGATGAGGCAAGCCTTTGAAGACTTCCGCGACGACTCTAAGGTGTGGGTCGCCATCCTCACAGGATCCGGCGACCGGTCCTTCTGCGCTGGCAACGATCTGAAGTACCAGGCGGAGCACGGAGCAAAGGGGCTAGCGTACCCCGGCGCCGACACGACCCCATTCGGCGGCATTACCAATGATTACACCTGCTGGAAGCCCATCATCGCCGCCGTCAACGGCTATGCCGTTGGTGGCGGCCTTGAGCTAGTGCTCGCCTGCGACCTCGCCGTTGCCTCCGACACAGCTCAGTTCGGTGCGCCCGAGGGTGCGGTCGGTCTGGTAGCTGCCGCAGGTGGCGTACACCGCCTGCCCAGACAGATGCCGTTAAAACTTGCTATGGGAATGCTTCTCGCTGGTAGATTCTTGAGCGCCGAAGACGCCCATCGCTACGGCCTGGTCAACGAGATAGTGCCTGCCAAGGAACTTGCCGTATCTGCCGAACGCATGGCGACTGCGGTACTGGCCGGTGCACCGTTTTCGGCCAGGGCCCACAAACAGATGGCTATGACAGGCCTTGGCCTGTCCCTCGATAATGCAATGGCCAGCACTTACAGCGAAAATGACAAGGCCATGGCCTCCGACGATTTTGTCGAAGGCCCTCGCGCCTTCACTGAAAAACGCAAGCCTGTCTGGACCGGCGAATAGGGCAGGACTTGGGGTTAGAGGTAGATGCGAAGAGGCGTACGAAGTGCACTCACGGGATGTGGGTTCTAAATGTATTTGCCGCTCACGAACGAAGTAGATCTTCCCAAGGAGAATTTAACCAATGCCCAGATCTCAGGCACTTATGTCTCAGGCAGTTATGCTGCCTGATAATGTAAAGCCCTCTCGATACATCCTCACCCTTGAACCCGATATGAAAGCCGCCAGCTTCCTAGGGCACGAGACAATCGAGATTGAGGTACTGGCGCCAACCTCGTCCATCACCATGAACGCCTCGGAGTTGCAGATCTCCTCGTGCCGTGTCATGCCTGGTGGGAACGACGCCATCACCGCCTTGTCCATCGACACCTGCGAGGAGGCGGAGACCGTCACCTTTTCATTTCCGGAGGAGATCCCGGCAGGGACTGCCAGATTAGATATTGAGTTTGTAGGCGTGTTGAATGACCAGCTTCGCGGTTTCTATCTCAGCCACTACACCGACATCGATGGCAACGAACGCCAGCTCGCCACGACACAGTTCGAAGCCACCGACGCCCGACGTGCCTTCCCTTGCTGGGACGAGCCCTCGCTGAAAGCAACCTTCGCACTAACGCTGGTTGTACCTTCAGACCTTTCAGCTGTGTCCAATATGCCCATAGTCGAGGAGTGCTCCGAGCAGGACGGACTAAAACGCCTGCAGTTCGACGAAACGCCCATCATGTCGACCTACCTATTGGCATTCATCATCGGCGACCTTCGATGCGTCGAACAGACAGCCGACGACGGCACATTGATTCGGGTTTGGGCCACCGCCGGCAAGGAGAAGCATGGCCGGTTCGCTCTCGAGATTTCCATTAGATTACTAAAGTACTTCAACGAGTATTTTGGCACGCCCTATCCACTGCCCAAGCTCGACCACCTCGCCATACCAGACTTCGCCGCCGGCGCGATGGAGAACTGGGGCGCCATTACCTACCGCGAAGTTGCACTGCTTGTGGATCCAAAACGGACATCCGCGGCAATACGCCAACGAGTAGCCGGAATCATATCCCACGAAATGGCCCATATGTGGTTCGGAGATCTTGTCACCATGGCATGGTGGAAAGAACTGTGGTTGAACGAGAGTTTTGCGTCGTGGATAGGCGACAAAGCGATCGACAACCTCTTCCCCGAGTGGGAGATGTGGACAGAGTTCGTCTCCGGAGACACCACCAGGGCCCTGAGTCTGGACGGTTTGAAAAATTCCCATCCAATTGAACAAGAAGTTCGGGATCCGGCGGAAATTGGCCAGCTTTTTGATGCCATCAGCTACAGCAAGGGTGGATCAGTACTACGGATGCTTGAGCATTTCCTGGGAGCCGATATATTCCGAGAAGGCTTACGGCACTACATTGTGAAACACCAATACTCCAATGCCCGCACCCACGACCTCTGGGACGCCCTAGGTGAAACTTCTGGCGAGCCGGTGGCCGAGATCATGGACACATGGGTCGATCAGACAGGCTACCCGGTCGTGCACGTCGAGTCGGACCGGAGAGGTCCTACCACCAAGCTGCGCCTCTCCCAATCGAGGTTCGTGTACGAACATCTAACG
>CAYLLU010000034.1:0-22718 GCA_964384845.1 uncultured Dehalococcoidia bacterium
ACCGCACTTGACAAACCATCTGAGGGAGTGCTAATACTGAAGCCTGATCAGATCGGTTTCTACCGCGGCAATTATTCTGCGGATGACTGGGACCGTCTGCGCCGCGCGATTGAGGCACTTGAGCTCTCTACGATAGATCGGCTCGGCCTCCAGAACGACGCCTACGCCCTTGCGAAGGCTGGTTACGCCCCCATGACCCGCTTCTTGTCACTGGCACAGGCTTACACGAACGAGACCAACCCATCTGTGTGGGAGGACATCTCTGCCAACCTAGGAGGGCTCAACTCGCTACTCTCTAACGAGATATTCTACGGCGAATTCCGCGACCTGGCCCGTGGCATCTTCCAGCCCATCGGTACCCGCATCGGCTGGGAACCGCAGCCGGACGAACGACACCTGGAGACCCTGCTGCGCTCCACCGTACTCTCGCAGCTCGGGAAGTATTTGGACGAAGATACACTAAGCAAGGCAGGCTCGCTGTTCGGCGAGTACCTCAACGATCCGGCGAAGATCCCGGCAGACCTGCGCGGCGTCATATTTAACCTGACCGCCCAGCGCGGCGATCGTCTTACTTACGATACGCTTTGGGATCTATATAAGGCCGGTACCCTTGAAGAAGAGAAAGTACGGCTTCTCGTCGCACTGGGACATTTCGACCAACCAGATCTATTGAGAGAGACGCTTGAACGGTCTCTCTCAGACGAGGTGCGCATCCACGACACGATCCTAGTAGTGCGAGGTGTCGGTGGCAACCATAATGGTAGAGACCTAGCATGGGAGTTCGTCAAGGACAACTGGGATGAGTTCGTGAACCGCTATTCGGACGGGCTGTTCGCCCTCACAAACCTTGTGCCAATTGTGTCTCACTTCAATACCGATAAGAAACTGGCCGATGTTGAGGAGTTTTTTGAAGCCCACCCGACGCCGGCAGCAGACCGTGCAATCAAACAGGCCATTGAAGTCATCCGCCTGAACGTAGCCTGGCTATCACAAAATCGCGACGACCTATACGCGTGGTTCAAGGGGTAGGGTGCCCTAGAAGGACCTCCTAGTCCCTCCTCGCACGGTCCGCCGGTAAGTACGATCACTTTCTGGCAAGTAGCACCGAAATAGGACATCCTCCCACTCACCAACTAGCCAATTGTAATCTCCCTAAAATCTGAATTCGGGATTGCGGACCATCGCCCTGGCAAGCAACAAAATCCAATACAGACGACAATCTATGGTGGCCTAGGTAAAGGCATTCATCTACGAAATATCTAGTAGGTCATAATCGCGATGAGTGATTAGAAATGCTCTTCGTGAGTGCAAAACTTAACGCCACAAGCGAGAGTTTATCGCAAACCCCAATCATGTCGAGACCAATTTAGCCACTATTATCGTCAGCCCACTACTCACGGTATGTCTCCTCCGTCAGCATGCCACGCATTAATTCTAAATACTTCTCTGCTGTCATAGGCGCTCGAAATTCACGCTTGATCTCAAGGGCTTTTTGAGCACCTTCAGCGAGCAGGTCTATAATGGTCATCGCCATCGCCTTCGCCGCCGTCAGTACAGCTAGTCCATAGTCTCCAATGAGATAGTCGTCGCCGTGGGCATTGCCAGAGGCCGCAACCACGTAGGGATGAATGACTGGCATGATCTGGGAAAGGTCGCCCATGTCGGTCGAGCCAGTACGATGTCCAAGACCTGAAACGCGACCCTCTCCCACCAAGGACTCGGCGTTGGCTCTGTGGAGACCCACCATCGTTGGCTCACTCCGAATAGGCAGGTAACCAGGCAACGTCTTAATTGTGACGCTGCCGCCGACAGCCATGGCTCCCGCTCTTAGAGCACGGTCCACTTTAGCACTGGCCTCAGTAAAGGCTGCGATACTCTTACCACGGACATATGTCTCCATTCGCACGTCGGAGGGCACCGAGCTCACTGCAGAGCCTCCTCGCGTGATAATTGGATGGACGCGAATAGTGTCCTCGTCTTTGTAGGTTTCCCGCTGCGCATGAATAGCGGACATAGCGATCATTGCAGCGTTGAGTGCATTAACACCCTGATGCGGCGACGACCCGGCGTGGGCAGCAGTGCCCTCAAACCGGATCAATTTTCCCAAGAGTCCATTGTTGGTACCACCCACGGCGAAGCTAGTACCGTCCAGCCCTGCGATGGTATGGGTCATCATTGCCATGTCCACATCGTCCAGTCTGCCCAATCGAACCAACTCAGGCTTTCCGCCCAAGAACTCAATCCGGCCCTCACGACGAAGACCCTCTCGGTACTCAATCTCGATGTACTCCTCGGCCGGAACAGCGATAAGCTTTACACGCCCAGACAACCCCTCCAATACCCCCGTAGCCTTGAGCCCCATGGCGACAGCCAACATTGCCCCGAGCTGGCAATGGTGACCGCAGGCGTGGGCTGCTCCCGTCTCGGGATCGGCATGTGGATGGTACGGTACAATGAGCGAGTCCAGTTCGCCCATCACCGCCACAGTAGGCCCCGGGGATCCTCCCTGGAGCATCCCTTCCAGACCGGTCAAGGCGATGCCGTCCACGAAAGGCACCTCGAGGCTGCGAAAGGCCTCCGCCACCACCCTAGCCGTCTTATGCTCTCGGAATCCTGGCTCTGGAGAGTCCAGAACAGCTCGGGCAATTCTGATCGCCTCATCACCCTTACGATCGATCTCATCACATACCACCGCCTTCATCTGCTCAGTGATCATTGACGCCATAATATTTATCGCCTCCATCCCCATCAACAACGGGAGTGTTTAGACCATTGTCTACTAGTAACCTCGTCTTGACATGCTCGCCCAGTGTCCCGCGTGCATTGCCGTGTCAATTTTACCAGAGGGTTCCGGTGAGAGAGCATCTGAATGATATATAATCAGCTTATACCCTCCCTTGGCCCATCGTTCAACGATTTAATTAGATAACATACCCGCAGGACAAGGCCGTGAAGATAGTCATAGCCCCAGACTCCTACAAAGGAAGCATCTACGCACCGGAGGTAGCCCGCGCCATGCGCGAGGGCGTGCTCCGGGTGGTACCGAACGCTGAGACGGTGCTCATCCCGGTAGCCGACGGGGGCGACGGCACCCTGGAAACACTGGTCGAAACCTCCGGAGGCACGACCCACACAACCACAGTCACCGGACCTCTCGGCGATCCCACTGAAGCCAAGTGGGGAGCGATGGGGGACGGACAAACCGCCGTGATTGAGATGGCGCGTACTTCCGGTTTGACTCTGGTATCCGCCGATCGACGCGACCCCCTCCGTACCACAACAGCCGGGCTTGGAGAGGTCATCCTCCAAGCCCTCGATACAGGGTATCGCCGTTTTATTCTGGGCATCGGTGGCAGCGCCACCAACGACGCCGGTGCAGGGATGGCCCAGGCCCTCGGAGTACGTCTTCTGGACGCCAAGGGCCGTGACCTGCAAGCTGGCGGCGCAGCTCTCGCAAAGCTTCATAACATCGACATGTCGCAACTCTACGCCAGGGTTACCGGATCCGAGTTCATGGTGGCCTGCGACGTCACCAATCCACTTACCGGCCCAGAGGGAGCCTCCGCCGTCTACGGCCCCCAGAAAGGCGCGACACCTGCCCAAGTTGAGCAGCTCGACGCCGCCCTGGACAGATTCGCCGAAATCGTTCGAAAAGATCTCGGCACTGATATTAGCTCCATCCCCGGCTCCGGTGCCGCCGGTGGCCTGGGCGGCGGTATCGTAGCGTTCCTAGACGGTCAGCTTCGTCCAGGAGTGGACATCGTACTAGACACCATCCATTTCAATGATGAGTTGGATGGAGCGGACCTGGTCATCACCGGAGAGGGAAGCATGGACTTCCAGACCGTCTTCAACAAGGCCCCCATCGGCGTCGCTAGACTGGCCAAGACGCGTGACATCGCGGTAATCGCCATATCGGGCTCTTTGGGCGAGGGCTACACCGATGTACATGTCCATGGCATCGATGCCCTAAGCGCTATTACCAGAGCGCCGATGGATATAGACGAAGCCATCGCCCGCTGCTCCGAGCTAGTTGCCGACTCCACAGAGCAAGCACTACGCATGATGCAGGCCGGATCGGCCGCCTTCAGGACATCTTAGAATCCCTTCCGCAGTGAGTGCGAAGAGGCCACGCCCCTTGCCAGATCTAATCTTCAGTCACCATCCACTTGGAGTAGTACCATTGTCCGACCAAATCAACACCGAGCCCGCAACCCAGATCGCCGCCCTTGCCGCAAGCGTGCAGCGCTTCCACGACAGGTTCGGCCAGGGAAATCCGGCATCCCTAGACGAGATGCTTGACCGCATTCCTATCCAGGACGAAGAGGTGCGGGAACTTGAGCAGGCCTTGCACGGTGAGGGGGACGAGAGAGCTGCAAGCGAGGCCGCAGATGTACTCTTCGTAGCCATCGGGACGATTCTGCGCCTCGACCCTGAACTGGCCGTCACCGCAATCACCGAGGTAATTGACAAGAATGACGCAAAGACACGGGAAACTCACTATATCAACGATGCGGGTAAGATAGTTCGAAAGTCTTAAGAGACAAAACCCTAAGATGTGATCCCTCTGCGCTCCACTCCTCGGAGATGTTAATCCAATAACACCATGTGAACCTCTCGGAGCAAGGCAGTCACAATAAACGTACGATCACAATATCAGGAGAAGTCGGGATAACCCCTCCAGCCACGGACATCTGGCAAAGAAGAGCTCTCAGGTGGTAAAAACCAGACCCCGCACCATGAACCCCAACACCCAAGCCATCATGAAGGCCGGACCAGCCGCGAAAAGCCAGCCCTCCGTCGCATGTTGCGCAGGCCCATGCAGCTTCAAATTGATAAGGTATGCCCCAAATCCGATTACGAGCAACCACGCCGACAAGGTGGTGACACCCAAGGCCAGACCTATGAGGAACCCTACAGCTGCCCAAGCTAATGGCGAGTCCAAGACACGAAGAATATCCATTGCACTACAGGATACAACGCTGGAGCGAGGCAGCGCAATCCATGTTGGGCCAACTGGCACTACCCTTGTCATGACAAATGGTGATTGCCCATGTCACCGGCAGCCAGTGATATAGGCGTTGCGATTCCTTAGTGACAGTGACGAATACTACTCCGGCTGATGTGTGCGATCATTGGCGGTAAAATCCGTTGACGATAGCTAGTTCTCCAATATAATTGGTCAATAAGAGCCTAATCTACAAGGAGCCAAGCAAGAAATGCCCAAGCTCGCAGCCAACCTAAGTATGATGTTCAGTGAGGTGGACTTCCTAGACCGATTCGGCGCGGCGGCCGAGGCGGGCTTTACAGGCGTCGAGTACGTGTCTCCTTATGAATATGACAAGGCCCAAATCTCCGATAGGTTACAGCACTACCGGCTCACTCAGGTGCTTTTCAATCTTCCCGTCGGAGACTGGGCTGCCGGGGAACGAGGCATAGCCTGCCATCCTGATCGTGTCGAAGAGTTCCGCGCGAGCATCGACACCGCCATCGAGTACGCCGACCTACTCGGCTGCCATCAGGTCAACTGCTTGGCGGGCATTGCACCGGAGGGGCTCGGCGCCGACACGCTCCGTGAGACTTTCGTATCCAATTTAAGATTCGCAGCCCCGCGGCTCAACGACGCCGGCATCCGCCTTTTGATCGAGCCAATTAATCAGCGGGACATCGCGGGATTCTACCTGCGGAACACCGCCCATGCCCTCGACATGATCGAGGAGGCCGCAGTCTCTAATCTGTATGTACAGTACGATGTCTACCACATGCAGATTATGGAGGGAGATCTGGTACCCACCATGCGCGCCAATATCGATTCGATTGGCCATATCCAGATTGCCGATACTCCAGGCCGCCACGAGCCCGGTACCGGCGAGATCAACTACCCCTTCGTACTAAATGCTGTTGACGCAATGGGCTATTCCGGCTGGGTCGGCTGCGAGTACAAACCCCTCACCACCACTTTAGAGGGCCTCGACTGGGCCACCGATTTCTTGAAGCAATAACACGTAGGACTCTGCATCCAGGCGGCCTCGCACTCCGTCTACTCAAAGAATCTCTCACGGCCAACTCTAGCTTTAGTCATCAAAAATCTCACTTCGCCCCACGTCTTAGGTTCACCATAGAACCTTGTTTGACCCTGATTCGGCTCTTCCCGTTTGCCAATTCCCCAAACGACAGCCCCCTGCTCAATCGCCCATGAAGCACCCTTTACATTCCACCCGGAATCTAATTTCAATAGTAGAATCTTTCGACCTTTCGGTCTAAGGTACCTTTGAAACGATGAATGATGAATACAGAGTGAGGCCAAGGAGTGTCGCCCTCCTGCGGATAATTCGACAAGCTCACCAAGAGTGGTAAATCGGCTCGGACTATCCCTTAAAATACAGGCCATCCTGATTTCGCCCATGCTGCCCTATTCTTCTCTCAATCCACCATCAGAGACTACTCAGCAGATACGCCATATAAGCTATTTTTAAATAGGTATCAGCGGAACATAGCATCTTAGTCGAAAGTGAGAGGATGTGACCCACAAAACCATTGGTATCCCTTTCCATTCGACAAGACAACATCAACCGTATAATGACCTATGAGACAACGGCCAGCGCTCGACCAATCCTAATCTCGAAATCTTTAGTCCCCGGGTTCTGGGCAAACCACCGTGAATGATATACTGTCGGCACCCCGATATTACTTGGACCCGCGGAGGACGAGATGTCGGCTACCGATGCCATCGACGATCGTGATGATCTGCTGCAAGAAATCCAAAAGCGCGTTCTGTGGCTGTCCATCAATATGGTGGATCACGTGAACCGGGTCCGAAAAAATCCTCACGGAGTCAAAGTAGGAGGCCATCAAGCATCCAGTTCCTCAGTCGTGTCAATTATGACCTACTTGTACTTCGAGTACATGCGAGCCGGAGACCGGATATCCATCAAGCCCCACGCCTCACCGGTGTTCCACGCCATCCAGTACCTACTTGGCAATCTAGACGCCGAGTACCTAACGACTCTCAGGCAGTTCCACGGACTACAAGCATACCCCAGCCGCACCAAGGACCCGGACGGTGTCGACTTCTCTACCGGTCCAGTGGGCCTCGGGGCTGTTGCACCCAACTTCGCATGGCTGGCCGAGGAGTATGTGCGCAGCCACCTGGCCCCTGAAAGTGGTGTGAACCGCCGATTCATCAGCCTCGATGGAGCCGCCGAGATGGACGAGGGAGTCGTCTGGGAGGGCATCGCCGACCCGGCCTTGGAGAGCCTAGAAAACGTCTTGTGGGTAATCGATCTCAATCGCCAAAGCCTCGACCGGATTATTCCTGGGATGAGGGTTGAGGTCTGGAGGCAGATGTTCGACGCCAACGGCTGGAACGTCGTCGAGGCCAAGTATGGCAAGCAATTGCAGGCCGCCTACGCACTGCCAAAAGGTGAACTGCTTCGCGATAGTATCGACGGCATGTCCAACGAGATGTACCAGAGGCTACTCCGGGTCGACGCCGCCACGCTCAGAGAGTGGCTACCCCGCACCAGCGAGGATCCCGACGACATGGCCAAGTTTATTGGCCAGTGGAACGACAACGAGCTACAATCGCTGCTGCGAAATCTCGGTGGTCACGACTTCGCCATGCTCCGTGAAACCTTTGACCAGGTTGATCAGGCAACTGGCCCGACCGTGATGTTCGCCTACACGCTGAAAGGATGGATGCTGCCCATTGTTGGCGATCCCCAGAACCACTCTGCCAACCTCAGCCAGAGGCAGATGGTCGAGGTCCGGGAAACTCTCGGCATTGACGAAAGCGAGATTACGGCCAGGCTGGGATCTGACACGGCCGCCGGGCGCCTGTGCTTGGATACCGGATACCGGCTCCAACTTCAGAATCACCAGAACGATGCTCCCCCCGAGATTGAAATACCCGCCAGCTTCGACAGGTCATACAGAGGTAACACGTCCGCCCAGCAGATATTCGGCCAGGTCCTGACCGAGATCTCCCGTAGTCATCCCGCATTCCGCGAGAGACTGGTCACGACGAGCCCGGACGTCGCCAGCTCCACGAATCTGGGCGGTTGGATCAACCGAGTCGGTATCTGGGGAAAATCTGAGCAGGAGGCCGTCCCAAATGAGAGCGAGGCCCGATCGCTCCAGTGGATCGAGTCCGACCAGGGCCAGCACATCGAGTTGGGCATCTCCGAAAACAACCTGTTCACATGCCTAGGCCAACTAGGACTCACCTTCGAGATGACGGGCGAGTTGCTCTTTCCCGTCGGCACACTATACGACCCCTTCGTTCGTCGCGGGCTCGACGCGTTCATGGTCAGCATCTATTCAGGCGCACGATACATCGTTGTAGGGACACCCTCCGGCGTCACCCTGGGACCTGAAGGCGGGTCACACCAATCAGTGATCACACCCTCCATCGGCATCGGGCTACCTGACCTAGCCTACTACGAGCCTTGCTTCGGGCAAGAATTGGAGTGGATACTTCTATCTGCACTGGAAAAGATCCGAACCAGGGTAGAATCCACCTACCTGCGTCTGACCACGAAGCCCGTAGCCCAGTCCCTATTCAAACCACCCTCCGACTCAAATGATTTGGAGCGTCTACGACAACAGGTCATCGCAGGAGCATACAGGCTGGTCGACCGCAGTGGAGAGGACGATTATAAACCAAGGGAGAACGTCGTAAACGTGTTCGCCTGCGGCGCGATGGTACCGAGCGCCATTTCAGCCAGTGATCAGCTCCTCAAAGAGGGTGTCTTCGCCAACGTGATCAATGTCACCGGCCCAGGCCCACTCTATAACAACTTCCAGGACTCAGCCCACCGCTCCATGCAGACCGGGAAGCGGGGAGAGCCGTTCTTGGCTGGCGTGCTCTCCAATGAGGAGCGCCACGTCCCAATTGTAACCGTCCTCGACGGTCATCCGCATACGCTTGCCTGGCTGGGAGCAGCACTGGCAGCGCCTACATTCCCACTAGGGGTAACTAGGTACGGGCAGTCTGGAACTCCCGAAGATTTGTACCGTGAGTACGAGATCGACTCTACAAGCATTATGACTGCCAGCTTCGAGGCTCTCGGGCTATAGAAGTGGTGGTGGCCTGAGCGCCGTTTCACATGATCCTTGTCTGTAATAAAGAAAATTGACATGCTGGTCTAGCGCCAGATAAAATGGGAGCATCAATGCTATAGTCGATTACCACACACGGAGAGTGGCTGATGGCCGAGACGGCGACACTTACCCAGGACACAGTTCTAGAAGCGCTGAGGGACGTATACGACCCTGAGATGTCAGTTAACGTTGTCGACCTAGGACTCGTTTACGACTGCAATGTGGAGTACGTGGATGTCTCCGTCAAGATGACCCTCACTTTCGCCGGCTGCGGCATGGGCCCGTATATCGCTCAGCAGGCTGAATGGCGCATTGCAGAAATGGACGGTGTCGAGGATGTTGAGGTAGAGATGGTGTATGAACCTCCGTGGTCGCCCGATATGATCACCGAAGACGGCAAGGCCCAACTAGGTTTAGACTAAAGGCCTCGGCGCGGGATCGAGGCCCCCTGCTGCTGCGTTCGTATACCCGGCTTCTCGCTGCGACAACCGTCTGAGCCCCCCGGCGCTTGCTAGTCAACCAGCGCAGCCGAACTTATGGAGTTTGCTCATTTGACTCAGCCCAAGCCCACCCAGTCCCAGGGGCCCCAAGCCCGCGCCAGAATCCAGCAAATGAAGCGCGCCTTTGAAGAGAAGCGCGCCATCACAGACAGCCTCTCGCGCGTGAAACAAACGATTGGCGTCTATAGTGGCAAGGGCGGGGTCGGCAAAACCACCGTTGCTGTGAACATCGCCGTCACACTAGCCCAGCAAGGGGAAAGAGTCGGCATCCTTGATGTCGACATCGACTGCCCAAACGTGGTACGTGCGATGAAGGTTGCGGAGCCTCCGGTCGTCAATGAGGATAAAAAGATGTACCCGCCGGAGCGCTTCGGCGTCCGAGTGATGTCTATGGGATTCTTCCAAAAAAATGAGGAGGAGGCCATCATCTGGCGCGGTCCGATGGTTCACAACGCCATCAACCAACTTTTGCAGTCCACCGACTGGGGCGAACTGGATTACCTGCTCGTTGATCTACCCCCAGGCACATCGGACTCGCCGCTTACAGTCATGCAGACCTTGACCCTCGACGGCTTCGTCGTAGTCACGACTCCCCAGGAGCTATCGAAGATCGATGCATTGCGTTCCATCAACATGATAAAGACTCTGAAGGTCAATGTACTGGGAATCGTCGAGAACTTCTCAGGTGAGATGTTTGGCAGTGGCGCTGGCGAGGAACTAGCCTCACAGCTTAACTTGCCATTCCTCGGACGGTTGGAACTGCGGCCCGACTATCGCGACACATCACGGCCCACCGTCCTCACCAGCAAGACAGTCCTAGGTGAATATAAGTACATCGTTGAACAAGCCAAGACCGCTCTTGAGACTACGAATATAGCCACGCCCGAACCTGTCGAAGGCCAGTAAAGCCCCACTAGCCCTGTGCTACGGCCTGATATATCTCATCTAGCCAAACTAGCGTGTGCAGCACTTCCACGTATCAGGACTACCATGGCAAGGGCGAACATGGCAGCAACAACCAAAAATCCTGGACCGTAACTGTCCATGATATCGAAAGACATACCCGCGAGTAGAGGTCCTACAAAGAAGGGGATAACAGACACCATCGTAATTAGCCCTGAAATGACACCGAAGTTACGTAGCCCGAAGGTTTCCTGAACCAACAGTGGCACTAACGCACCAAAGCCCCCCATAAATAGTCCGAACGCCGAAGCCGCAAACCAAGCCAAGGGTACTGCGGGAAAACGCACGATCATTGCAATAAAGATGATCTGTCCAAACAGACTGACCATCAACATTCGGCGAGCAGTAAACCCCTCCGACAGGTAACCGAAGCTCAACTTGCCCATCATGCCACAGGCCGCAAGAAGGCTAATAGCTAAGGGCACGGTGGTGCGTGACATGCCATGGGAAATCAAGTGGTCACTAATCTGAGGCAGCACGGCACTATAGGTGAACGCACCGAGGCTCAGGGATAATGCTATGGCATAGAAAGTCTTACTACGCAATACTTCGTCGATCGTCCAGCCCTCCAGTTCCGATGGTGTCGAGCCGACTGCGCTTTCACCCGCCGGTAGCATACCGCGATTCGGACTCTCCCTGATCACAATGACAGAGAGAAGAGCGATGAAATAAGCCAACCCGGCCAGTATCAAGAACGCAGCCTCCCAATTACCGGAGGCCAGCAAGAAGCCGGTAATCAGAGGCACTGTGAGTCCTCCAAAGTTGTTGCCCATAGTGGCGATGCCCATCACTCGACCCCGTGATCTCGCAAACCATATGCTAACGAGCCGTCCTGCGGGCAGCCCTGCTGAGCCGGTGAAAGGCAAGTACTGGAGAAAGCTTAGAGCATACCAGTGCCAGAGTTCGGTCATCATTGGGCGTAACAGGAAACTGGTTCCCATAATCACTAGAGACACGGCCATAAGGGGGCGGGCGCCAAACCGGTCCAAGAAGCGGCCAAGCACCGGTGAAGTGAGGCTCCCTACGGCTGCAAATGAAAGCGATGCGCTCACCGCGGTCCTCTGCCAGCCAAATGAGTCCTGCAACGGGTGTATGAACAGGCCAAACGCGTAGCCGGGACCTATTGAAAGGGCCGATGCGAGGAACGTCACGGCGACTATCAACCAACCGTGGAATGGGAGTTGCGCGTGCAGGAATGCGTATGGGGCGCGCATGGGAGATATACTAATACGTAACGGCCGGCGCGTAAAGGGATCAGCGAGTTTACGATTCTATGTATTGAGACGTCTGTTTGAACGTGAGTACATCAAGCCTCCACCATATGGACAAAGGGGATGACACGCCTAGCCCAAACTACTGATCTTATTATTGTAGGGGTTCTCTCTTAGAGATGACTCGCCGGGTGTCACCACGCCTGTCTGTTTCATCTACGAGCAAAACTGCGAGGTATGCCATGGAGATACCTCCAGCGATGAGGACAGTATACCGGGCACACAGGCGCACAACTCCAAGGTCACTACCTAGTAACTACGCCACCGGACAGACCATGGAGATTATATTGTACCGACTCCATATTCCGGGCAGGTAATGCAATCGATCTAGGGCATCTTAATCAAGATTTAGATGATGGGAATAGTCGGCTACATGATGATCGGCTGCTATCAGTGCCGGGACGAGCGTGGTCACGAGATAAGCGCTAAATTAGGAAAGCTATACGAGCCAAAGTAGAGGTCTAGCGTTGGAAAAAAAGGCGGTCGGCGGTGCCCTGAAGTAGCTGGTATTTGTCAGAAGCACTGAGGAAGTCGGCGTGTTCACGGATCAGGGCCAATGAGGCCTCAAAGTCCTGCTCCGGGTCCGTATTGTAGTTGCCAGGCCGCAGTGCGGGACTATCAGACTCCCACATACAACGTTCGGGACCGTATGCATCGATAACCCGCTCTACCAGAGGCAGCACGTCCAGATATGGTCTCTCCTTGGCCCCCAGATGGTTGAATGGACCGACCTTCATGTAGACATTTGGGTGGCGCGCCATTCCACACAATGCACGGATATCTTCGTCCAGAAAAGGACCACCGAATCCGATGCGGCACAGGTGATCGATTATCACTGGCGTCTCCGGATTCAGGACGCACATCCGGTCAAGTTCTGGGAGATCGCTAGGCTCTATGAGGAAACTCAGCGCCAGATTGTGAGTAGCTCCTGTCTCGAACATTTCAGAATAGCCAGGATGGTCCATCCAGTGAAGGCCATCTCCAATAGGACGCCTGTGCCAGTTTCTACCACGGATCCGGAAAGCGTAGATACCTCCACTCGACAGCGCGACCATCGTCTTCCCGGGTCTCCCGACATCAATATCCGTGACGGCGGGCACGATACCGGTGCCGACGAATCGGTCGGGCGCAGCTGCTATCTGGTCCAGAATATAACTATGATCAGTACCGTACCAGGTCATCTGGACGAAATTTATACGACCGACTCCCAGACCTCCTGCCATAGCAAGGTATTTCTGCGGCTCGTGTGAAGGTATCCACAGGTCTGAGTCCACGAAACCAGGAGCTAACGGATATTTGTCACGGTCAGTTGCCCATATGTGGATGTGGGCATCTATGTTGCTGTTTTCGACATTCACCAACGTTTGAATCCCATTACCGTCAGTCCTTGACAAAACGGGCTCAGATGGACAGGTGCTCAATTCTGATTCAAGATTCGGCAAATCCTAACACGGCTCTTCACTGGTCCGCAAACGGGCTCAAGGGACGCCCATCTTGTCCCGAAGACAATCGAAAAACTTGTCTATTATTACCTTTGAGGCCGGGGCCATGAGACGCTGTCCTAGTACAGTTAGCATTCCGGTAGCCTGGACATCACCAACAAGCTCAATCTCAGCCGCACCATCCACATCATCGAACTTCAGCAGTACGTCTCCCGAGAGCTCGCCCGCGGGGCCCTTGCCATCTACAAGAATTCTGAAAGAGCGCGGCACATCCCGTTCGATCACCTTTATAGTGCCATTGAATGTGCCGCTGAAGGCCCCAATACCGGCATTGATTTCCACCTTGTACACATCTTCTGCGATAAGCGAAAACTCGCGACAGCCAGGGATGCACTCAGCCAATACCTCGGTCTCCAACAGCCTTGCCCAGACCAGTTCAGAGTCTGAGAAAAAGCTGTACTGTGCCTCTATCTTCAAGACTACGACCTCCCCATTCGCAGTGTGTCCTGCCCGGATGCTAGCATAGGGCGACAGTTCAGTCTACGCGATCTTGTAGACGCGTGGACGCTATGCTAAGATTCGCAACCGCAAACGAGGGTTGGCCCTATAGGCCCGGAGAGAATCCAGGAATGGCAGCACCATACTCGATAAAGTTCGAATCCAACAGCCCCCTGATGCTGCGGGATGGCACAATCACAAACGTCGACATCTTCCGCCCAGACGCGAGCGGCAGCTTCCCCGCGCTACTTCGACGGACGCCCTATGACAAGAGCATCCCACCCGTCCTGGATATTGGAGTGGACGCGATACGTGCGGCGATGCGCGGCTACGCAGTGGTGATTCAGGATATTCGCGGCCGCTTCAGTTCCGAAGGCGAGTTCTACACCTTCGTAGACGAGATGAACGACGGCTACGACTCCATAGAGTGGGTTGCCGGTCAGCCGTGGTGCAACGGCAAGGTAGGCATGTATGGCTCGTCCTACGTAGGTGCGACTCAGTGGCTCGCGGCGAAGTCGATGCCTCCGTCTCTGGCGGCGATCGCGCCCGGATTCACATCCTCTGACTATCATGAGGGTTGGGCCTGGCAAGGGGGTGCATTCCAGCTGGGATTCAACTTGAAATGGACTCTGGACAATCTAACATCCGCTAATTGGGATAACCTGGCTAACCGTCTCTATCTATCTCCAAGGCAACTCGACATCCTAATCGAGGCCAAAGACCGTGTGGACACCGGGTACCGCTATCTCCCCATGAAGGAGTTGCCGGACCTGGAAGGTGGTATGGCACCCTACTACTACGACTGGCTTGACCACCCCGAGTACGACGACTACTGGGAACGCATCTCAATCGAAGAATCCCACTCCGATATAACGGTTCCAGCCTTTAACTACGGCGGCTGGTACGACATATTCCTTGGAGGGACACTCAAGAATTTCACGCGAATGCGCGAGTTGGGGGGCTCGGAGGACGCGCGGCGAGGTCAGAGACTGGCCATCGGTCCTTGGACGCACGGCGGCACTGGTGTTAGCGTCGCGGGAGAGCGCGGCTTCGGCAGCCAGGCTTCGGCTTTCGGTCTAGACATGCAAGAGCAGATTCTGCGCTATTATGACTACTGGCTCAAGGGCGAGGACAACGGCGTTGGTGACGAGAGGCCTGTCAAGATCTTCATCATGAGCGAGAACGTCTGGCGCACGGAGGAGAAGTGGCCTCTGGAGAGAGCCGAGTCCGTGAATTATTACCTCCACAGTCAAGGCAGAGCCAATTCCCTGGCCGGCGATGGGCGTCTAGACGCCCAAACCCCGGCCCTCGAAGAGCCGCCCGACGTTTACGTCTATAACCCCATTGACCCAGTACCAACCCGAGGTGGCCAGATCATCAGCGACCCTGGCATCTATCCGGCTGGTGTTTACGACCAACGTCCAATAGAGGCAAGGCACGATGTCCTTGTCTATACAACACCACCGCTAGAGAACTACATGGAGGTCACCGGTCCCGTTACCGTGACCCTATATGCGTCGACTTCAGCCGAGGATACCGACTTCACCGCCAAATTGGTCGATGTCCGACCCGACGGCTATGCCAGGAACCTGACAGACGGGATAGTTCGCGCGCGCTACAGGATCCCGAAAAACCAGGCAGACCCGATCCAGTCCGGCCAGGTCTACGAGTACACCATAGACCTATGGGCCACGAGCAACTTGTTCTGGAAGGGCCATCGTATAAGACTAGAAATCTCCAGCAGCAATTTCCCGCGTTTCGACCGCAACACAAACACTGCCGGTCCAATCGGCGGCGACCGGACCGTGATCTCGGCACTACAAACCATTCACCACGACTCGACCTACCCCTCACACGTGACGCTACCCATCGTCCCCCGTGATTGAAAGTAGGGTTCAGTTCTTCGGGTCCGGGGCCTAAATTGGAGCCGGAATGCAGGGACTGGGGCGGGCACGCTAAAGAAGGATCTAGACCCTCGATAAGTGATCCTCTTAGGAACGCACAACATGCGCCACGTCTGCTCTAGTCGTCACCCCTGCGTTCGATCCAAAAACAGCCGTCGGCGTCGATTCTGGCCCAATCATCGGTGATATACCATCCCCTTCTGAAGCGCGAGTGGTACTCCTTAACATCAACATCGCCCCAGTAGCCCTGAAACATCGCCGGCCAGCCGGGGCGTATCGCCAGGTATCCAGACTCGTCCGCATCGACCGGCAAATAATCCCGGCCCAAGACGGCCATCTGGATTCCTGGCACCGGCTTACCTATTGAGCCAGGGGGGGCGTCCATCGTGGGAAAGACGGCGCACATAATTGAGCCCGTTTCCGTCTGCAACCAGGTGTTGTGGAGCCGAGTCCCCAGTACATTCGAACTCCACTCCACTATTTTGGGTTCCAGGAGATCGCCCACGCTCGCCAGATGCCTTAGGGACGAGAGATCATAACTCTCAACCAGGTTAGAGGACTCGGCCCACAACAAACACAGCACCGTAGGGGTACTGTACCAAACCGTGACGTGCTCCTCCTCAATCAGCCGATAGCACCCTTTGGCATGGAACGATCCCTCAAGAACCACTACAGTCGCGCCGGCAGCCCATGGCGCCAGGCACCCGTAAATAGTATCGGTAACACAGCCGGGGCCGGTAGTGCACCAGTAGACGTCGCCGGGTCCCAAGTCGAGCACCAACCTTGCAGTGGCAAGTTGTTGCACAATGGATTGGTGGTAGAGTAGGACACCTCTAGAATCACCGGTCACCCCTGATGTGTAATGCAATAGTGCCGCATCATAGGCGTTAGTCGGCAGTGTCGTGAAGGTAATGGGTGCCTTCGACATCTCTTCGTAGTAGTCTAGGTCAGAGGTCTCCGGGGGGTCCACATCACGGCCGTCCCTGTTAACGACGACTATGTGTTGCAACTCAAACAATTCGTAAACAAGTGTACCAAGACCTCTGCGTAACTCCGGCTGAGTCACTAGGAGCTTGGCCTCAGACTCCTTCATGCGATCTCTGAGGGTCTCGGAACTGAGGCTGGAGAACACCGGACATGCGATGGCTCCGGTTTTGAGGATACCCAGCAGCACAAAGTAGTTTTCGGGGATCCGGTCCAGGTGCAACACTATACGGTCCCCCTTGCCAATACCCAGGCTCAATAGGACATTAGCGAAGCGGTTGGACTGTTCCCGAATCTGCGTGAACGTATATTCCTCGCGTTCGCCGTCGCGTCCCAACCAGATTAGCGCGATCTTACGAGCGAGTCGGCCGCGGACATGGCGGTCGATCGCCTCGTGGGCCATGTTGAGGGCTCCTCCAGGAAGCCAGGCCATCTGGTCGTAAGCCTGCCCCCAGTTGAAATCCACTGTGTTCGAATCGTTTCCGATTGGCAATCCCGGAAGTTTCAACCCAATACCCCCACGAGAGAACGGACCCTATGAATTACTGTAAATTCTTCAATGTCTTGTGGCAAATTTTCTTGCGTATCTTGAATAAGGATAGCGACTATCCAAAAGTAGCTCGACAAATTAACGCATCCAACTTGATGGTTCGTGGGCGCCGCTCCTGGCGCGGCCAATCCATTGCATGTAAGATATTATCGTAAGTCCGATAGGATTTCAGTCGAACCGGCTAATACGCCAGAAAACGAGAAAGGCAGGTATCGCAACAAATGCTGAACCGACCCCGACACCTTGCACTCATTGTCGCGACAGTAGCCATAACCATTCTCCTAGTTGCCTGTAGCGACGATGCACCGGACACAGATGCCCTGACGTCAGATTCAACTCCAGTCACCACTAACTCGACACGTTTACCCACATCAGTACCAATAGTTAAGGAGCCTAAAATCAAGCAATACTCGTCCCCACCACCGATGACCATAGATCCCGACAAGAGCTACACCGCGACTTTCCAGATGGAAAAGGGGGGAGAGTTCGATATCGAACTGTACCCTAGGGAAGCCCCAGTCACAGTGAATAGCTTCGTCTTCCTCGCCAGGGACGGATACTACGATGGCATCACCTTCCACCGTGTCTTGGAAGGCTTTATGGCACAGAGCGGTGACCCTACTGGAACAGGCTCCGGCGGACCAGGCTACAAGTTCGATAACGAGCCCAGCCCACTACGACGACACGACACCGTTGGCACCGTGTCGATGGCCAACGCAGGCGTACAAAACGGACGCGGGACCAACGGGAGCCAATTCTTCATAACATTCGTTCCGACAACGTTCCTAGACGGCAACCTGCCAGATGGCACCCCCAAGGATTGCAGTATACCGGGAACGTCATGTCACACAGTGTTCGGCAGGGTGATAGCAGGAATGGACGTAGTGAATAAAATTTCCCTCAGGGACCCAGGCACGGCAAGAACCCCCGGGGATGCAATTAAAACCATCGTAATCACCGAGGGGGACTAGCGTTGCGTATTGACTTAGACCAAAAAGTCCCCGAGGGAATGATCCCGCACGGGGTCTTTCCGGTCTAAGGTTGAGGGCTAGTTTCCTCTAGTCAACCGCCCCTTCTAACATTGGTGCCGGCGGTGATACCAGGAACGTGTACAACTTGCCGCCGGTGCCAATCCAGGTTCGGTCTTTGATCGTCGTTTGCCCAACCAGCGGCTGGTTGTTTACTCGCACCGTCGGGTGATTGCCATGTGCCATTATCTGTATTCGGTTCTTTGCAAACCGGAATACAACACCTTCCAAGCCCGGCAGTCCCAGTTGCTTGCCCTGAATTGAGCCCCTGAGCAGTAGATCAAGCAACCGATGCCTCCGGATGGCGGAAAAGTCCACCAAAGGCTCGTCTTGGTCATCGTAGATGAAGCCATAGGGCCTAGTGCGAGTCATCACCCAAGAAGCAGCGGCTCCAAGCACCACTAGTAGACCGATGGGTATCCAGACCGCCACAATCGGGAACCCTGGCGGATCCACATCCATGATCGGCATCTGTAACGACTGCGCCACGGGCGGCAACGTCACCGCAGGTGCCACCTCCGCTATGACTTCCGTTATAGCCTCGATGACTTCCACCGGCGGCTCCTCGACACTTAGAATTGTCGACTCGGTACCGTGCTGAAAACCTCTGCCTGCATACTCGGCGTTTAGCAAATAGCTCACCGAGTATCGGCCATAGTCCGATGCTGTGAGGAACACGTCGTACTCAAAGGCCGGCCCGTCTCCGTACACCCTCCTGGGTACCAGATCTACAAGGCCCTGCTCGTCTCCTTCAGTCGAAATTAGAATGGTTGTGAGGGTCTCAGGGTTCACCGGGAACGGCTGACCATCTACATGAACCACTATGTTAGCAATGTGCGTCCGCTCACCAAGATCTAGTTCGTCATATTCAATCGACGTCACCAGCAAACTGGGGAACATGCGGGTGTCAAAACTAGTCAAAGAGGATATTTGGTGGTTGTACTCCAGCCACTCCAATTCCAGTTCGACCTTGTACTCACCTTCCATATGTAGTGGTGGCAGCGTAAGTGTGAAACTGCCATCACTCTCAACAGCATCACTGCCAACACCATCGTCCATCATTTCCAGGATGATCCGGTTGCCCTGAGGTGTAGTAATATTCGCGTACATTCGGACATTTTCCAGATTCACAGGATGATAGTTACGGTGGACGTACCCAACGATAGCGGAGGGCTCGTTGATGGGCACGGGCTCGTTCGCAATCAGGGCCAGACTATAGTCGTTCGCGGTGTGCCTCCACATCGATACTCCACCCTGCATGCCCGTGACGTCTACCCTCCAGTTGCCCGGTTCTGGGTCAGTGAGTCTCCAGATAATCACGTGCGGGGTCTCCACGACCTGGAATTTCGACTGATCGAAGAAAGGAACACCACGTCCAGAGGGGTTGCTGAACATCACAGTACCGATAGTGTCGTCCCTGAAAAGCACAACTGTGGCCTCACTAGTACCTGGTACGACACTAACCGCAGAACTCATAAGCTCCGACGGCTCAAGGTCACGTCTGCCCAACATAGACAACGACCCGCGTCCGACCCGTCCCAGAATGGAGTCGACTACATCCTTCAGCGCGTCTGTACCGGACAGATTGATGACCGTACCTGCTGATTCAGCTGAGAGTCCAGATAAGAATAGTTCCACTTCCGATGAAGCACTTGGAAGTAAGACGCCGTTGATTTTCCAGCCGAACTCGTCGAACCGACCTATCAGGGGCGATAACTGGACCGCCAGCCGCCCAAAGTCGGTCTCGAATGAGTCGCCAGTAATGACGTATACCTCGGAGCCAGGGGCACCTTTCTCTCGACTGAGAACCGCCTGTGCCTCCAGCAACAGGCCTGTGAGAGGCGCAGGTTGATCATCCTCACCACCCAAAATCACTTGGATACGGTCACGCACCTCGTCAAAATTCGGATCGGAGGCCTTGAACGGGCCCACGGTTTGTGAGGGATCCCCGCCACCTACGAAGACGAAGCGCTGGCCCTCTTGCAACGTGGACAAAAGTCCTATGAAAGAAGCTGCCACATCTACGGAATCCGCCGTCTGGTACACCGCCTGGGTATCCGCGACAAAGACGACAAGAGGAGTCGCCTCCGCCGATTCCGCCAAGACGGGACGGACGCCCCCGGGATGAATGGTAGCGATGGCTACAACCATGAATATTAATGATATGAGATACTTAGCCTTGTTCATCATTTACCTCCAGCCAATAACGACATACCTTATACATTGTCTAAGAAAATAGTCAATTGGTAGTAGGTACAGGTTTTGATCATAAGTTCAAGTTTTATCCTGTCCTGTGGGCATTATGGTAGCACATAAGTTCGTAGTCGAGACCCACCCCCCCCGGGATATACATTGAAAGTTAGATCGCCCAACTGGGTACTAGAGACAATGAATAGAATATCGATCTTTGCGATCGCAGTACTATTGGCGGCCTGGGCAGTGGCATGTGGTGCCGAGATCCCCACCAAAGCGCCCCGCATGTCGCAGAACGTGGTAACAGGCCTCGTCGTGGAGTTCGCCTCTGGCAGTCTCACTCAAATCAAAGAGTTCTCTGTACAGGACTATTCCGGATCAAGGTGGCATTTTCGAGCGGAGGGCTACCAGGGTTGGGTACCATCGCACTTGCGCGACCACATGGTACAGGGATCCCCGATCACCGTAACATACCACCAGGAATCCGGAGTCCTGATAGTGGACAAGATCGAGGACGCCCGGGACGGAGCCTAGTTCTGGGCACGGGGGATGATCGTAATGTAGCGACGCACAGTGTGCGCCGGCTGGCATTACCTATGGGACAGCGCGGATCTGGAACGCCTCCAAAGATAATAACCTCCTCCCAATAGCGCCGTCGCCGTCAAGAACCACAGGACGGTGCCCAGTAGGACTGCAGACAGTTGCAAATCCCCCACCGGCAGTGATACCTCATGGATAGCATTTCCCAGACCCTCCTTATGCACATCGACTGTGACCGACCAAAGCCCCCCGGGCTCCAGAGCCAGGTTGGTTTCGTATATCCCCTTGGGGCCAGGCGCAGTCACCGCCCGTGCCTGTATGGCCACTCCATCGGGACTTATCGCGACAACATTGACCACCGCCCTCTCCACAGGAGTCAGATCATCTGCGGCCAACAACGTCACGGCAAAGTGGACTATGCCTGCAAGAATCTCTACCGGCTCGACCTCAAGAGTGATGTCGGAGACGCCCTCTATTACGTGGAACACTTCTCGCGGCTCATCGTCACTATGGGCCCCCGCTATACCTGCGGCTGAGATGGCCACCACTACGGACATGGCCAGCACCAGCAACCTCAAGTGGGCATGACTGATACCTCTATCCACCTTCTGTCTCCACTAAATGCAGAAGACTCAGCAGGGCCGTCTCCAACTCCTGTTCGGTCACGAAACCCTCGAATTTAGCTGAGATCCGTCCCTCAGAGTTGATTACGAAAGTATAAGGCTCTGTCATTAGGCCCCACTCCTCCATCAGCGGTGATATCCTGGCTCTTGATAAATCGCCTTGTATCTCATGAGGATTAGCATAAACCTCTACGTGGATAAAGAAAGCACCGGAGTGACGCAGCCGTAGGGATGATAGTACCTCCACCTGAGGCCCGCATGTCGCGGTCTGGCAGTATGCGGGAGCCGCGAAAGTCACGATCACGGGCCGGCCGCCGCCAACAGCATCGACTATGCTTATCTCATACAGGCCGGGGTCTGGTGTTGGGGAGCTTGTAAGCTCCGACAGATCTACAACATCGGACGCCGTTTTATTAGCGCTCAACAGCGCAGCAGCACCCACCGCAGGTGACGAACTGTGTTCGCTCACCACGAAGCCCGACTGACCGATAAGGGTATCCCCGTTCCCCATTACTACTTCGACAATCATGCCCCAGCGTCCGGCTTCATCAAACTCGACATCATCTGCCACATACACTCCGCCCTTGCCGCCAGGCCACTCAACAAACGTCACACCAGTCTCAAAGAGAACCATGATCGGATCATGATCAACAAACACGAATTTTGCAGTTACCTGAAGTGATCGCACCGGTCCAACATCGTCCAGCACCCCGAACACGAGTCTGTTCAACCCCACAGCCAAGTCTTTAGAAGCCACCGCCACCCGCACCTGCCCCCCTTTTGCCGGGATCGACTCCACTATCGTGGTTGGCTCTGGCATCTCGGCCAATTTGGGTGTAGTAGAGCATGCGGAAGTCGACACAATAAGCACCACACCTAGCCATAAGATTATTGTGAATCCCCAGCTAATCCTCACAGTCAAAGGTACCCCCTGCATAATCCATTCTATTCTCTTTAGATGCATAGAGTTGCCAGAATCTTCCCTCGGTACTGCCACCACTCATCCATTAAAAGCGGCCAAGGTTAATACGATAATCCAAGCCTCAGATTAATCCTCGCTTTAACAATATTACTCTATATATTGTGGACTATATTGCTTTTCCCCACACCATATAGTATA
>CAYLLU010000035.1:0-18593 GCA_964384845.1 uncultured Dehalococcoidia bacterium
AGAGCGCAGCCCTGCGAAGGCTGAGGCCGTGGGTTCAAGTCCCGCCAAGCGCGCTTCATCTCTCACGATCCACCCCAGCCATCTGCCATTTGCTATGAAGCAGGAGGTCACTTGGGGGGTTAGCTCAGATGGTTAGAGCGTCTGTCTTACACACAGAAGGCCAGAGGTTCGAGTCCTCTATCCCCCACCACTTACCAACCGCATAACGAACGAGCCCCTAGATTCGCCAGAAGCTTCTTGTTGTTGTCCACAAAACCGTTTTGCTAACCATTTGATAGTCGGACATCGTCTGAACGGTGGGTTCTATCGCTACCGCCTTCGCTTGTAGAAGGTTATGTAACTGGCCTACTACAGTCCTGCGACTATCGTGGTCCTCCCCAGTGCCACGAGGGCCGAGAGTCTTGCGCTTAACTCGTCGATTCTGGGGGCAGCCTTGGGGTGCGCCGTGAGGCTGTGTCCGTCCCTTACTATTGTCACTCCCTCTAACCGCGCTATACAGGCCAGTAGAGGCGATTCTTCATACACAACGAAAGATTGATCGCCGGTGGTAGTAGGCATCATCGTGCCTTTGCCACGTAGATCACTCCCATGTAACCGATTTGGCGTCCCGAGCCTTGGTGCCTTGAGCGATCTTTTTGTTGTCTGAATACTTGACGATGATGGTGTATTCCACGCTGCCGAATCCGATCTCGAAATTGGGAAATTTGGGGCCAACTGATGCAGGGTCAGGATCTTTAGCTCTCCCACCAATGTCCCTGTTCGGACCTCTTTGTCTGACCATCTTGACGAACAGGGATCCCAATTTTTTCGCTCGGATGTCTGAAACTCCGTTTGCTACCACCAATTCCAGAGAAGCGGTTGTTGCGGTCTGCGACATTGTGGCGTCTAGGACGTCGTCCTCGTCCGTCAAATCACGAATTGCCGTGCGTTCCTGAAGCTCGTTCAGTTCTGTAGGTCCCCTCGTTGAGACCATGCTTGTCCCTGCGTCGTCGTCAGAATTCTCGCCGCAGGCCACAGAGGCAGTGAGGGCGATAATTACAACGGTCAATATTACCTGTCTTGCTGTACTCATTTAATTCCTCCGATCTTTTCACCATAACTCTTTTCACCACGACGTGACTGCTCTACAGTTGGTGTCTTCGCAATCATGACGATGGCAATACCAGTCCAACAAGCCCCGAATTCATACTTCACTTCCAGGTTGTGAGCACGAATAAATTGTAGATTCGAATGAATACGAATCTTTAGGTCAATTTATTTTTACTTTGACCTCTTAAAACAGCAACTCCAAATGCGATTGACACAATAAACATACCAATCCAAGCTACAATCCCTAGAACACCGTCTTCTTCCACAAACATATCGATTAAATGACAACCACCAATTATTAAATAAAGGAGGCCAATTATTCTTCGAAATAGATCTTCGTAGCCTCTTAAAAGAGCTATTCCAAGAGAAACGAAGGAAATACCCATAGCCAAACCAACAACGTCAGTTATGTGATAACCAATCAAGTAAATAGCATTCGCAGTGTCTACGGATGTTTCATAAAGACGTACGGCTCCAAAATTTAAACCTACTGAAGTCAACATTACTGCTATAGATAACGGGAAAAGAATCCCTGAAACGATCGTTAAGGAAGACCATCTTGTTGCACTTTCTGAAATTATTCGTGAAGACATACTAAGACCTGTAAACAACAGAGTTATACCAGCAATAAAGACTCCCATTACTGCAATACTTGTGGATGGATTTTTAGCTAACTCTGCTAGTTCCTCTTGAGCTGTTTCTACATTCGGCCAACCAAGAAACGCCGAAAATATAACAATGGGCCCAACTATCAAAAACCACCCTGAGATATTTCTCGAATTCATAATAACCCCCTAACGATCCAACAATCCGTAATATTGTATTACACCACTTGCGGAATAATACCAAAAGCAGACGCTAAGGATATAACTGGGGACACAGCTAAAGCCAGTGGGGCGGACATCGAAGAGCACTGCAGGAATGGAGTCATTATCGAAGCGACTCAATCGTAGAAGGCCAAATACTAGAATATATTTGGGGCTTGCATCCGTATAAGTCTTGTACCTCTACTTTGCCCTTCGGCTATACTGCCCTTGGAGGCAGGGTGATACTCGCTGGGATAAGACAAACAGACTTACTGGTACTGGGATACGCGCTGGTTGCGGTGGCTCTAGCCGCATGTGGCGACGCACCGGATACCACTCTCGCACCCACCCCTGACATCGAGGCCACAGTACAATCTAGGCTCAACGAAGAGCGTGCTGCAGAGGCCACTGTGGAGGCCAAGGCACAGGCCATGGCGAAGGTTATGGTCGAGTCTACTGCCCAAGCAGTTCCAACTGCTACACCGATACCACCCAGTCCCACGCCAACTGCTACACCAGTACCACCCAGTCCCACGCCTACTGCCACCCATACCCCTACGCCCGATCCCTACATCGCTCTGAGTGATGTCAGACAGGCAATGGGAAACATCGATTCCTATCATGCTGACTACGTGATGATTTTCCTGGTAGATGGACCGGGGCTCCAAGTAGAGATGAGATTCGATCTCACCCATGACTACGAAAGCCCGGACAAAGCGAGGCTACACCTCAAAGCTGAAATACTCGGAGAGAAGATGGACGTAGAGGCAATACGCATAGGTAACACTGGATATACCAAAGAATTCCCTTCCACCGAATGGACCTCTGACATACCTGATAATGATGATTTTGAGATCTTCAAACCTGTGTGGGAAGACTCCTACTTGCTCGATAAGGACAAAGTCCAGTTCGTAGGGTTAGAAGATATTGATGGGGTCAGTGTTTATCATTTCGCCACTGATGATCCATCTGGTGCAGCAAGAATGTTGACTGGGGTCTTCGAGTATCCGGATGAGGTTGTGGAAGGCTCGACCAGGACCGACCTCTGGATCAATACCAAATCCCATGTGATCGAAAGAATAGCCTTTGAGAGCGATGAAATAAACGCGTCAATCATGGACTTCCCATCAACGGCTATTCTGAAGTTTTCTTTTGAATTAACTTTGTCCGAATTCAACGAAGAAGTGGTTCCGAGTATTGTTGCCCCACAAGTTATAGAGCCAGAGACTCCTGCGGCAACCGAGCGAATTGACTGGACCGAATGCGGGTCTGGGCTCGAATGTGGATTCGTGGAAGTTCCTGCGGACTACCGGCGACCCGAGACTGGTAGTATCAAAATCGCGGTAAGCGTGCACCGCGCCACGTTCCAGGATTCACGAATAGGCTACCTATTCGTGAATCCTGGAGGTCCAGGGCTGAGCGGTATAGAGTTCGTCCACGATATTCCCTTCGGCCTGTTTACAGACAAACTTGTCGAACACTTCGACATCGTCGGATTCGATCCCCGTGGAGTCGGATGGTCCGAGCCCGAATTCGCATGTGGTGGTCCTGGTGAGCAACTCGCGTTGCTTGCAACGATCGACGGAGCATTTGACACCCCCGACGAGATCGCTGCCGGTGAAGAGGCTGCCAACCTTTGTATCCAATCGATGGGTGCGATTGGCGCCCTTCTACACAGCGAATATGTTGCTAACGACATGGATGAAATACGCCTGGCTTTAGGTGCTGATCAAATCTCATACTTGGGATTCTCCTATGGCTCTACATTGGGGATCTGGTATGCGACGCTCTTTCCCGGATCTGTCAGGGCAATGGTCTTTGACGGCGCCGATAACCCAGTTGGTCCGGCCTCAACCCAACAAGAACGACTTGACGAGACAATTGCGGAAATATCACCGCTCGCTGCTGCGCTGGATCGGGCTTTGGCGGCGTGTGTCGATTGGAGGTGCCCGATATACAACCACGGCGACCCTGTCGGCTATTTCAAACAGGCTGTTACGAAATTGGACCTTGTAAACGATGCTGTAGGTAAACATCCCCTTGCGGGCTTTTATGGAGTGTTGTCCACCTTGTACAGCGAAGATACATGGCCCAGCCTGTGGAGCGGTCTGTTCGAACTTTACGAGCGAGACGACCCGACCACGTTGCTCAGATTTGCCAGGTTCCAACTGGGCTTGGAACCCACGGCTGCAAGCTTCACTTCACACGTCAATTGCTTGGACCGCTGGAGTCTTTATCCGGAGTTAGACCGCGCCACTATAATGGGGGACTTACCGATAATTGAAGCAGCCTTCTACGAAATGTTCCCTTTGATGGCGTCAATTACCCCCTCGTTTCCAGATACCTGCATGTTCTACGATCAGTTCATCCCTGAACCTCTGGAGGGGCCTCTTGACGGCCGAGGTGTACCGATACTGGTAATCGGCAACCGGTCCGACCCAATTACCCCGTTCAGTGGATCTGAAGAGTTGGTAACTGAGACGCTTAACAACGGCTATCTGCTGGAGATTTCTCATCCGGCGCACGTGGTCTACCCTGATAACGACTGCGTTAACGCTCACATTCACGGAGTGCTGATCGACATCGCCTACCCGGTCAACCGTCGGATCTTCTGCTAGCAAATGTTACCAATCCAGAAAACTTTAATCATAATCCGCTAAACCTACTATGACACTGGAGGCATTTCATGGTTTATGAACCTTTTCATCTTGGGACCAAAAAGCTGATTTTCATTGATTGGAGTCTTATAGAACCAGGATATGGCCTGTCTTTCGGAGGAGTGGAACCAGAAAGTTGGGAGATACCTTATGGGATTAAGCTCAGTGCCCATCTACCAAAACTCTCATTAGAGCCCTTGGTCAAGGCAGACCGACCTTGGGAGGAGGGGGAGGCCCTGACTGGACTCGGCGTCTACAACACCCTCTTAGAAGACGATGGCATATTCAAGTTATTTTACGATGCAGGCACAATGACTGGTGAATTGGATTCGGATGAAGATACGGGAACGCAGCGGGTATTAGCCTACGCCGAATCCACTGATGGTATTAACTGGATCAAACCAAATATTGGAACCATCACTTACAAAGGCTCTCGAGAAAATAACTTGGTCTTTGGTCTTGAAGCGTCTCCGGGGCGCGATGCTCATGGAGCCAGTGTTTTCATAGATCCCAGCGCAGCTGACTCCGAACGGTACAAGCTTGTCTCAATGGGATCTTACAAGGGACGATTTTGCATCTTCGGCGCAGTCTCACCCGACGGATTTAAATGGAAGCTTATAGAGAAGCCACTTGTACCTCAGTACATAAGCGACGTTCAAGAAATTGTCCGTTTTGATGCGGAGAAAGGTAAATACGTCGGATACTTTCGGGGATGGACTGCCCATGAGCACGGAACTTCACACGGCAGAAGAATCATCTCCTACTCCGAGACCGAGGATTTCTCAAACTGGCCGCGGCCAACGCCGCTGGTAACAGCCAGCGTACACGATTCTCCTGATACCGATATATACACTAACTCTTACAATCTGTGGCCGGGTGCAGATGCCCATTTGATGTTACCGGCCCTGTACCATCGTATCGAGGATTACACGGACGTTCACATGATGACTAGCCGTGATGGCCAAAACTGGCAACGACCAATACAAGGGCCCATACTAGCTGCGGGAGAACCCGGTACACCTTCTGTAGGAAGTATCTATGCCGGGCATGGTCTTGTAAGCTTAAAGCCTGGTGAATGGTCGACGCCCGTTACTCCTAGAAGGGCTTCCCATAACACGGTCTTTTTCGATAATTCCATGAAAGAATCAGGTGTCTTTGCTGCGACTTGGAGGGAAGACGGTTTCATGTCATTGGATGCCGACTCATACGGCGCCTTCACGACGTTGATATCGGACTTTGACGGGAAGATCATGAAGATCAACACTTACACTCGTCTGGGTGGGGAGGTTCTTGTCGAGATCGCCGACGCATCTAGCGACAATCGTCGTGTCCACGCTCCGGCCCTGCCAGGTCGGTCGTTCGAAGACTGTGATCCCATTGAAGGAGATCATATTTCTAAAACAGTCACCTGGAAGGGTAATTCTGATCTGTCAAATTGGACGGGTAAGCCAGTACGGATCAGGTTTAGGATGCGTAGAGCCAAGATTTACGCAGTGAGATTCATTTAGTCGATCACGAAAAGCTCCGACCAGCGATGTACGTCAGTTAGAGACTTGGAACCGTCTTCAGTAACGAGGACTAGGTCCTCAATGTGGTAGCCAGCCACTCCTGGATCGAGATGTGCCGGTTCTATACATAACACCATACCTGGAAGGAGTTGTTGATCAACGTGCGGGTTGAGCATGGGATGCTCATGGAGTCCCAAACCTAGCCCGTGCCCGATGTGAGCCAGCCAGAAAGGGAGACCGATTTCTGCGTACAAATGCTCACATACACGGTACAGGTCGCTGGCACGTATGCCGGGTTTCACAGCTTCGATCGTTCTGACGTGTATTTGGAATAGTTTATCGAACAGTTCTCGTTGCCTATCAGTTGGTTTACCAACTACTGCCATGCGGGCTACATCGGACCAGTAACCTGAGAAACTTCCACCTACGTCGGTGGTCACGATGTCCCCAGACTTCAATCGGCTCTTGTCTGGCCATGCGTGCCACTCGAATGACCTGAAACCGCATCCTAGGAATGTGAAATTTAGGACGTCAGCACCTCTGCGTGTGAGTTCCGCTGAGATGTGATTACCGACCGATTTCTCAGTTTCCCCAATTGCAGTTTCCCTAAAAGCTAATGAGATCGCTTCCTGAGTAGCACAAGCCGCAACTGCCAGTGCTTCCACTTCATCGGCTTCTTTAATCATTCTCACGCGCTCCATCACTGAAGCTCCGTCCTCTAATGTAGCGTTTGGTAGAAGTTGCTTTAGTTCTTGGTAGTCAGCGATGCACATAGAGCGACTCTCTATACCCAGTCTCCCCGTGTGTAGACCTTTTTCTGTCAACGCTTCTGACAATAATTCTAGTGGTGTGGTACGAAATTCGACGTATGTTCGCACGTCTTGAATCACGCATCTATTCTCTATATTTACATCCTCACCTTTGCATAGGATAAAGACAGGCTCACCGTTACGCGGCCACAAAACAAATGCAAGTCTCTCAGGGATAACCCGCTGTGTCACCACCCATACACCGGACAAATAAGCAACGTTTTCGATGGACATCACGACCAATGCATCAAGGCCAGATTCATCCAATAATTTGTGTAGACGCTGAGAATTCATATCAATATAATCTCCTTACCCATGGTTCTATCTAATCCCCTATGGGGCTTTTAGCAGTTAGGTTCCACTCTACCCTGCATGAGGCCGTCTTTGTGGGCAGTATAATCCAGGATTGGGGTAAGAGGGGGAAGGGAATTAGGCGCAGCTAGTGCGGTTAGGGCTACTAGATTGGTTGGTGGATAGCTAGGATACTATTGGGGCCTATGAGGCAGTTGTGAGGTAGGTTGGGGCATATATACATCCCCAAAAAAGTCTGCCATTATGCCTGAGCCTCTCCACGGTCAGTATGCAGCCATTGGGGGCATTGGCCGGGGGGCGTTAGTAATGACAAGGAGATGGGTAGACAACCTTCACACAAATGGGATTCACATAAAATATTACAAATTACCTCCGATATTTCCATACACGGATCTGTACCCCCAGTCAGCTGCAATCCATGTACTAGTTATGGGAAACCATCCGCTCTAAACAAGAAAGCCCCTCCATTTATTAGATGGGCAGAGGGGAGAGACTTATTATCAGACAGGTAGGTGGTGGGCCCGACAGGGTTCGAACCTGTGACCAATCGGTTATGAGCCGAACGCTCTACCACTGAGCTACGGGCCCGTAGAAGGGTGATCCCAGCCTAGCCCAGCGCTTTATCTGTGTCAATATCGGCGTCAACCCGACGGGGTCGTTATTTGGTAGATTTTGGGTATATTGCGGCGTTATACGCACTAATAGCAACATATCGGAAGTGATTCATTAACGACAGCGTTCACACAAAGGAGCATGACCTATGGCTGTAGCGCACAACATATATGAAAAAATGGAGAGTGGCTCCTGGATCCGCAAGATGTTTGAAGAGGGGATTGCTCTCAAACAAAAGTATGGTGTGGACAACGTCTTTGATCTAGCCCTCGGGAATCCTATTGTTGAGCCGCCTCCGCAGTTTTTCGAAGAGTTGCGCCGCGTAGCTGACAGTCCTGAGCCGGATATGCACCGCTATATGCCCAACGCGGGCTACCCAGATGCACGCGCTGCCGTCGCCGCAGGACTATCCCAGGAGACCGGCATAGGAATCACGGCTAGTCAAGTGGTGCTCACCTGCGGGGCCGGCGGCGCGCTTAACGTTATCATGAAGACGCTACTTGATCCGGGCGATGAGGTAGTCATTTTTGCACCCTACTTCGGCGAGTATATTTTCTACGCCGACAATCACGGCGGAAGGTGCCGTGTAGTGCCTACCGATGAGGGTTTTTTGCCGGACCTGAACGCCCTGAAGTCCACAATCACCCCACGGACACGTATCGTCCTAGTGAATTCACCTAATAATCCCACTGGCGTGGTCTACAGCGCTGAGATATTGGCGGGCATCGGCGAGGTTATCCGGGCAAAAGAGGCTGAGTTTGGCACAGAGATATCGATAGTGAGTGACGAGCCCTACAGGAAACTCCTCTTTGACGGAGGCGAGTATCCGCAGATATTTCCGCACCACACTCGGAGCATCGTTGCGACCTCCCACTCCAAGGACTTGGCCTTGGCCGGCGAGCGGATAGGTATGATCGCCTTGAACCCGGAGTACCCTGGCGGTGAGGAGATAATGGACGGACTGATCTTTTGCAACCGGACACTTGGCTTTGTGAACGCACCTGCCATGATGCAGCATATAATCGCTCGGTTACAAGGGGTGACGGTGGATGTGGATGCGTACGAAGCCAGGCGAGATTTCCTGTATTCCGCCCTGATCGACATCGGCTATACAGTGGTTAGGCCGGCCGGCGCCTTCTATATGTTCCCACGCTCGCCCATCGACGACGACATAGCTTTCGTAGATCAGCTTAAAGAGTACAAAGTGCTAGTTGTGCCAGGAGTCGGGTTTGGCGGGCCCGGTCATTTTCGCATCTCGTTCAGCGTCAGTGAAGGGACCCTTCATGGCTCTCTCGAAGGATTCAGAGATGCGTTCAACTCAGCGGTTGGGTGAATTCTTCTCTGCCTCAGCGGAAAAGTTAGGATTCAGACTTGCAGTGGGCGGCTTTTTGTGGCCGAAGGCTTCGGAGAGCAACCATCTTAGTCCTCACTCTCCGGGGAGGTTCTGGATCCCCGTTCCTGGAGAACGAAGTGGTTGCAATGATCGATTATCTATATCGGCAATTTGTCCTTGAGCCCGAACCCAGTTACTGCTACCACGGTTAGGTCGCCCCGTTTGATGGAACCGTCCCGTACGAGCAGATCCAGGCCCGCGAACGCGGCCGCCGATGTCGGTTCGGTGAATATTCCCTCGCCATATGCCAGCAACCGTTGCATCGTAAGGATATTGTCATCAAGCACCGCGACAGCACTCCCGCCCGTGGCCGTAAGCGTGTCGATGACCTGAGCTCCCCGGACCGGCGCAACGACCGAAATACCGCCCGCTACCGTAGGTGTCGCTGCCGTCGCCTTCCACTCATGGTCTGCCATACCCGCTACTAGTGGCATTACGCCTAGCGCCTGCACTGCGTGGAGCTGGGGTATACCGCCGATGTGGCCCGCCTCGTACAGATCCCTAAATCCGGTGTACGCTCCCAGTAACAGGCCACCGTTGCCGACTGGAAATATCACATGATCTGGCACTAGGCCGTCGATCTGGTCAACGATCTCATACGCAAAGGCCTTAGTACCTTCCAGGAAGTATGGGCTCCAGGCATGGGATGCATAAACGATGTTTTTTTCCTTGTAGAAGGCCACTGCGGCGGCCGTGGTATCCTCGCGGGACCCCTCGATGGAGTGCACCTTGGCACCGTAGACTCTGATCTGGGATATCTTCGCTGCTGGCGCATTTGCTGGTGCGAAGATGTTGGCCTTGATACCGAAACGTGCGGCATATGCTGATACCGCCGCGCCTGCGTTTCCCGAGGAATCTTCGACGATCTCAGTCACGTTCATCTCACGGGCCACCGCCATCATGACCGCCGCCCCGCGATCTTTGTACGATCCAGTAGGATTTACGAACTCCAACTTGCCCAGGAGATGGTCAAGACCAACCTCTCTCGCCACTGTAGGTAGGTCAACTAGGGGCGTGTCCCCTTCGCCGAGAGTCGGCGCGGAGGCAGCGTCTAGCAAGGGTAGCGGCATGTCATGGCGGCCACATAAAAGCCTTGGTGCGGACGCATCGTAGGCCACGTCGATGGGGAGATTGCACGTTATGCATGCCAGAGTAGTCATGTCGGCGGCGTAGCGACGATTGCATCTGCCGCAACGCAGCGTAAAGTGACTCATGTCAGATACCACCTGAGGAGCGATCGAAGGTTTTTTCGTACTCGGTCTTTACCAGCAAGATACGAGCCGATTATATCACTCGCTGCCGCCGCGTCCCTAAATACAAAGGTTCCGGCGTGTAAACGCGTGGTCAACTTCGAAAGTATCTGAATCTGGATTTTAGGGTTCATCTCTTCTTAACTAAGAAACTCTAAGAGACATCACTGAGACATCATCTACATGTAGATGATGTCTCAGTGATGATGGACAGGGTAGTACCGAAAATGGAGCAGGGGAGCTTAAAAACATCCTCAGATCTTTAATTCAACCTCGACGGCTTATGGCAAAACTCCCTGGGCGTGGTGCCGCAGGGAAGAGCCGCATCTTCAAGTCTTGTGTTGATCTTTTACGGAAGGAGTCTAGTATCTCTCCCTAATATTCGGGTTCAAGTTTCTGTCGAATCTTCAGTGCAGTATTAGCACCTCTTCCTCAGGGAGGCCTGAATGTAGCCTATGCAACATATCTCTCTTAGGCACTTCGCTGCAATATTTGGTTGGTGTTCTCGCATTTCTTGTGGTATCAGACATTGTAGAGAACATCGTGTAACTCATCCGTAGTTGGTTCGGCGTATCGTCCAAAGGGTAGTTAGAGAAGCCGTTGGTCTACTTGTTATCGTCGTCTGACTGGTCCTTCACAGTGGCTGCCGAAAGGCCAGCACTGTTGATGTCGCTACTTCTGAGTAGGTTACGCAGCTCCTCTTTAGTCTTCCTGATATGGGCGGTTTTCTCAGAGATTCGCTCGTACAGCCCGGACCGGGCCTTGACTCCTTCTCCGATCAGAAAGGCTGCCGCCTCGGAGCGGCTACTGACTATGGCGGACTCGACCAGATCGTCCAGCCGGAGTAGACTATCCTCGTTTAGCCGTACCATGACTACATTATTCCGTGCCGACAGGGCACTCTGCAATGTCTCCTTTAGATTCTCACCCAAGGTCTCGGCGCCGGAGAGTGCTTGGCTGGCTGCCGATTTGGCCTCGTCGATGATGATCTCGATACCCTCAGAGAGCCGCTTTTTACGCGGATCGTTATCTTCAGTCATCTTCACCGCCTCCCATCTTACTAATAACTTACATGTAAGTCTAAAAGGGTCTTGTGTGTAAGTCAAGGGCTGGTCCTGTCGGGTTGCTTTCCAGCAGTCACGTCATTTCTTTCCTCTGCATGAAATGAATGAAATTGAGATAGAAAATATGATGTGGTGGAAGTTCCGCAACACCTAAGACTAGTGTGGCGGACTTGCGACGGATCTCAGGTGGTGTTAGCTTGACTGTGGTAGTCAACGGACTTTGGCGTGGTTGACTTTCTTAGAAACGGCTTTTTACGCCATTATTCTCAAGTCGGTGTTACACATGGTCTCTCAACGATCAACTGAACCAACCGAGGAAGACCGATTCACCTCCCTAGAGGAAACGGGCGAGGGATTTAAGGATATTGGCGATGACTCTGGGGGCGCTAGTCGGTCTTGGTACAGTGACCGTATACTTCTAGCGGTTGTTGGTGTCGTACTTGCCCTGGACCAACTAACCAAGTATATGGTGCAGTACTGGTTGACCACGTACATAACGGAAGAAAATATCCGACTTGCAAAGTCATGGCCGCAGGATGGCTTCTTTCGCTTAACGTACGGTACAAATTCTGGGATGGCCTTCGGGCTGTTCCAGAATCAGACCCTAATTCTGATCATCCTCTCTGTTGTGGCCATCGGTTTTATCTACTACTTCTATCGTATACATGTGCTGCCCAGCAGGCTGCTAAGGGTGGCGATGGGTCTTCTACTTGGCGGAGCACTGGGTAATCTGTTTGACAGGGTGAGAGCCGGAGAGGTCGTGGATTTTATCGCGGTTGGTTGGTGGCCGATGTTCAATCTTGCAGACTCAGCGATAGTCATCGGTATCGCTTTGCTCATCGGTATAGTGTTCTTTGCAAGGGATGTCCCGAGTCGGGACGATGGCGCCGGTGGGCCCGTTTCGTAGTGGCGATGGAGCGTGCTGTGGCTGATGATATTACCATCGAGGTCGATACGGCTGGTGAGCGGCTGGACATGTTTCTGGCGGCGCACTGCGATGGCCTCTCTCGCTCGAGGTTAAAGTCTCTAATATCGGATGGGTATGTCAAAGTCAACGGTTGTAACGCCCGGCCGTCCCGAATACTACGCGTCGGTGAGCACGTCAGCCTGGTGATACCTGAGCCTGAGCCGAGCCACCTTGTTCCATCGGCTATACCTCTCGATGTCGTTTATGAGGACTGTCATCTACTTGTTGTGGATAAGCCAGTGGGTATGGCTGTGCATCCAGCGCCAGGTCATCGGGACGATACCCTCGCCAACGCCGTTCTGGCGAGGTGTCCGGACCTGAAAGGTGTCGGAGGAGAGGTAAGACCGGGTATAGTCCATCGATTGGATAAGGATACTTCTGGCCTACTGGTAGTGGCGAAGAACGATCTAGCCCACGGCGGTCTATCCGACCAGTTTAAAGACCGTAGCATCACCAAAGGTTATTCTGCGCTGGTGCACGGTTATCCCTTGCAGCCTAAGGCCATCGTGGATGCTCCCATCGGGCGGGACCCCAAACATCGTAAACGCATGAGTGTGGTCGCCTCCGGACGCGCCTCTCGCACCGAGTACACTATAGAGACTAGATACGCTGGATTCGCGTTCTTGTCTGTGCGGCCGGAGACCGGACGAACACACCAGATTCGGGTTCACATGGCGTCAATTGGACACCCGCTAGTAGGGGATGTTGTGTATGGCCAACCTCATCCTCGGCTCAATCGGCTCTTTCTCCATGCCTGTCTTCTGGGTTTCACACACCCGGCTACTGGTGAGCGTTTGGAGTTGCGCTCGGAGTTACACGCCGACCTTCGGGTTTTTTTGGAATCGCTAAGACCCGGCTAGCGTGTGGGCATATTTGGGATGTGCCTCGGTCCGTGTAATTAACGGCGCGTACTTCCTACAAACAATGACCCATGGGCGACATTCCTTGAAAGCAGAATGCCTCTCCCCTTAGGACACGTAATGCCGTGATAAAATTGCGCTGGAGGGTCTTGTATGAGTAATAGAGTTAGGGTCAGGTTTGCTCCAAGTCCGACGGGCGGTCCTCATGTAGGCAACATCAGGACCGCCATCTATGACTGGCTTCTGGCGCGAGGAAGCGGGGGTGCCTTCGTCATTCGTGTGGAGGACACAGATCAGGGGCGGAAGGTTGAAGGGGCAATTGAAGAGTTGCTTGATGCGCTAACCTGGCTCGGTGTTGATTGGGACGAGGGCCCCGACGTAGGTGGCCTTCTTGGGCCCTACGTCCAATCTGAGAGACTCAGCAAGTACTACGATGTTATCCGAAAACTCATCGAACAGGACGCGGCTTACCGCTGTTACTGCACACCTGAACGGTTGTCTGAGATGCGCGAACAGCAGCAGTGTGCAAAGGGTCAAATTGGATATGATCGCCTGTGTAAGAATCTCTCCGAAAACAATCGCCAAGAGCGAGAGGTCGCGGGATTACCCTACGTCGTAAGATTTAGCATGCCGTCGGAGGGTCAGACCAAATTTAATGACATCGTTCGTGGAGAGGTCAATTTCGAGAATTGCTTGGTGGACGACTTTGTCATGCTTAAGAGGGATGGGTTCCCCACATATCATCTAGCCAACGTAGTGGACGATCATCTAATGGAAATAACACATGTGCTACGTGCCGAGGAATGGCTGCCGAGCACTCCGCGCCACCTACAGATTTACGAAGCTCTTGGTTGGGATCCGCCGATGTACGCCCACTTGCCGGTGATCTTGGCCCCAGATAGGTCGAAGTTGAGCAAGCGCCACGGTGCGACTTCGATCATGGAATATCGCGAGCAAGGTTACATTGCGCCGGCCCTAGTGAACTTCCTGACGCTTCTGGGTTGGTCTCTAGACGACAAAACAGAGATCATGTCACCCGAGGAACTTATGACATATTTTTCTCTGGAGCGGGTGTCTAGGTCAGGGGCGCTATTTGATGCGGACAAATTGACCTGGATGAATGGCCACTATATTCGTGAGATGGATACCGAGGGGCTTGCGGACGCGCTCCTGGAGTATTGGGAGCGATATCCGGTCGACGGTATTCCTGGATCGCCAGACCGCGGCATCGTTGTAAAAATAGTGCCGTTGATTAGAGAGCGCCTAAAGACCTTGGCAGATGCTACGCCGCTGGTGCGGTTCTTCTTTTCACATCAGGTCAAATATGAAGTGGAGGACTTGGTCCAAAAGCGCATGGATGTGCCTGGTACCAAGGCAGCACTAGACGCGGCGCTTGCGGTGTTGGTGGCGTTACCGGTTTTCGACACTGAGTCGATAGAAGTAGCACTACGGGCACTTGCAGATGATCAAGGAATCAAGGTAGGACAGCTGTTGGGCTCCATCAGGATCGCTACCACGGGGTTGAAGGTGTCACCTCCTCTGTTTGAGACCCTTGATATACTTGGGCGTGATCGATGCGTGTCTGCAATCAAAATTGCACTACAGCGCCTCTGAATCAGACTTGAAAAGCGCTGCGTGGAGGTGCCTGGCCCTTAGTTACCGGACTGTGAAGATGTTACTCGCTGGGCCTGGTATGATGTTCCACGGTGTCTTTGACTACGCGGTGGGAACGAGCTTTCCTCTTGCGTGGGGGGATGGCATGGCGAGAATTACACTGTAGGACCAAACGGTGCTGCAGCCTGGGATGGTGTTTCACCACCCGGTGGCACTAAGGCGTCTGAGCGGGTATGGTGTTGCGTTTGGAGAGACCACGGTGGTCACCGAGAACGGTTGCGATGTTTTAACCAGCACGGAACATAGACTATTCATTCGCTAGTGTAACGCAGAGGCTCTAGGGGTGTGGAGCTACATATCTGACATGTACGATGGCAGCAATGCTATTCCTGTGTTAGTGCGAATCGGGCGGGCCCTGATTGGGTTTCGATGATCAGAGCGTTCACCGTGTGATTCCGAAGTAGATCGAGAATAACCCGCGAGCAGGTGGATAGTTGCACGAGATCATGATGGTGATGAAGGTGGTATTACATTGTCAGAATTTGCCATGAATTGCACACAATTCCTTGACAGTTTGAGAGGGGCAATTTTATACTCCAACGATCGGTCATGCCCACACAAATGACACTCCAGGAAAAACTTCAACAAGACCTTAAAGACTCGATGCTTTCAGGCGACACCGAGCGCCGCGACGTCATTCGTTTCCTACGGTCCGCTATACACAACCAGGAGATCGCCACTCAGTCTGAATTAGGCGATGAAGGGGTAATATCGGTCCTGAGCAAGCAGGCTATTCAGCGTCGCGACTCCATAGATCTATTCAAGGAAGCCAATCGACTCGATCTCGTGGAGAAGGAGGAGGCGCAGCTTGCCATCATAGGCGAGTATTTGCCAACCCAACTCACCGAGGAGGATATAGTCGCTCTAGTCCGCTCGGCCGTTGAGACTACGGGTGCGACAGAGCCCAGGGACATAGGTAAGGTAATGGGCCTTTTGATGCCAGACGTCAAAGGCAAGGCCGATGGCCGGATCGTCAGCCGTATAGTACAAGATCTGCTGAGATCGTCCGACTGATGACACTTGGCGCCTTTGTCCCTGACTGGGAAGGTCAGGGAATAGCCTATCTTCCCACTATGCCATATATCAAGCCGATTCACAGAGGCCAGCACTGGCCTCTGTGTGAGATTGACTGATCATGAGATGCTACCCCTTCAGCTGGTTTAGAGCAGTCAACCGTGTCCCTCCTCGGGAGAAAGGGAGTTCCGAGTGAAGTTCGGGATAGTCGTGTTCCCTGGAACGTGGAGTGACACTGACTGTCATCATGTCTTGCAGAACGTGTTCCACCAGCCGGTTGAGTATATCTGGCACAGGGACACTGAGCTATCCGACTACGATTGCATTGTGCTGCCGGGCGGATTTTCGTACGGCGATTATCTGAGATGTGGGGCGTTGGCACGCTTCTCCCCGGCCATGCGATCGGTGGAGCGGTTTGCCGCTGATGGTGGACTGGTAATCGGTATATGTAATGGCTTCCAGGTGCTATGCGAGGCCGGTCTACTTCCAGGCGTGCTGATGCGAAATGTCCACCTACAGTTTCGCTGTCAGTGGACGAATCTCAGAGTGGAGAGATCCGACTCCCCATTTACAAGAGCCACTACCGAGGGCCAGGTTCTGCGGATGCCCATATCCCACGGTGAAGGCAACTACTTCGCCGAGCCCGACACCATCGCGATGCTAGAGCAGGATGATCGAGTGCTGTTCCGGTACTGTTCCGAGACCGGTGAGGTGACTGACGAGGCGAACCCGAACGGCTCCTTGAACAACATAGCCGGCATTACCAATGAACATCACAATGTGATGGGAATGATGCCGCACCCGGAGAGATGCTGTGAGTCATTGGTGGGTGGAGTAGACGGTCGAGCCATCTTCGAGTCTATGTTAGCGACTGTGATTCCAGATGTCGTGCTCCCATGACTGTTTCGAAGAGGGCGCTGGATGAATTGGCTCTCTCGGAGGCTGAGTATGAGGCCATCGTGGATCGTATCGGGCGCGAGCCTAACTCACTAGAATTGGGACTTTTTGGGTCGCTTTGGAGCGAGCATTGTGGCTACCAGCACTCCAAGTCATTACTCAGGCTATTTTCCGCCAAGAACCCGCGACTGTTGGTGCGTTTCGGGGAGGAGAACGCAGGGGTCGTAGACGTCGGTGATGGGTTGGCGGTGGTTTTCAAAATCGAGTCCCACAATCACCCGTCGGCCATTGAGCCCTACGAGGGCGCTGCCACTGGTGTGGGCGGCATCGTCCGAGACATTCTTGCGATGGGTGCTAGGCCGATCGCACTGATGAATTCGTTGCGCTTCGGTCCACTGTCCTATCAGCGTAACCGCTACTTGTTCAACGGCGTAGTTGCCGGCATATCGGCCTATGGTAACTGCATCGGTATCCCAGATGTGGGGGGGGAGATTTGTTTCTCGGAAAACTATTCCGAGAACCCACTCGTGAATGCCATGTGCGTTGGGCTCTTGGAAAAGGATTCGATTGTACTAGCCACGACTGGTGGGCCGGGTTCGGTACTGATGCTGGTGGGCGCCGATACGGGTCGCGACGGGATCCACGGTGCATCTGGCTTAGCCTCGCGTACGTTTGAGGAGGAGCGGGAACTGAGACCCACCGTGCAGGCCTCCAATCCGTTTCTTGAGAAGGTGTTGATAGAGGCATGTTTGGAAGTAGTAGCGACGGGCCGCTTGACAGGACTTCAGGACCTAGGGGCGGCTGGGCTTACATCCTCCGCTGTCGAAGCTGCGGCGAGGGGCGGCACCGGCCTCGAGATCGATGTGTCACTAGTGCCACGTCGTGATGCTGCAATGACCCCTTACGAGGTGATGCTGTCGGAGTCCCAGGAGCGTATGCTCGTGGTCATGGATGAAGAACATGTGAATTATGTTGGGGATATATTTGATAAATGGGGGCTGAATTCTACTGTCATCGGTCGTGCCACGGACACTGGCAGAGTGGTGATCAGAGATGGTGGTGAGGCAGTAGGTGACTTACCGGTGGACGTTCTTACGGACGCACCTCTATATCGTCTGGATGGTGTGAAGCCGGAGGGACTGGACGATCTTCAAGGATACGATCTCGCCAGCCTACCCATCCCAGCCGAGTCGGCGGCCGAGGTATTGCTGAGGTTGCTGGCGTCACCGAATATTGCTAGTAAAGAATCGGTATACCGACAGTACGACCACCAGGTCCAAACCAACACTGTGATTGGTCCTGGTGGCGATGCGGCGGTGCTCAGGATCAAGGAGTCGAGACGCGGACTAGCTATGAGTACTGATGGCAATGGACGCTACTGCTATCTGGACCCATACGTCGGTGGGATGATCGCGGTCGCCGAGGCGTGTCGTAACGTAGCGGTTGTGGGGGCCGAGCCGGTCGCGCTGACGGACTGTCTAAACTTCGGCAACCCAGAGCGGCCTGAAGGTTACTATCAGCTTGAGCAGTGTATTAAGGGGATTGCACTAGCCAGCAATTTACTTGAGGCGCCGGTTGTCAGTGGCAATGTCAGTCTTTAAAAAGAGACGCAGGGCAATGGAATCAATCCGACACAAGTAAATGGAGCTTTGTGTCTGAATAACGAAGTGACTAGAAAAAC
>CAYLLU010000035.1:18617-22704 GCA_964384845.1 uncultured Dehalococcoidia bacterium
GCACCCGACTCCTTGGCGGGGAGCGAGTAGCTGGAGTTGGTGCACGGTGTAGTTGCGGGCCAGCCCCGCATTGACATGGAACTGGAAATAGCAGTGCAACGTGCATGTCGCCGTGCCGTGATGACTGGCCTGGTATCGTCGGCCCACGACTGCTCTGACGGCGGGCTGGTAGTTGCAGTAGCCGAGTCCTGTATAGACGGTAATATCGGATTCGCAGGTAGCTTTAAGGGAACGGGTAGGTGGGATGCGCTGCTCTTTGGTGAGGTGCAGTCCCGCATCGTTATATCCGTGTCTCCAGACTATAGAAAGGCGGTTGAGGATGTATGTGCGGAGGAAGGCGCACCTGTAGTGTTCCTCGGCGAGGTAGGGGGCGAGTCGCTCGTGGTCGAGGGTCTGTTGGACGTGCCCATCGAGCATGTGGCGAAGGCCTGGAAGGGTGGCCTAGAGCATGCCGCAGATGTCACAAAGGGGTCGGTTTAATCTTGACACCCCCAGGCGCGCAGTGCTACTTTTAGATGTACCCAAATAGCAGTCACTAAGGGTGGCTGCTATTTTTAATTCTGGATACGGAGGAGTTCGTGCCCAGGTACGATTACGAGTGTCAGACTTGCAGTCACGTGTTCGAGGTCAAGCAGAGCTTTTCCGCAGAACCTGTGGCCACGTGCCCGAAGTGTAGGACCACGGCACAGCGGATGATCCGAGCCGTCCCTATTGTATTTAAGGGCAGCGGTTTCTACGTCAACGACTATGGCAAGGGTGGGGGCTCCACCGCATCTGATCCTAAGGCCTCGGAGGATGGCTCCAAGTCGGACTCCGAATCAAAGACGGAGGCGGAATCAGAGTCCAAATCAGAGTCCAAATCAGAGTCCAAATCAGAGTCCAAATCAGAGTCAAAGAAGGAATCCAAATCGGATTCCAAGACTGAGACTAGCACCAAGAGCGACTCAAAGAAGGAATCCAAGAACTCTTAATCTCGTCGACGCTGGTTGTAGGCTTATTGCAATGAAGGCTCTGATTCAACGGGTTGCAGAGGCATCGGTCTCGATTGAAGACGAGGTTGTAGGGGCCATTGGCCCTGGCCTGCTGGTTCTGTTGGGGGTCTCGCGAGACGATACGGAAGAGGAGGCCAACTATATAGTCGGGAAGGTTGCAAACCTGCGTATCTTCTCCGACGAAGAGGGTAAGTTTCAGAGCTCAGCCATCGACGTAGGAGCTCAACTTCTTGTTGTTAGCCAATTCACTCTTTATGGGGATGTGCGGAAGGGCCGACGTCCATCTTTCACTCGCGCCGCGACACTGGAGAATGCCGATGTGCTGTTCGGGCGCACTGTGGAGCTATTCAGGGAGACGGGTCTAAAAGTCGAGACTGGCAAGTTCCAGGCTTATATGGCCGTCTCTTTGATCAACGATGGCCCCGTTACGCTGATGCTTGACACCGCCGATTGCGAGTTGGCTCGCCGAGGTTAGATTCTCGTAGTGGCGTTAGTGTCCCTGTTAATGCTGCAGATACGATCCCACTTAACTATTATGGTCACGAAGGCAGGATTTTCTTTCAAGGCGATTCAAAAGCCTGGATATCCCCAGTCCCCACCAATTGTCGGAAGGCAACATAGAAAGCTGGGAGTCCCTTGATAAAATATATCCTGATTCTTACGACAAATATAACCAGTCCGGGGAAGATTATTACTGGTTTGTAGAAGAATACGTGAAGGTTCTAGACGAAGATATAGATCACGAATGTAGTTGCCGGGAAGCACTTCACGTTATCGAAACCATGTTGGGGATATTCGAATCGGGAGTATTTGTAAAGCGAATAGCACTACTGCGAGTGGATAGAGACCATCCACTCGTCCGATGGCGAAAAAGAAAATGGTCTCAATCAGCCTAGTGAGATACTACGGGAATTACCGGAATGATTGAACGCTAAAGATCACAGACTTGGCCGACCTTAACATCTTTATTTTATCCGGACACAAACTTTGTCACAAAATTTGTAATGTATAAATGTCAGTATTGTAGGGTGAATAAAGTCAGTAATACACTAACTAAATATTGAATTTAAAAGAGTATATATCGGCATCGTTTAATTGGAATCGTAATCGGATTGTTTTTCCCGAAAGCCCAGACACATCTTTGCCTTTAGTCCAAGTTACTATACCATCAATTTTATCGGCAAACATTTCCGGACATTCATCCATGGTATATCCTGGTATTGGTAGCCCATTCTCATCCTGTATTTCAACCTGAACTGTGCCTATTGCAGATGTAGAGTAATTCAATTCCATACTCTTTCCATCAAATATTAGTGGGGGCGTGATAAATTCACCACCAGCGTATCCTGCGTTGACCGAAACGAATCCATCGGTACGTAGAGTGTATCGCCTTGGAGCCTGAGTACTTAAGTGCATGTTTTCATTTACATACAGGGATATTTCCGAAGGTGAAGTAAAGATCATACCTTGATTGACAGAAACCGCCCTATCATGCCAATTGTCTTTGTCTAGACCTGGACGTATAAATGCCTCCATAAAACTCCTGTCAAAATGCAAGCCATCTCGACTTGACATAAATGCCACGTCACTTAATCCAGGACTATATGACCAATCCGGATCATGAGTTCGTTGAGGGAAATACCGCATAGGGAACATCAGATAGGTACCTGGTGCTCTTTCATACTGCATAGCTGCGTTTGTATAGAGATGTTCAAACGGTGCGTCACCGACATCTATGTTCTCTAGAGTTGACCATTCTCTAAAATCCTTAGACGTAGATCTACGTATCCATCGGACACCACCCTTGAACTCATGTCCAGGGATTGTCTTGAGATTTTCTTTGGAAAATTCCTTATGTTTGGGATGCAAATTTGCCACACCCCTGGCATAAAGCACGTACTCGGATTTCCAGTAATCCCAAAATAGGACTTGAGGAGAATCAAATGGACCGTCGGTCATTAATGGTTTCTCATCCATTAGTTTCCAATTTATACCGTTAGTAGAACATAGTGCGTAAAGATCTCTGGTACGTACAACCGCTTTGTATCTCTGTTCTTCCGGTATATCTGGATTAGGGTCCTTAAATGGTGCTAAATTCGCCCCTGGGCCCATCCAAACCAAGTTGTTGTCTGTCGAACCATTAAGTTCAAATATACCTAGATTAGGCTTTTCCCAGTTGATTCCATCATCGCTTTCAGCATAACCCGTACCATTTCCACTTCTGGTTAGAGCTGTTTTTGGCTCAGTATCACAGCGGTACCAAACTTTGTACTTACCATCATCCTTTATGATGGTTGCAGCCCATATATTCCCTTTGTCCCACGGCTTGTCACCCGGGATTCCAATTCCTTGAGATATCGGTGAGTGCAGTTTTCTATTAATGCCAGATGATGTGTTGATCCAGAATTCGTCGACAAACAATTGTCTATCGGTTCCAATTTTAACTACTTTCATATTTGCCAAAACAAACTTCCTCAGCGTCTAAATTATTCAAGATGTTATGTATATATTGTTAGTATTATATAACCCAATTTTCAATTTTCCTGCGTGAGGTACATAATTCGCATCAATAAATGCTTACATCAAATTGGACTAATAAATCCTATTAAAGCAATTAGTGAAGCAGCCGATCTCCTATCCGATTGGGGAACTGAATGGCATTTGACATACTTTCAGAAGATGATCAAATCTGAACTATGATCCTATCCCATCTTGATTTTTCTTTTAGCACTATCTCGGTTTGATTTACGGGTATGTTGAAAAATTCAAATCCAAGATTCGTGTAAGGGAGAAGGTTAAGATGATGAGGCATTTTTACCCTGGTATAGTTGGCCTAGATCGAAAAGGGCGTCCTACTTTACCCAACTAAGTGTGTGGAGCATCACTAGCGATATCGAGACTCAGGTCCAGAGCTTTGACCGAGTGGGTGAGCGCGCCCACCGAGATCATGTCCACGCCGGTGGTGGCGATCTCGGCGACGTTCTCTAGGGTGATGCCTCCCGATGCCTCGGTCAGTGCCCTGCCCTTAGCTAGGCTGACGGACTCTACCATCATGTCCACAGGCATGTTGTCTAGCAGCAGAATTTCGGCGCCTG
>CAYLLU010000036.1:0-22077 GCA_964384845.1 uncultured Dehalococcoidia bacterium
ATAAAGCGATCCGCTTCAAAGGCGTCCTCCTCGTTTGAACGAGCAAATTCGTTGTAACACAAGGCTCTCAGTCCGACCCACCACGAAAATGGTAGCGGGGTGCCTATACACACGCGCCGAGTAGTATATCTAGGGCACGCCCGCCACGCAAGATGACACCACACATGCATCTGAGGTGGATTTGCACTGTCATCCAACAATTCATGTGGGCGGGAATAGGCTGCTCACTACATGTCTAGGCGTGAGCCGCGTGATCGCTCCCTATCGTGGACAGTTGAGCTGGCCAGGTAGGAGGGACCACATCGCCGAAGTCTCAACCGTCCCAGTACGGGCAAGAGGAACCTTCCTCTCCGCACCCGTGTCACCTTCCAATTACCAGTGAATTACGCCCGCTGCCCTCAAAAGTGGTCGTAATTGTCGAGAACTTTTATATAGCTTATCCCTCTGTGAACCTCGACCTGCTCGGTGATATCATCGGAATTGTCCAGAGCACGCCACTTACAGAGTAGCCCAGTGTCCTCTCACTGTAGGCCGAGCCGTACTTCGGTACATATTCACATATTCGTTGGATCTGGAACATACTCAAAAGTCGATCATGATATGATACGTTCCCTCTTACATGGGCCTCACTTAGACGCCATTTCCACCATCACTTCGGTACGTTCGTGAATTTCGACATTACTAGTCTAATCCAAAATTCATGAATCAATCCTATGACACATCACACAAGAATACCCGGTGAGAGGCACACCAAGCTTTGGCAGCAAGCTGACAGCCAGCGGGTGGGATGGCATTGGATTGCTGCGAAGACATGGCACGTCTACAAGTGATAGACTCGAGGTCCAGAGTGATCGGGCTAAATGGGAAATACTAGTGACGCCACTGCCCCGCAAAAAGTACGATATTGTTAATGTACTCGATCCGAGATGAGGTGATCCATCTAGCAAGGTCGAATAATCGCCTCCGGCTCGCAAGAGCATGCCAGGAAAACCGTGGACTATCAGAAAATCAAACAGCCAGTGCGACAAATGATGATGCGAATCGAACTCACTACCTCCGACCGCAAGTACGTCGTTACCGAGCGCAACTACGATTACAACTTGCCCGAGATCTAAAAGCCCACCCCTCTCAGGCCATACCGAATTCCTACCAGATGCCAAATGCCACTTAATTCTTCACCACAGACCATCGCCGAAGGTAACCTGATGTGGGAGCCATCCCAGTCCATCCGGGAACACTCCAATGTCTCACGTTACATGCGTTGGCTCTCCTCTAATAGGGGTCTGGACTTCTCAGACTATACCGGGCTCTGGCAATGGTCCGTTACCGAAATCGAAAGTTTCTGGGGCACCATCTGGGATTTTTACGATGTTGGCGTTTTACCACATACACAAGTCGTTTTGGATGATCGCTCCATGCCCGGCGCGAAATGGTTTGCAGGCACCGAATTGAATTATGCAGAACGGGCGCTGGCCAGAAATGACGATCACCCAGCCGTGGTGTTCAAATCCGAGAACAGACCAACGACGACTCTCACATTCCACCAACTCCACCAGCGAGTGGCGGCGATGGCGGCAGGGCTAAAACGCCTAGGTGTTGTTAAGGGTGACCGCATCGTGGCATACATGCCCAACATACCTGAGACCATCGTGGCCTACCTTGCGACGGCGAGCATTGGTGCCATCTGGTCAGTTTGTTCCCCCGAGTTCGGAACTAGTAATGTTGTAGACAGGTTCAAGCAGATCGCACCAAAGGTCCTTTTGACCGTGGATGGATATCGCTACGGTGGCCGAGCCTTTTCGCGACTAGGCACCGTAGCCGAAATCGAGGCTGCACTGCCAAGTCTTGAGAAGACGGTCGTGCTGCCGTATCTCGTATCAGACCCAGTGTTGACCGGCCTCAAATCCGCCACGCTTTGGGAAAACCTTGAGACAGAAGGGGATTACACGATCGAGTTCGAGCGGGTGCCATTCGATCATCCACTATGGGTTCTTTACTCGTCTGGCACCACCGGCCTCCCCAAGCCGATCGTCCATGGGCATGGCGGCATCGTCCTTGAGCATCTGAAGGTGCTATCCCTACACCTCAACTTGACACCTGAAGACCGATTTTTCTGGTTCACCACAACGGGCTGGATGATGTGGAACCTCAATGTTGGTGGTCTGCTCCTGGGAACTACGATTGTGATCTACGACGGCGCCCACGGATTTCCCGATATGGGAGCGCTTTGGCGTCTAGCTGCTGAGACATCACTGACCTACTTTGGCACCAGTGCCCCGTTCATACATGCCTGTATGAAGGCTGGCATGTCTCCGGACCGGGACACCGATCTCTCCCGCTTACGCAGTGTTGGTTCCACAGGCGCACCTCTATCACCAGAGGGATTTCAATGGGTATACGAGAACGTCGGCTCAGACCTGTTGCTCGCCTCGTTCAGTGGCGGTAGCGATATGTGCACTGGTTTCGTGGGCTCTTCACCACTCCTGCCGGTGCGCGCTGGAGAGATACAGTGCCTAGGACTAGGAGCGAAGGTTGAAGCGTATGACGAGAACGGCAAATCCGTCATCGACAAGGTAGGGGAGTTAGTGATTACTGAGCCCTTGCCATCGATGCCAGTAAACTTCTGGGACGATCCCGGTGACGCCCGGTATATCGAGAGCTACTTCGAGCATTTCCCGGGCGTTTGGCGACACGGCGACTGGATCAAGATCAGTCCGGAGGGCAGCTGCGTTATTTACGGGCGCTCCGACGCGACGCTAAACCGGGGCGGCATCCGAATGGGCACCAGTGAGTTTTATCGAGTGGTGGACGTTCTTGACGAAGTCGACGAAAGCCTGGTAGTCGACACAGGTGATGGAAGGCAAGCGGGCAGACTGCTGCTTTTCATCGTGATGGCGAATGGTGCCGAACTAGATGAGCAGTTTGAAGACATCTTGCGAACCAAAATTCGGTCGGAGCTTTCGCCCCGCCATGTCCCTGACGCCATCTATACAATATACGAGGTGCCCAAGACTCTGAACGGCAAGAAACTTGAGATACCTGTCAAAAAGATACTGTCAGGGATACCAGTCACGGAGGCGATTAACACAGGCACAATGATCAACCCCGGCTCTATCGACTTCTTCGTTGAGATGTTCTCGTCGCTAAACTCGTAGTACACCATGCCTGAAAAAGCCCCTTTGCTAAAAGTGAGTCGCCAGCCATCCGGCGAGCCAGAGATATTCCAATCCATCCAGGGAGAAGGGGTGAGCGCCGGCACGCCCACCGTGTTCCTGAGGCTTGCCACATGCAACCTCGCTTGCACTTGGTGCGACACTAGGTACACGTGGGATTGGCGCAGTTTCGACTACTCCGCAGAAGTCATGGAGATGACGCTCGATATGTTGGAGAGCCGTGTACTCGCGTTCAGGAAATCGCGTCTGGTCATCACTGGAGGTGAGCCGCTTTTACAACAAACAGCCCTTGCACCTCTTGTCTCGTCCCTGAATGATCAGGGATTCTACTGCGAAGTAGAGACTAACGGCACTATTAGCCCCTCTCTGGAAATGATGGAGGGCATCTCCCAATGGAACGTCTCTCCCAAACTAGAGAACTCGGGTAATCGCGCACGAGTTCGCGAGGTACCCAGCGTTCTATCTGTCTTTGGGAGTCTCAAAACAGCGTACTTCAAGTTCGTGATCTCAGCCCCGTCCGATGTTGATGAGGCAGCCGCCATTGTCACAAAATATGGGCTGGCCCAGGAGCGCATAACGCTGATGCCAGAAGGAGTAACGGCAGAGACACTCAACGAGCGTGGAGTATGGGTTGCTGAGGCGTGCGTAGAGCGTGGATTTAATTTCTCACCGCGACTCCAAATCCTGTTTTGGGGTAATGAACGGGGGAGATAAGCACTGGTGGGCTGCTCGGAAACGAAGTAGTGGATGTGGGGAGGAGAATTGCCCCTACTGAGGCTGCCTAAGAGTAGGGAGTGTGAGAGTATCCCTCACGCATACGTATAAATAATTTTCTTATATCGCTAGTAATATAGTGCCGACAGCAATAGCGCTGGTGAGATGACTAGGATTGAACTAGCCGAATATTTGCTCAGTCCGCTGGACCAGCAGGTCACTACCCTTGCCGAACACCCAGTAGTAGATCAGGTACATCCCTGCCCCGACCATGGCCACGTTCCCAATGGGCTCGACGTACGATCGAGCCAGACGGATACCCTCCTCGACCACCCTCTTGAAAAAGACCACGCCGAGAGTGGCCGCCACAAGTACTGAGCCCATCCCAATGCCATATGTGACCGACACGACAACCGTACCCGCCACAGAACTGGTGCTGAGAGACTGGCCAGAGACGATGCCGACGGCTGAGAGGAAGACCGGCAGCGCACAGCTGAGAGAGGCCAAAGCGTAGGCTATCCCAAACAGAAATACACTTCTTACACCCTTGCCCTGTCCAAGGTTGACACGACTAGCAGCCATGATCCCGACCTTATGTCGTGAGATTAAAAGAAATAACCCTAAACTGGTAATAATCACACCTATACCGAGCCCCACAAACGGCAGGAATTTGTCAACTACCTTCCCGCCGAGCGCTAGAATGATTCCTACACTACCGAACACCACGACAAACCCAGATGTCGCAGACAATCCCAGGACAATAGCCCAAATTACGGACATAATATGATTGCCGGAGACCTGTACTGAATCCAGCTGGTAGCCGACGTATGCGGGGAACATGGCGGCGCCACAAGGATTGAACGCAGCTACCAGTCCTGCAGAGAAAGCGAAGATCAGGGGCACGTCCATCTCAAACATTTGTCAGCTCCATCACCCTGGATTCCAGAGGATACCAGGATATTTCACTTGGCCCAAACAGCCTATGTTGACCAACTACACCCATCCCACGTACTTTTCGATTGAACAAAACTCCCAGGACCGATTCCCGATGCGATGTGTTGGTCGGACTATCCCTCACTTATAAGGGTGATAAGCATACCAACAGAATGAATGATTGACAGTCTCTAATGGCCGCTGCTACACTCGATCTACGATGCAAAGTCCACGATCTGACTCGGCTTGTGCACATATCGACGGCCAATAGGGGTATCTATTTCCGTCAGTATGACACGAATATAGACCTCGCTCCTAATTTACAACGTGAACGGATTGTTTGTTTGGATGGACCCGACCTCAGGACTGTATCGGAAGGCAGGTTGAGATGACACAGACCGGATGGAAACCACGCATTCAGCGCGTCATCGAAGTGATCCCAGAGGAGATCGACGACTTCGAGGCACAGGTGAAGCGCTTCCAGGCTGGACAGTGGGACGAGACCGAGTTCCAGGCCTTCAGACTGAGGCAAGGGATATATGGCCAGCGACAGCCCGACTCACAAATGGTCCGCGTCAAGGCACCCTTCGGAGGCCTTACGGCTGGTCAGCTTGACGCCCTAGGGGTAGTAGCTGCCAAGTATGCTCCCCTTCACAAGGGACACCTGACCACTCGGGAGAACATCCAGTTCCATCACGTAAAGTTGGAGGACACCCCCGATTTCCTTAGGATTTTAGGGGACGAAGGCCTATCTACCAGGGAGGCGTGCGGCAACACCATCCGTAATGTCACGGGATGCCCGATGGCCGGAATATGCGCCGACGAGCCTTTCGACGTAACCCCGTATGCGGCGGCATATTCCCGGTACTTCGTCAGACACCCCTTTACCCAGGCGATGCCCCGAAAAATGAAGACCGCGTTCTCGGGTTGCGCACAAGACTGCGCCATCACCGCAATCCACGACGTAGGATTCCTGCCGAAGATCGTAAACGGTGTGAAGGGGTTCGAGATGAGAACCGGTGGCGGTACCTCCATCATGCCCAAGATAGCCCCGATCCTCTACGACTTCGTGCCGATGGACGAGTTCCTAAAGGTCACCGAGGCTGTCATCCGGATCTTCCACCGTTCAAACGAACTACGCAAGAACAGGTCAAAAGCTCGTGTGAAGTTCCTTATCGCCCGCATTGGGATCGATGAGTTCAGGTCAATGGTAGATGAAGAGTTGAAAGAGGACTGGGCTCAAAAATCCTTCGACCCTTCACGTCTGCTCTTCATCGAAGACGAAGCCATAGACGCACCTACGACACCCGCAGGTGGGTACTCGACGAACGGTAGCTCACCTCAGTTCGACCGATGGGTCGCCACTAACGTAACAAATCAGAAGCAAGATGGCTACAAGATGGCCCTGGTCAAGCTGGATCTGGGAGATATCCAGGCAGAACAGTTTGGTCAGCTTGCCGACCTATCGCGCAAGTACGCAGGCGGTAGGGTACGGATAACCAATCAACAAAACATGGCACTTCGATGGGTACCGGAAGGGGCCCTGTATGAGGTGTGGCAGAGACTGATTGAGATCGGCTTCGCCGATGCCGGTGTCCAAGAGATTACCGACGTCGTGTCCTGCCCTGGTACGGATAGTTGCAAACTAGGCATCACATCCTCGATGGGTCTTGGCCGTGCTGTTGGCGAAACCCTTAACGAAATGAACATCGTAGATCCGCTGACGAGGCAGATGCACGTGAAGATGAGCGGCTGCCCCAATGGGTGCAGTCAGCACCACATAGCCGATATTGGCTTCCAGGGAGCAGCCACGAAGGCTCCTGGGGGCCAAGTGCCGGCATATGAGCTACTCGTCGGAGGAAGTTATGACGGTGGAGATGCCCGAATTGCTCAGAGGGTCAAGACCCGTATCCCCTCGAAGCAGGTTCCCGACGCCCTTAGAAAGATACTTAACTTCTATCGCAGAGAGCGTCAAGAGGACGAACCTTTCAAGGAGTTCGTACAGAGGGTCTCTCCCAGTGCATTCGAACCCATAGTGGCAGAATTCAAGGAAGAGAGAGAACTCAACAGGGACTCTATCGACGCCTACATGGATTGGGATAAGACCGTGATCTATAAGTTGGAACGAGGCGAGGGAGAGTGCGCCCTATAAGGGAGTGGCGAATACGAGCGTATTTCAGCAACCAGAATAAAGAACGTTAGCGCCTCGTGCGCCACAGCCGATCCCACCACCGCCCACCTCTATCGTCTATGGGCTGCCCTCTCCACCGCTTTTCTACCTTGTTGGGCCTGATGAAGAACATCGCGTAGCCCACGATAAATAGCAGCAATCCCGCCCTTGCCAATGGTCCTACGATCGCAGGAACCGATGTGGTCATGATCAACGCCGATAGCAACAAGGCCACTGCTACCAGCATCACCCGTCCAGGGGTAATCGACCAGGTTCTACCACCGATCGACTGTGCGATGTACATGCGCATCAAAGCTAACAGGCCTCTTTGGCCTCCGCGACGCGCTTTTCCAGGCCCTAGTTCACCGGCCTGCTGGAGAATCTCCTCAATCTCTCGCTGGTAACGGTCCGCCATTATAATCCTCAGATAAATAGCCGGGGCCATTAGTACAGCCCGTCACATTTGATCGTAATGGGGACGGGAGATCGGTGTCAAGGCATGGAGACATCTAGTCTCCAGTCGTGGCAAGTAGCATAATATGGATATGCAAGGAACGAGATTTCCCAAACGGGCTCGCCAATGATATCCGGTTAGAAGACTACCCAGAAGCTATCCGTAGTCTGAACACCCCCTACTCATTCCAACTCTAAAACCAGAAATTTGTGGTAGGATTCGAAACTGAGATACTCGGCGACTACTTGGATCTTGTGATGGATCTGATTGGCAAAGAGGCCAGACCTGCACACTCAAGGGCACACCCATCTTCACCGGTATCCATCGAGGAGACCCCGGCCACCTAGGGCGGTTGAGCATTGTAGCCAATTGACCGAGACAGGCCATTCGTACGGTGTACAACTATACAACCGCCTCCATTTATTCCCCTATATACCGACGAGTATTCTTGGGCTCAATATTCAATCCTCACACAGCCTATATACATTGCACCGCCACGAGAGGAGAGCCACATTTCAACTATCTCGCCTTGACCCAGAGAGGCCCACCACGTATAGTAGCGACCGTCGAGTCTGCAGCCGCCTGAGCAAGGCTCCGGTCCGCTGACAACCCCAAAGGAGACGCCTAATGGACGGAGACCGAGTAATCGCGAAGATACTGAAGCTTGAGGGCGTCGAATGGATGGCATGCTTCCCACACCAATCGCTGATTGACGCTGTGGCTAAAGAGGGCATCCGGCCCATAATATGCCGCCAAGAACGCGCTGGGGTGAATATGGCCGACGGCTTCAGCCGGATCAACGCAGGCCGCAAAATCGGTGTCTTCTCTATGCAACGTGGCCCCGGCGCCGAGAACGCCTTCGGAGGAGTCGCACAAGGATTCGCAGACTCTGTGCCCATGCTCCTGCTCCCTGGCGGTTCGGAGCGTAGTCGCATTGGCGTCCCCCCAGGCTTCGACTCGATCGATCACTACAAAGGCATCACCAAATGGACCGGTCACATCAACATGGTTGAGCGTATCCCCGAATTGATGCGCCGCGCCTTCAGCCAAATGAAGCACGGCCGGCATGGTCCTGTAGTCCTTGAGATTCCCGACGATGTGGCGCAGGAGGAATATCCGGGGGACACCATCCCATATACTCCAGTCACCGAGATGAGGTCGGCGGCGGATCCTGACGATGTACGCGACCTCGTGACAGCAATGTTGAAGGCAGACTCGCCAGTGATCAATGCTGGTCAGGGGATACTCTACGCACAGGCCACTAACGAGCTTGTAGAATTGGCCGAACTAACGAATATCCCAGTGCTAACTACACTTGCGGGTAAGAGTTGTTTTCCTGAGGACCACCGGTTATCCCTCGGGGCTGGTGCTCTCACTTCCACCCTAATGGTTGACCACTTTCTCAAAAAGACTGACTTCATCCTCGGTATGGGCACCTCCATGACTATTTCAACATTCAACGCGCCTATGCCTGGCGGAGTGGTGATCGCGCACTCAACTAGTTGCGCCGATGACCTCAACAAAGATTATAGTCCCGACTTTGGGGCAATTGGCGATGCGAAGCTCGTGCTGCGGCAGATGATTGACGAGGTCAAGCGTCAGGTCGGAGAGCATGGGCGGGGCGACGTCAACGGCGTGATTGAAGAGATAGGTCGGCTGCAAGAGAAGTTCATGGCCGAATGGGGCCCACGTCTGGCCTCGGACGAGGTGCCCATCAGCCCATACCGAGTAATTAGCGAATTGGCTGGCAACGTGGATGTATCAAACACCATCATCACCCACGATTCTGGCTTTCCCCGGGACCAAATGGTGCCTTTCTGGAAAGCAGTACGACCTGGTGGATACATCGGGTGGGGTAAGTCCACGCAACTAGGGTATGGCCTAGGTCTAGCCTTAGGAGCGAAATTGGCGGCTCCCGAGAAGACAGTAATCAACGTTATGGGCGATGCGGCATTTGGAATGTCGGGTCTGGACATCGAGACGGCAGCGAGGTCGGAAATCGGAATCCTGACTGTTGTTCTTAATAACAGCATTATGACCCACTATTCGTCGAACATGCCTTATGCGTCCGAACACTACAGAAGTAATAGGCTGTCCGGAGAGTACGCCAAAATAGCAGAGGGCCTCGGGGCCTATGCCCAGAGAGTGGAAACCCCCGACCAGGTCGGCCCGGCTATTCGTGCGGCCCTGGAAAGTACCAGATCCAATAGGCCAGCTTTCTTAGAGATTATAACTAAGGAAGAGGAAGAGGTCCCCAAGTTCTGGTAGGTTTATCGCCAAGGTGTCTTGGCGAGCTTGTTGATCCGGCTGCCTATCATACATAGGTACTGTCGTAGTGCCCTGCCACTAGGAGGTGTGAGTTGATTAGCAGACTCGGATTGACATCCGTGTCCAGAGTGGTGATCTGCGACCCATTCAGCCCGACAACAGTAACAGTTCGCTATAGCTGGGGAACCCGCTGGGGCTGTCAAGCCAGTTGGAACCCGGCCCCACACGCAACTCTACTGTAACATTGATATCTGAAAGTTATTTATCGGTCCTGTTGTAGATATGGATATAAGACTGGCCGTAGCCATCGACGATCCAGACGTAGCCATTGCCACTGAGACGCCCTTCGTTAACCAACAAGTCCGTTGTATTATCGGTTAGCCATAATAGTCATTCCTCCCACTTACACATACGCTCTTTTTGCACCCAATATCTGGCCAGGATAGCAAGGATGCTTTAAAGGATTATACGGCCGTTGTTTGGCAAGATTGTTGTTACGTATATGGCCCCACTTGTATCTAATCCCAAATGGGCTGTCATCCATTGCTTACAATATTTACGGTTTAAGAAGTGATCAATATATAGGAGTCAGCAGTTTCGAAATTGCGTTATACTCCTGCACATCACTAGTATGGAGGTTGAAATGGACACCAATAGGATTACAGGCTTAGCTCTTATATTTGGCCCCCTAATTGCTATAATCGGATGGTTCTCGTTTTTTGCCGTCGCGATGAATGGGGTAGCGCCAGACGATGCGGAAAAATTTATTGCTGAATTGGGTACCAACAGCACAGCCATCAAATATTTGTTCCCCGCTGCGACCTTGGCGTTTTTGTTAGGTGTAGGTGGCTTAGGTTTCATAAAGAACTCCATGAGAGGCGGCCCTGGTCACTATATGGCTGGTTTCGGGTTCCTCCTTGTGCTAGTAGGTTCAGCCGGGCAACTGGGCGAAACATCCCTCATGATCGCAACCGCCGAAGCTGCACATAATGCTAATATGGCGGTAGCGTCCAGTATGTTCGCTGGAGCACAAGCCACAGGAGCAATAACAACCGCTATATCGATGTTAGGTTTTGCGTTATTCGGCGTTGGAATATTGCAGCAAAAGAACTTCAGTCCAATTCTTGCCGGGTTAATGATTATCGTGGGAATATTTACCGTGGCAGGTTGCTTAATTGATTATGAAAGCCTATTGATCCCAATTGGATTTCTAGGTATTGTTGCTTCTTTTATCTGGTTGGGGGTAAGTCTCTTAACGAAGAAAACAGAGTGATATCCAGTATTCTCTGCAATAACCACGGATCTGAGGACTACAGGTAGTCTCAGACTGTCTGGGGCGTGGGGCGAATGCTATGGATTCGTCCTATGCCCCACAAATTTTCTACATCCTACTAATCCTATGCTTTCCTATCGCGCAAGCACTTCGTGTAAGCGCACACATGGGCATACGTTTACCCATCTTTGCCATCGCTTATCCTCTGATATCACATTTTTCATGAGACATTTGTGAGATGAAATGTGATTGGGCATGTCTCAGACACCACATCCCATAAGTCTACCTCTGGTGATAGCATAGTCTAGGGGCAAGAGGGCAGGGGCTAGGACTGCGAGGCTAGCAGGGCAAATAGTGAGAATGCTATTAAGGTTTATACGGCTATTGTGAGATAGTTCTTGAGTCTGGGCCGTATTTGTTTGACCCTTCATCGCCTTTTCTGACAAGCAATACAATCAAAACAACATAACTAGCAAAAGCAGCAATCATCCAAACTATGGGAGGAATCAGGATAGGAGCAACAGCAGAGATAACAGCCACGACTATTAAAGCAACCGGTAAGATTTGTAACCAGCCAGATTTCCCAATGTCGTGAAATCGCCGAGACGTCACTGCTAGCGTCGGTATTAGTGTCACCAAACCTGCTAACGGTATGAACCCAATAAGGGACGCGAATAACACCCACCACCAGTATTCAGCCCGCGTCGCTCTACCACTGAACGTAATATAATTAGTGAAGCCACGGCTGATTGCTTTACCGAAACCGACCGTGGGTAATCCTGGCTTGGTAGTGGCTCCACCTGAACTCAGGTTTGTTCCGCACACTCCACAAAACTGAGCATCGTCTTGGGTCTCACTGCTGCAGGCTGTGCACTTCATATCAACCTCTTCGCTTCTTCCATGATTTGCGATATGGGTAAGATAATATAAGGAAGCCTCCTAGTTCAAGACCCAACGACTGTCTTCAATGGAAGTGAATTATAGCTAAAACCTGCTATAATCTGTTTGCCAAATCATGTGGAGTTGTAACTCATCTGGGAGAGCGCTTCAATAATATTGAACCGTCTATATGCGCCAATCTGAATACGACAAGTTGTATATGTTTTATATCAGGTATCGTTTTTTAATAAAATGTGCCGAACAGCGTGACGAATTCACAGCATTAATAATAAAGGAGAACTTTAATGAACATTTGTTTCACATCAACTTTTGAGGGAACATTTGATGACTTCAACAATATGATGACTGAAATTCGTGATCAATACCCAGGAATCACAGATGGTACTACTGAAAGTGCTGAACTTCCTTATGACAAGGAAGGATGGTGTAAAGTCGTTACAATTGCAAACGTCATAGACTTTGACAAAATGCAAGAAGCTGTAACTGCACCGTGGGTAGTCGAGTGGGATAAAAAGCACAATAACACTGACGTAATCTACTCGATGGAAAAAATGAATTAAGAAGAGAGCTAGGGCGTAAATTAACACGGTTCAAGTTCAAAATGGGGCTGTAGCTCATCTGGGAGAGCGCTTCAATGGCATTGAAGAGGTACGGGGTTCGAGTCCCCGCAGCTCCACCAACTTTAAGAGGTCCTGTAGATTCATATCAAACCCAGTGAATATGGACGGGTGATTCTTCCTTCAGTTTCACAGGTGATGTAGGCGAGCAGTAACTAAATAATAAGCCCTCTCAGCAGACTGAGAGGGCTTATTATTTAGTTACTGCTCCAAATATAGCTAGTCAGAAGCTTTAGTACTAACCGGTTCGTCTAAGTAAGAACACACCGGAAATGACCACCACTAGGATCATAATCAAGAATATTAAAAATCCGAAACCGCCGATAAATGCTCCCGTGGACAACATTGCCAGTCCACCCAAAAATAAAAGCCAGGCCAATACTGTCGGCAAAGGACCTTTTTCCAGTATCATTCCCAATCCTAATAGTGCGTAACCAATCCCCCAGAATATAGGGGTTGCTCTAAACGCGGCGTCCCCCATCATTTCTAGCGACACTGCAGCATCTTTATAACCATCCGCGAAAAAATCGTTACCGGTTATGTACAATCCCATACTGATAACAGGGATTGCTAATACTGCTGTGAAAATCATTGAGGATAGGGTCCCTAAGGCAGATCCGCCTCCTTTCAAAGACTTACCAAGGAGAGCAAGTCCTAGAATGGCACCAACCATTAGCACTACCCCAGAAATATTTATGATATTGCTGGCTACCTCTTTACTCTGAAACAGTTCCAAAGTAGCCAAAGCTTTTTCTTTAGGAGCTAATTTTTCGTCAACTTCCCCAATAATCAATGGTTCAAGGCCTGCAAAGATTACCATCATCGCTATTGGACAAATTATCAGTAACCATGAAGTAAATACCCGGGTATTCATTGCTATCTATCTCCGTAATTTTCCAATCCAAAGTTAGGTATGAGTCTAGATTTCAAGCAGAGCACATCATCTCATCTTACATTATTGCTTCCTAAAGCGATCACAATAGATCCATTAACTAGTTCCCTAACTATCATGGCTCACAGCAACTTCGTCTAATTGAATTGTGGTGTCTCGGGTCGTGTAGTAGGAAAAGCCTGCTTCGGATCGACCACACATTGAATTCCTTTGGTATTCGAGATGGTGTGCCCATAAGACAGAGATGTGACCGCGTCACCTTGCTTCAGAAATGACAATGGGTCGATATTGTACATCGATTCGGCCAGGATATAGGCATCTCGGGCCGAAAAGAGCCGCGCTACAGCATTACCAACATGGCCAATATGAACGTCTCCGGCGGCCTCCATCCGTTCGCCAAATCGGTTGAAATCACTACCCGGATGTGTGTCGGCACGATCATGGACACGACTGATCAACGGATCAAGACTGCCATTTCTCTGCTGTATACGCCGCTCGACATCGTAATCTACTCGATAATCGACCCCGAACTCGACCTCCCAAATGTGAATGGCTGTAAGGTTTTGATATGGGACTCCGAGAAGGAGTAACCAGCCATCGTTCTTAAGAACCCATGCCATCGGGCTCTCAGCATCCCAAGCGGAGGTTCTGCCTATTGTGGTGATCTGTTCCGCCAACGGGCCAATAGCTGCGATACTGTGCCATAAGTGGATACTTCGCCGAGAGCCGCTCCGGTTCCGTATAGCATTCGTGATCGCACCCATCGCAGAAGGTGTCTCCTCAGGATCGAAAATCCAAGTTGCATCATTGCATTCGGGTACCGCCGATGGGTATGTAAATGTCGGCACAACGAGTGTCCCGTCAAATCCAAGGACATCTAGTAGACTGTCCCCAACAGTCTCCGCTCCACCCTCGACCTCTCCAATGGCGCTGAGAGAACTATGGACCATCACAAGAGAACCCTTACGGATACCAAGTTCAGTCAAACTATTGACGATGTCATCCCGGGTCACCTGCAATGTCATTGTCACGTAGTTGTCCTCAGTTTAGTGAGACAGGAGCAACTATACTCGGAGTTGAATACGTTTAGCCCGTTTCATAGACCTTTCTTACTCAGATACGTCAGTATACCTTTTGAAGACAACTTTAGTCTGGAGCTACGCCTCATAGATCGTAGTTCGGCTTGATGTAACGCTCTATCCAAATGTCGAAGAAGTATCAAGTGGATACTTTATCTTGGAACCATGAACGGGCGGTGAGATCACATCGCCAGACACACCCTACTTCACAACATTCTCATAAGTCTTCATAGTTTCCTCACTGTGCATGCAGCGGGCTGGGCTTGTACGTATAAGATGTATCTATACGACTCGGGCTTCCAGCCGCCTGTCTAACCAGACGATACTGTCCTTGCATGGATTGCAACTTGTCGTACCAAGTACTAAGGTGAACGATGATTCTTACGCTGATCCGGAAGGCACGTAACAGAAACCATATCCCCGAGAACTCAAATTTCAGGAGACAGGCCCATGTCCAGTACGTCATTGGGGTCCCAGAAGAACCAGCTCTGCTCCATCTACTCTTGCGACATCGGCGAAGACCCAGTCGGCTCAGCGCCGAGTTGGCAACGCTGCCTCGTTCTGGAACTACCTAACCCCTGGAAAAACAAGGTTGAGGACTCGACCCAGTTCCCCTCCAAGGTGTCGGATGCCCTGGCCAAGACTGAGGCAGCAGGACATCCCGTGAGATTGCAGTGCGTTACCCCGGACCCCGGGTACACAGCGGCAGGATACACCCGGATAATGCTGTTTTACAGACAGATGACTCCCGCCGCAACCTTTAGTAGGCTCGACTACGCTGTACCTAACAATTACGCTGCCGATCTTGCGACGGCGCTCATCGAAAACTCCCACACCCTGCGCAAATTCGACCAGTACCGTGAGGAGACCAACGACGTCAGAGACATCCTGGTATGCACCCACGGAAGTCGGGACACCTGCTGCGCCACCTTCGGCTTCCCAATCTACGAGCGCCTGCGCCAGGAATACGCTCCTCTGCTAAACGGACGCTTGCGGGTCTGGAGATCCAGCCACCTGGGGGGGCACCGCCTAGCCCCAAATCTCGTGGACCTACCTGAGGGTCGCAACTGGGTACGTCCAAACATCTCACAACTCGACGAATTGGTGTTCCGCCGCGGTGAGGTATCCGACATCAGTTCACTTTATCGAGGATGGACCCGTCTGGACAGCCCCTTCGAACAGGCGGCAGAGGGTGCAGTACTGATGCGCGAGGGCTGGGGCTGGACCGGCCGACCAATCTCGACCCGCATTATAGAGTCCTCAGACAACCAAGCCCACGTGAGAGTCGAGGCCCCGACTGTGCATGGCGACAATCTCATGGCCTATGACGTGACGGTCGTAGTCAGTGGAACCGTCACTACCGCCGCCTGCCTCACAGGCGAACAGAAGGGTACCGAGAAACAGTACACCGTCACCAGAATCTGCTCTTCGTAGATTGGCCAAGATACCGAAGACTAACCAAAATTCCATCCGGTTAGTGTTGACATCATTAGAAAGTTAGTATAGGCTTATTATCCTGATTAATGCACACGTTTCAATATCAGAGCTTGTGCTAAGTATTTTTGAGGGTAAGTGTTTTGATACTAACGTTACCAAGACTTATCGCGATTAAGATCAGCCTGCTCCTGATGCTCGTCTCTATGATAGCCCCCGCCTGCTCACGAGACGACTCCACTTTAGTCATCTACTCAGGCCGGAGCGAGTCCCTCGTTGGGCCAGTCATAGATCTATTTCGGGATGCAACCGGCATAGAGGTCGACGTGAAGTACGGAAAAACCGCCGAAGTGGCCGCGACCTTGCTGGAGGAAGGCAAGAATTCGCCTGCAGATGTGTTCTTCGCCCAAGATCCCGGTGGACTAGGAGCCGTTGTGAACTTGCTGAGCACGTTGCCTGACAATATCCTGACCTCAGTCCCCACCTGGGCAAGATCTCCCGATGACGACTGGGTAGGCGTGTCTGGGCGCGCTAGAGTCGTAGTCTACAACACTCAGTCGGTGGATACCTCCGATATGCCCGAGACGATGGAAGGATTTACAGACCCTCGCTGGCAAGGACGCATCGGCTGGCCGCCGGCCAACGGCTCCTTCCAGGCCATGGTTACGGCCATGCGTGTCCAGTGGGGTGAGGTGCGCACCAGGGATTGGCTTGAAGGCATCCTGGCTAATAAGCCGGTCTCCTATCCCAAGAACACCCCCACTGTTATGGCCACCGCTACCGGCGAGATTGAAATTGGTTTTGTCAATCACTATTATCTGCACCGCTTTCTCCAAGAGCAGGGGGAGAGCTTCGAGGCCCGTAACCACTACCTGGTAGGGGGTGGTCCTGGAAGTATCGTCCTGGTCGCCGGCGCGGGGATTTTGCAAACAACCGAGAACCGCGAAGCAGCAGAAAAGTTCATGAAGTTACTGCTCTCCCCTGTCGCTCAGCAGTATTTTGCGGCCCAGACATTCGAGTACCCTCTTGTCGACGGTGTCGTCACTGACAGAATCCTGCCACCTCTATCTGAGTTGCATAACCCGGACGTGGACATGGCGTCTCTCACCGACCTTAAGGGCACACAGGCTCTGCTCCGCGACCTAGGTATCATCCCATAGTACACCCAACCCAATATCCAAGAGAATGGGCACTTCTCTCAAGTGCCCATTCTCTTACCTTCTCCCAGAAAAAACACTGAGATGGCAATCACCGAGCAGCAAACCTTGGTCGACCCAAGAGACACATCCCTAATCCCGGGACTCTGGCGAACCATTCGCACCAAGAGCCCTCCACTATTCGTGTCGCTTCCAGTACTACTCATCACCATTGCAATGGTGATACCGCCCGTCTACCTGCTGATCCAAAGTACCGGGGCCAGTTCCGAGGCATGGGATCTGTTGCTACGCCCGCGTACGGCTCAGATCCTTGGACGATCTGTACTACTCGTCGTGACAGTGACCACCCTCTGTATGATCATGGCATTGCCACTCGCCTGGCTTACCGTTCGTACAGACCTGCGTTTACGCCGAATCTGGGGTGTCCTAACAGTCTTGCCTCTGGTCATCCCAAGCTACGTCGGTGCCTTTCTTGTTATATCCGCACTGGGACCAAAGGGCCTCGTGCAAGATATGCTTTCCGGCCCATTCGGCATCGACCGTCTCCCGAATATTTATGGTCTCCCTGGCGCTACGATCACCCTTGCTCTCCTCAGCTACCCTTACGTACTTCTAACGGTCCGCAGCGTACTATCAAATCTAGACCCTGTACTAGAAGAATCGGCCCGCAGCTTAGGAGTAAGCCCTGCGCGAGTTCAACTACGCATCGTGCTACCTATGCTGCGTCCGGCGATGGCGTCTGGTGGCCTCCTAGTCAGCCTCTACACACTTAGCGACTTCGGTGCGGTCTCACTGTTGAGGTATGAGACATTCACCTGGGCCATCTATCAGCAGTACCAATCCGCATTCGACCGCTCCATCGCAGCCGTCCTCTCATTGGTGCTCGTAGCGATTGCCATAGGCATCCTCCTAGTCGAGGCGCGATCGAGAGGGCAGCTCCACTACTACCGTTCCAGCCCCGGAGTAAAACACCTGCCCAGAGTTGTCCGGCTGGGAAAATTGCAATGGCTAGGCCAGGTATTCTGCGGCACCATTGTGTTTTTCGCCCTCGCGCTTCCCATATCTGTACTTGGTTACTGGATCGTCCAAGGAATAAACTCCGGTGAGAGTTTTGACGCTCTTTGGAGCGTTACCTGGAACTCCGTATCTGTATCGGCGATGACAGCGATAGTGGCCTCCATATTCTCAATACCCTTCGCAATCCTAGCCGTCAGGTACCCCAGCCTGCCAGGCCGTATCGTCGAGCGTCTCACCTTCACGGGATATGCTCTGCCTGGCATCGTAGTGGCCCTGGCACTAGTGTTCTTCGTCACCACCCTCACCCTGCCCATCTACCAGACCATTTGGCTGCTGCTGATTGCCTACATCGTGCTATTCTTTCCGGCCACACTGGGCGCTACTAGATCAGCGTTGCTGTTGGTCAGCCCCCGTCTCGAAGAGTCAGCCAGGGGGCTCGGCCACGGCCCCTTGCATACCTTGAAAGACGTGGTAGTACCATTGACTCGCTCAGGAGTAGCCGCCGGAGCTGCCCTGGTATTCCTCATCACAATGAAGGAGTTACCAGCAACGCTCATCCTAGGGCCGCTGGGATTCAAGACTCTAGCCACATCGATATGGTCAGCGTCCTCTGAGGCATTCTTCGCCCGCGCCGCAGCGCCGGCACTCGTGCTGATCCTGATGTCCTCAATGCCCATGGCACTACTGATGCTACGCGATAGGAAGATACTCCTTTGAGCACCCACGTTGTCGAGTGTGTCGAGGCGTCAAAAAGCTATGGCGGCGTGTCCGCTGTTGATAGAATCTCCTTTGCGCTTCAACCCGGAGAGGTTCTGTCTATCCTGGGGCCTAGCGGCTGTGGGAAAACCAGTGTGCTGCGCCTAATAGCCGGATTCGAGTCGTTGGACCACGGCGAAATACGGATCGAGGGCCAAGTCGTCTCCACTCGAAATACTCTGGTCCCTCCGGAAAAAAGGGGCATCGGGATGGTGTTCCAAGAGTACGCCTTGTTTCCACATATGACGGTGCTCCAGAACATATCCTTTGGACTGGTAAACATCTCCGAAGATGAGCGACACAATAGGCTGGGCGAACTCTTGGACCTAGTTCGGCTCACCGGCCTGGAACAGCGCTATCCCCATGAGCTATCCGGAGGTCAGCAGCAGCGCGTCGCTCTAGCCCGGACCCTCGCGCCAAGACCGGTGACTCTCCTGTTGGACGAGCCTTTTAGCAACATCGACTCCACAATGCGTCGCGATCTGCGCAACGAGGTCAACACTATCATCCGTGAGAGCCGTATCACCACCATATTCGTGACACACGAGCGTGAGGAGTCCTTTGCGATGGCCGACCGTGTAGTAGTGATGAACAATGGGCGCTTCGACCAGATCGATACCCCGGATACCCTCTATCATGCCCCCGCTACCAAAAGCGTCGCTCGCATGGTTGGCACCTGCGATTTCCTAGACGGCATCGTAACCGGCGATCGGATCCAGACCGAGCTTGGGAATCTAGCCCTGAAGTCAAGCGGCCATCATTACCCCGATGGCACCCGAGTAGATGTCCTAGTCCGGCTCGACGATTTCCAGATCGCCCCAGACCCGAAAGGCACCTCGGTCGTGATTTCACGAGAGTTCCGCGGCGACGAGATAATCCTGATCGTCCGAACTCCCTCCGGCACCGAACTAAGGTGCCGTCGCCACCACTACTCCACCTTACCTTCAGGAACGACCGTCACGCTATTCCCAACCAAAGCATCCCCCTTCGCAGCATTCCCAGCACCAATATGACCTGGAAGGGAAAATGTAAAGTTATCAAACGACATTTTGTCATCGATAGTGTTCCGGGAGGCTCCAGAAAACCCACAAATCCAAGAGATGGAAGTGGGTAAGGAATATGGTATTACACCAAGTAAAAATTCGTTGTTTTCGTTTTGCCGGCTTTAGTTATTAGTTATGGCTTAGGTATTTTGCAAAATCTATTTTTGGCGGCTAGATTACTGGGTTTCTAAGAAGACAATACAGATATGATTCATAGCCCCACTTCTATTATTTCAACATTTGGCACCATAACTATTTGCTGATTTGTTCCGCTGCCATCTTACTAGTGAGTGACTCTTTGGTAAACGGGGATAACTAGGCAGGACGCTTAGAATGGACGTGCAGACGGATAGCGTCCATTTGATGTTTATCTGAGAATGTCTCGCAAATAAATACTGATTCTTTTTTCTTAAAAAGACCCGTGTAGTGCACCAATCCTAGCCCCTAAGCATGTCCATCACGCAACTGCCGTGACTCCCTCAGTACACTCTCGGCATTGGAGATTAGATCTTCCACCTCGAACACCACCGGCCCAACCGCCGACTCGGCCTCGGCCCGACACAACAACTCAACGAGCTTGTTTTCACGCTCCTGAATTCGCGTCTGCATGATAATCAGATTTGTCAGCGCTACCTTCAGTTGTCCTGCGGCGGAATCCTCTTCCCCTCGGTTCAGGGCCTGCTGCAATGCCGTAAGTAGTCTCAGGCGCAACGATCCCCACTCGTGGGTGCACTCCAGTAGCCACGTCAATTCGGCCACGCCTATACCCTCATCTTCTTGCCTTAAGGCTGAGTCAATATACCGATCCGCGGCGTCGCCGTCTTCCAAAATCATAAAGCACATCCTTCCCCTTGGTTCCGACTGACCATTGCCTCATATTGGTTGTTACTTGCAAAAAGTCCGGTTACTTAGTGCGCGCCTTGCACTACACATACCCACGAACGAGCGCAGCACCACAACACCGACAGATCAGAAATTTTCGGTTGTGTTACTGGGTAAGAATACTTCTACCGTATCCGGGTCCCGATACCCAGCGATCTGCGTCGGGACCACCCCGGGACTCTCTAGCGCCGCCCGGACAATTACCTTGTTAAAATATGAGACAGTATCGGCCTGGTAGTACTCCTTTACAGGCATCCACAGGCACTCCTCGATCTCTTCCTCTTGTGTCGTTATCTCAAAGCTCAGTGGCTCCAGACGACACACGAAATAGATATCGGACCTGCCATATCTGTAGCCATGCATGTTCCTTAAACACGCCAGAGACAGAAAGCGCGATGCAATACCGGTCTCCTCGAGCACTTCCCTCACGACACCCTCCACCAGGTGCTCCCCAACATGGAGCGCGCCTCCGGGCAGCTTATAGTAACGTCCCTGACCTATTTGCCCCTTCTCGTGAACGACCAGAAGTTCATCGAATTCGTTTACGACGACACCACCAGCCCCAATGTAGTGGGACGCATATGGCGGGACAAAGGCTTGCTCAACCAGTCGTAATGTCAACATCAGGTAGTCATCTGTAGTGTGGTGGTACTCAAAACCTTGATCAACGGCAATCGGGACCAGTGCGGCCTTGGCCAAGGCCAGCTGGAGCCACACAACCTTATAGTGTTGGGCACTCCATGAACTCAGCGAACTCACGAGCAGCCCCTGGAACTCCTCCCGTGAGTCCGGGAGTGCCTCCGGGGTTATGATTACTCCGCCGAACGGATTTGTAGTATGTGCGAATTCCGCCATGTTTCTTCGCCTCACAGTGTCCCAGATTTCACGTATTCGTGGGGTTTGGTAACGACCGGACAACCGGCAGTATAGGCGTGTCCGCAAGTATGGTCAAAGTCGAGACTATTGTATAATCGGATCGGTCGGCATTGCAGCTTAGGAGAAATGCGATGGCAACCATTCTTGAACGTTACACCACCAAGTTTCGAGGCTCATCAGAGTCCTTCGAACGCGGAAAGACCGTAATCCCCGGCGGCGGACATCAATCGAGACCCGTAAAACCTCACCCAGTCTTCATTGACGAGGGCCGCGGTGCCGTCAAATACGACGTGGACGGCAATGAGTTGATCGATTATATGATGGGCTTTGGCGCCCTCCTACTGGTGCATGCCGACCCCGATGTCACATCTGCTGTAGCCGCACGCCTGGGCAAGGGCACCCACCTAGGATCGCTTTCTGAACTAGAAATCGAATGGGC
>CAYLLU010000037.1:0-18247 GCA_964384845.1 uncultured Dehalococcoidia bacterium
CCTCGTTTCTCCAGCCTTTCGACGGTCCGCAGGCTCTGCTCCGCGTGACGGAAGCCTGCTGGATCTAGACTGTCCAGGAGTTTTTCTCCCACATGGCCAAAGGGGGTATGCCCGATGTCGTGGCCCAGGGCGATAGCCTCAGCGAGGTCTTCGTTCAAGTTGAGGGCGCGTGCGATAGTCCGCGATATTTGCGCCACCTCAAGTGTGTGAGTCAGACGTGTGACATAGTGGTCACTTGTCGGTGCTATGAACACCTGGGTCTTGTGCTTGAGGCGCCTGAATGACAGCGAGTGGATGATCCGGTCGCGGTCTCTCTGAAACTCGCCGCGCAAGGTATCTGGCTGCTCGGGGCGCTCACGAATGCCGTCGCGTGATCTAGACGCGTAGCGTGAAAGGGACTCCTCTCGCAGTTCAAGTCGGCGCCGAACATGTGTAGAGGGCAAAGTTGGGAGACCTGCGTAGGATTTGATGGAAGGGCGGTTCGGCCTTATCAGTCTGATGATTTCGACGGATAATTGTTGACCAAACTTTATACAATACCTCTAGATACGCTACTCCGTTCATGGTTCAACTAGCTCAGGAGTAGAGGGTCGCTCTCCATGATAGCATGACAGGCACTGTGGTGCTGTGAACCCTAACGAAATGTTGGGGCGGTCGGAAGGGTTCCCTGCAGGCTGAATTGAGCAGCCCGATAGAACCACATGGACACCTGCTTCATCGTTATACGTGACCAGAAACCAAACCCAACGGAGAACCTAACGAATGAGAATCAGTAGAACGGTGGCACTGACTATCTTGCCGATGATCTCCGCGACGATTATTGCATGTCAGGGCTCGGCCGTCGATCCCGGAGCCTCGATTCCAATAGAGCGAAAAGAGGCAGTCTTCGTGGAGGTCCCCGCCCCCATTAAGTCGATCGTGGTCGATTTCGACGAGTCCTCCCCGTCCCAATATTTCCTGGGGATCCAGACGGAGCTGGCCAGCCGATGCATCAAGCAAGGCAACTATGAGGTGAAGCGGGACGCAAATATCGTAACCGTGGATGTGACGGTCCTTGTGCCCACCGAGGATAGTCTGACAACATGCATCGATGATTACCTGGTTGTGGAGAAGACCGTGGCGCTCGGAAGCGATTTCGACCACGGTACGACATATACCGTCATCGTCAACGGCGAGACAACGTCCTTTACCATCGAGGATTCGCCTGTGCAGGGGACGGAACCTATAGAGGCCCCCGCTCCCATCGACGCCCTTACGATCAATGTCGCGGAGTTGCCTACGCCCCAGTACATGCTGTTGATCACGTCGGGGCTGCCTAATGGATGTGCCGAATTCGGCACATCCACCGTCACCCGCGACGGTGACAACATTAGCATATTGGTCACTAACTACTTGCCGGCGGACCAGAACATGGCATGTGATACGGCGTACAGTACGGTTGAGACCACCGTGGCTCTTGGGAGTGACTTCGAGCCGGGAACGACGTATACAGTGCTGGTAAATGATAAGAGCGCGATCTTTATTGCCCAGGACGAAGTTACTCAGAAGATCGAAGAGGACGCGCCTGTCGAAAGTGTCACAATAGATTATGTCCCCGACGGAGGGTCGCGGCTGGTGCTGACCACTGGTCTACCCAGTGGCTGTCACGAGATTATTGAGCCACTGATTTTGCGCTCCAACGACACTATCATAGTCGAGGTGCAGAACATGGTACCGATCGACGCGCTTTGCACGAAAGACTACCGTGTAGTCGAATCGAGACTGTCGGTACCGGACGCACTGGTAGCTTGCGCCACATACGACGTCAATGTCAACGGTGTAGTGTACGTTGCACAAGCCATAGGGTCCAATATCCTGTGCAGCGAACCTGACCTGATCGATACGGCTGTTAGCGATCACGAAGTAAAGATCGTGGAGATAGATGCGCCGATCAACAGTGTGGCGGTCAATGTCACCGAGTCGCTCCCGCCCCAGTATTTCGCAGCAGTCATATCTGAGTTGCCCAGCGACTGCGCCAAATTAGGCGGCTACTCCGTGGAGCATCATGGCGCAACCATCAGAGTGACAGTGACGAACTTAGTAACCGCCGACGAAGAGATCGTGTGCACAGCCATCTACAGCACCATCGAGACCAATATCCCCCTCGGGAGCGCATTCAATCCTGACACAACCTACACGGTGGTCGTCAACGATCGCGAGAAGGCCACCTTCACGACTGATGGCTCGGCACTCGGGGAGCAGAGTAAAAGTATCGAGGTCAAGATCGACATAGGCGACACAGTAGACGGTGGGTCGGATGATCTTCGGATAGGTTTCCTCGACGTGACGGAGGATTCGCGGTGCCCGGCTAATGCAGTCTGCGCCTGGAAAGGTCGGGTCAAGGTATTGTTGGGTGTCGTAGTTGGCAAAGAGATGCCGGCGTTCCTGGAGGTAGAATTTGGTGATGAAGTGGAGGGTGATAGCACGATGCGAGCAGGTGAGTATGCCATCGAAATTATTGCCCTGGATCCGTATCCTGGCACAGTGACCCTGCCCGAAGGCGAAAGGCCTGCTTACGTGTTAACGGTATTGGTGAGTAAAGGGTAGCATCTTAATCCCTTGGAGAGTGGAGAGGGTTCTCGCCCACTTGCATCTTTTTCTTCCCCGGTCTTAGTCAAGTACATAGTACATTACTACCGTGGCTACCGTGTCCAACTTGAACGCGCATTAGAGGACTACAGTGAGACTATCGGCCTCATTCTGCCGGATGATAATTTCTTCAACGGCAGGAGCATTGCGCACTACTTCCGTGATCAGCATGATCGGGCTCAGAAGATTTTTTGGGGACCCTTAGACTGCATCCTGCCGGCAACCCAGATATGTGGTGGCAGGGGGCTGGTTTACGAAGCCATTGCGATGTTTATCTATTAGCACGGGTCCAATCGAAAGGTCGCAGACATCGGATATGCTCTCTAGAGATATTGTGCGTTCAGTAACACGATAAGACCCTTCGATTCATACCGGTGTTCCTCCCTCAAAGCCCAACCGAGTACGGACAACTCCCATATCACACTCCTGTCATGGATACATTGCCTTCAGTCTTTCCAGTGTGAACTCTGGAGAGTTACAAAGGTCTATAATGGTGCGCTCCTCGGCCTCGACTCGAGCGACCGCAGCAGGCATCTCTGCGACCAAGTCTGAGGGAATCTCGGTTACGCCGTGCTGGTCGCCAAGGACAAGGTCGCCCGGCTTGACAATTAGCCCGCCAACGGTGATAGGCACGTTGACGTCGATAATGTGTATGTTAGCGTGAGACACTAGCACAGCCGCGGCGAAGGCGTTGAAGCCCTTACTCTGCATCTCGTCTAGATCGCGAACACCCCCGTCAGTGACGGTCCCGACGCACCCTAAGCGCGTGTGGATGTTGGCCTGCACCTCCCCCCAGAACGAGCCAACCGGGTTCGGAGAGTCTTGATCGTGCATGACAATGACTCTGGGCGCTGGTATCTTGAGAATCTCGTCGAACCACTCGGGTCGCGAAACGTTGACGCGGGATGTAGCAGGCTTTTCCGCCGATATGACGGCAGTGACTGCGTAACCGATCATACCACCCATGTCCGGGAAGATGCTGCTTATTTCAGGTGACATAAAGCCCTCGTTGCGAGGCCGGATCTCGAAGGTCTCGATGGCGTTGGCGACGGCTGGTGTAGGAATGATCCTAAGGGCTTCGAGTTGTTCCGCGGTCGGTTGTGGCATCTGTCTCCTCCGTTTTGTTGTTGCAAGGTGACTATAGCATTTATGAGCCATTACAGTACCGTTTTGTAGGCCCAGCCGGAGACAGCGATCAGCGTAAGAGTGCACCTAAGAGGTACATTTATGATGTCTCGATTGCTATCGCCCGTACACTACAAGTGCTCCAATACCAGGAACGATATCGCAATTAGTTGTGTAGTGGTTGCCAGATTCGAGACTAGGGAATATATCTGCAGAGTCTCCGAAACACCGCCGTGCTCGGTAGAGTCGAAGGTCTTATTCCGGAGTACGATCTTATCATTGATCTTGTTGGTTGACTGGATTCAAGCGTTATACAAAGGGCCGCATCGTTGAGACCAATCATGATCGCGGCGAGTCCGTCCATAGTCCGACCTATGAATATAGACGTGTCCCCAAACCCGGCACAAAATTCCTGACTTCGGCCATGCGATAGGTCATCGTCGTTTGCGACAATTGCCAGGAGCGAAATTGCGCAGCGTCTCCAAAGATCAACAGCGCATCAGGTCCATCAATAAGTGCTTAAAGATAGCGCTAAAGCATTCACTCTACTGCCGAATCCGTCACCTCGTGAACCAATATGTAGGTGGGCGCTTACCAGGGCGGGCCTCAGGTACCCTAAAATAGGAGACTGGTGGCCGCCTTAGTCTGATGGTCAATCGACCTCCTCGATGATCCGGACCTCGCTTGTTATCACGCACCGGCCTCCAAGGGTCGCACCGACCGAACAGTAGCTGTTCATAGAGAGGTCGATGGCGTGTTCTACCCGATTTCGATCTAGTCCGCGCCCGCTCAAGACATACTGCAAATGGACCTTGGTCCACACCCAGGGCGGAGTTGGGTCCTGCGTGCCAGTGACTTTGATGTCTATGGACGACACGTCCTGTCGCTGCTTACTTAAGATTCCCACCAAATCGATGCCAGAGCAGCCTGCCAAACTGGTCAAGAGCATCTCGCCGGGTTTGGACCCTTCATACGCATCACCATCTTGCTCCGGCGCATTTACAGTGAGCTTGTGTCCATATATATCGGTCGAGGTGAACTTCAGCCCGCCTTTCCATTCAAGATCTATCGTGGAGTTGCTATTTGCCATGTCTCTACCCCAATTTCAGAGTGAAGTGCGCTGCCATTCGGGGCGCTTAGGCTGTAAAGGCTATCACCTGCAATGTTAGGCTGCCAATGTAGCCGTCGCTCTTGATGCCCTTGACGCCGACACCTGGTTAACTATAATCACGGTACGAAAAATCCCTGTCCCGTGTGGGGCTTACCATGAGCCTGAGACCAACACACCGGACCTAGAAGGAGACAGTCGTGACAGACAAGGATATAGGGTTCATCGGACTAGGAATCATGGGCCGACCTATGGCCAAGAACCTGATCAAGGCAGGGTATTCAGTCACTGTGTACGACGTTGTCGGATCCGCTGTGGAGGAATTAGTCATAGCCGGTGCTCGGGCGATGTCATCGTCCAAAGCGGTGGCCGAGGCTACCCCAGTGATAATAACCATGGTGCCAGACTCGGCGGACTCCGAGGCTGCGATCATGGGGGGCGGCGGTGTCCTCGAGGGGGCATCGGCCGGAGATACCATTGTTGATATGAGCTCGATAGCCCCAGGTAGTTCACAGAAAATCGCGGCTGCATGCGAAGCACAAGGTGTAAACTTTCTCGACGCTCCGGTATCTGGTGGAGAGCCGAAGGCCATTGACGGCACACTGGCCATCATGGTGGGCGGCAAGCAGGATGTTTTCGACAGCCAGTTGAACATGTTTGAAATCCTTGGCGGCAGCATTGTGCTGTGTGGAGACTACGGAGCGGGCAACATCACGAAACTGGCCAACCAGATCGTGGTTGCGTCCAACATCGAGGCAGTAGCCGAGGCCCTAGTACTCGCTAAGAAGGCAGGGCTCGATCCCAACACGGTCTACCAGGCAATCAGGGGCGGGCTCGCCGGGAGCACTGCTATGGATGCCAAGGCACCTATGATGATCGAGGGTAACTTCGTGCCGGGGTTCCGCGTACGTCTACATCAAAAGGACCTCCATAACGCCCTTCTTACGGGTAAGGAGTTGGGTGTGCCGCTGCCGATAACGAGCGCGATCCAGCAGATGTTTGGCTCTCTAATGAACGCTGGGAAGGCCGATGCCGACCACTCGGCGATCGCCAATTTCATCGAGGGCATGGCTGGTACTACCATCAGCGGGAAGTAAATCTCGAGTCCTATGCAAAACTGGCCTGTGTCGAAAGGTATCTGGCCAGCTCGTCGCACTCGAATGAAGGCAGAGGGACGGTGCCCTTCGGTGTACGTAGTTGGATGCCTTCGTCAGCCGTGGTGACACGGCCTATTTCGTTGGCTTCAATGCCATCGCGCCCTAAGGCGTCGATCACGATCGGCGCATCCTCGGGAGCTGTCGTCGCCAATAAGGCTCCGGAGGCGATGAGGCCGAGCGGTGCAAGTCCCAAGGCGGAGCAAAAGACCTCGCACTCGGTCAATACGGGCACAGACTTGGCGTCGATGATCGCACCGGTCCCGGAGGCGGAGGTCAACTCGACAACTGCCGTCGACAGGCCACCCTCAGTCGGGTCGTGCATTGCGTGGACGGCGACAGCGTCACAGACTAAGGCCGCATCACGAGCGACGCTGATGCCGGGGGAGAAGAGCATCTCCCGGGCCCGCTCGATTACTACGGGCTCGACCCCAGCCTCTTGAAGCGCATTGGCCGCCTCACGGGCTAACAATGAAGTTCCTTCAATGGCGATGCCCTTGGTTAGGATGAGGGAGTCGCCGGGCTGCGCGCCAGAACTGAGCACCACACGGTCTTTCGCCACCTCACCGAGCATGGCCCCGATGGCGATGGGACGTGGAAGATCATAGGCGATTTCGGTATGGCCTCCAATTAGGGCGATGCCGAGGGAGTCACAGGCATTCGATAGTTGGGTGAATACGTCCTCTATAACTTTGCGGGAGGTGCGTTCTGGGAAAAGCATCGTTGCCATCAGCCACTTGGGCGTGGCTCCCATGACCGCGAGGTCATTGGAATTGACTTGTACGACATACCACCCGATCAGGTCCGTTGCGAAGGTGATCGGGTCTGTGGTGGCTACCAGATATCGGTCGCCGAAGTCGATGAGGGCCGAATCCTCGCCAGGCGTCGGCCCTAGTGTTACGCGAGGGTCCACGATGTCGAGCTTACCCAACAGATCAGAGAGTATGTCGAGAGGGAGCTTGCCTGCCTGCATCGGACCTCCAAATTTTCCTCCGCGGAGTACCTGAAGGGGGCCAAGCGTAATGCCTGTTAAACATTGGGTACCCCTAGGTGTACCCAATGCTATCATGGAGTGTATGCTCAAGACCGTGTTCTTTGATATGTACGGTACCATTGCGGGGTTCGAGCCGTCTCGTTTCGCAGTGCAATCGGAGGCATGCGCTCACTTTGGCATCACGCTGACCGCTGGAGGCGTCCTGAAAGGGTACAAAGCAGCCGACGCCTATATGGCGGTAGAGAACTCTATTTATCCCTTGGAGCGCCGGAATGCCGCCTCTCGAGATGAGTTTTTCAGCGAGTACGAGCGGATGGTTATTGAGGGCAGTGGAGTCGAGGTTTCGCCAATGCAGGCCCTCAAGATATGGCGTGTAGTGCAGGCCATTCCGCACACCCTCGCACCCTTCGACGACGTTGTCCCAGTGGTGGAACAGCTTCGTGCACGTGGTTTGATCGTGGGGCTGATCACGAACATGGACGGCACTGGCTCTAACATAGTCCAGGACCTTGGTCTGTCGGACCACATCGATCTGGCGGTTACGTCACAGGAGGCCGGTGCGGCTAAGCCGTCGCCCGCAATCTTCCATGCCGCTCTTGCGAAGGCTAAAGCCGGGCCTGACGAGGCAATGCACGTCGGTGATCAACCATCCGCTGACATCGCAGGTGCTCTGGCGATTGGTATGAGTGCAGTATTACTGGACCGTGATTGCAACTACCCTGGATACACTGCCTGCCCTCGCATCGAGAGCTTGCTGTCCCTACCCACTCTCATAGATGGGTTTGTAGAAGACTGATGGCGTGTAATGATACTGAACACCAGGTACGCAGCATCTTTCGCAGCGATGTTTTCGACAGTACCTGATCTTTGCCTTGGTCGCTGAGCGCGTAGAATCTTTCTTGGTGAACGCCGATGATCTTGAGGGGCAGTGTGTTTAAGACATTCGGGAGCTAGTCCGTCTCAGAGACGACGCTTGCATTAGACGCCGACGAGGCTTCACCGGATACGATCGAGGGAGAAAGGCGAGTGAATACCTGCGCCACTGCGAGTGGCCCGATACTACGTGTGGCGGCCAGATGACTGGCAACGCAAGCTCCGAGGTGCGTTTGGGCTCCGGCACAGGCGCCTTAGTGCGAGTAACTCCAATTAGATCCCCCAGGGAGAATACTTGGAGGAACAAGGACTGTCTGATGAATCTTCCAGGCTCAGGGTTATTGACGATAGTTGAGCAATTGCTCTGGCATGATCTGCCGTCGAAGATCCATGGATCGTCCCATAACCTGTCGTGCGCAAAAATGGTCGGTCGTCTCGTCTCGGGGTCGCCTGACTACACTATTGCAGGTTGCGGAGACGTTTTTGGGTCAAGAGGACTAAAATTGAGACGCCTAACATCACTGCACCCAGGGTGCCTAAAGTGCGCTCGATCCCGAACCTGTCAACGGCGAAGCCGGCAGGCAGGATCCCCAAGGGCATGAGACCGAAGGTCATGGTGTAGAGACTGATCATACGGCCTTGGTATTCGTCGGCGGCCTGCTCCATGATAAGTGACTGGCTCAACGCTCTGCGCCCTGCCTCGCTCAGCCCCACTATTGTCATTATGCCCAGTGCCACGAAGTATAGTGGTACGAAGGCGATTACAATCAAGGCCGCACCTGCCGCGACGTTTCCCGCCATCAAGAGCAGCCCTCTCCGCCACTTCCCCAGCCAGGCCGCCGCTAGTGAACCCAGGAGGGATCCGAGCCCTAGCATGCTGAGTAGAAGACCATACGCCTCTGACTCGCGGACAAAGACCTCGGTGACCAGCACGGGGAGCAGGAACACGAATGGATGCAGCAGGATCATCGTCACGAAGACGACGCTGAGCAGGACAAGGACAAGGCTGTTACCCCAAACATAGGACAGCCCAGACCTGATTTCGGTCATCAGATTTGATCTTCGCCGTGGTCGCGCGCGCTCAGAGACGGTTATGAGGCTGACCAGCCCGACTCCCGCCAGCACCAGCGCAGCGCTCAAATAGCTGACACCTTCGGGCCCCATTACCGCGTAGAGCAGGCCGCCTAGGGCAGGGGCGAGTAGTGCGACTGTGCTAAGTCCGGTACCTGTCAGCGCAATAGCGTTGCTTAGTCCCTCCCGCCCGACCAGTTCGGAGATCAGGCCCTGTCGGGCCGGAGACAGGAAAGCCCAGACTGATCCGTGGACCGCTGCTGCCGCCAGCAAGTGGTACCAGCTCACGGTGTTAGTGGAGATGGAAACAGCTACGAATAGAGTAGCGGCCATGGTGACTAAAAGGCAGATCTGCATGAGTCTGCGGCGATCCATGCGGTCGGCCAGGGCACCGCCGAGAAGTGCCAGTCCCAGGACTGGCACTATTTGGACCGCGACGATGACCGAAAGTACCTTGGCGGAGCCGGTCAGCTCGTAGGCCAGATAGCCGCGTACAACCATCTGCATGTGCCCCGCCGCCACCCAGAACAGTGTAGAGAACCAGAGATAGCGGTATCCGGGGGTCTGGAAAGAAGCGAACGTGCCGGCGCTGCGCGACCGATGGCGGGTTCGTGGTGCGATGGGAACAGTGGGGGGCATGGTATTATCTGGGACGATGGGCGGCAACGGCTCCGGACATATTGTCCATCGTGTATTGTTTCAAGGCCTCCAGGTGATCCGGCAGCTACGTTGTGTGGTCGATAACATACTTTTCTCTCTCCGACGAGACCATCGTAATGATCTCCATTGTACTCTTAAACCGCTTGCGGAAACCTGGAATGTCCTTTGTAACCACACTTTGCAAAAAGCCACCCACTTATCAGTAGGGATTTCGGCCGTCTACACATCTTGTTACCACGGGGCAAATATATGCTCAAGGAAACATTCATACATCCGAGTTGGTTAATTCTAAAAGCCAATGCTCAATCTCGATTAGGCAGTATCAATCCCTGCCCCATAGTGCAGTCAGCACCGCCTCATTCAGCGCGCACAGCATTCGACAGGGTACCATTCTGTACTAGTCGTAGGTGGTATGCGAAACTGCCCTCGGCCAGTTTTACGTCTTCGTAGGTCAGCAACTGGTCCTCCGAAACCGAGCGCGTGACCGTGGCTCCGGCGCAAAAACCGATGGGCAGAAGGCGCTGCTGGTGGGCCTGAGCGGCTGTAACTAGGGTGCCGTACACCGAGTGGCTGCCTTCACCCCCTAGGACCTCCCCGACTGCGAGCGATTGTTTTGCCCCTGCGGCGACATCTGCCACCATCGCACGCGGTGATCCCGTAGGTTCCTTGTACAAGAACGCTTTTGCGATGGAGATCGGCGCCTCCATTCCGACAAGATGGTTGGGCCGGTACATCAAGCCATATTTGCCGGTCGGGTCCGTGATCACTCCATAGTCGCGGAGGCATTTCCGTAGATACGGGCTGTCGCTGGTGATGACGATGTAGACCCCCCACCGCAACGAGTTTTGTATATAGGTGCCGTCCTCTCTTAGGCAGCTTACTACCTCAACCACACCTTTTTGGGAGAGGATTCCACCGTCTTCCTTGGGTATCAGAAGACTGGGGATATCCTCGATGCTCGCGGGCGGAGTATGCATCCCCTGCACGTCGGGGATCAGCCCCGTCATGTTGGCCACAGCACACATCTCGACAGCGGATTTGGTACCGTCCAAGAAGGAGTTGTACATCTGGGCATTGAGGTTAGATAGATCATCGTCCGCCGCGTATCCATGTCGTAGTAGAGCGTCGTTGGGCGAACCTTTGCGATACTCGGGTACGTACTTGGTTCCTTTGCCAGCTGCGACCATCTCGAAGCCGAGACTCACCGCCCAGTCGTAAAGTTCCTCGATGGCAGCGGGCTGATCACCGTAGACCATACTATAGACGACCCCCATCTTGTCGGCCATCTGTTTAAGCAGGGGCCCGACCAACACGTCTGCCTCTACGGTCACGTTGACTACATGCTTACCAGCCAAGATCGCCTCGAAGCAGTGGAGGGCACCGGCATCCGGGTTACCCGTCGCCTCTACAACCACATCGACTTCTGCCTGAATCGCTACATCAGCACTGTCCGTAACCACTAGGTCGCCACGCAGGATGATATCGTTAGCGTCATCTAAGTTAGCGGTGGCGATGGCCGATTCTGGGTCGTAGCCCGCCAAGCGCAGTGCGTCCAGGGCTCGCTGGCCATCAGTGTCGCAAATTACCGAAATGGTCATCCCGGGTGCGCGTCTAATCTGAGCCACCATCATCGACCCAAATCTGCCACATCCGATGATGGAGACGCGTATACGTTTGCCGGTCTCCTGAAGTGTCATCAAGCGTTCTCGCATGATCTTGACCTCGTTACTGTCGCCTATATTATGCGCTCTTCATTCTCTTCATTACGGAATAAAGCACAAGGCATGGTGGCGTTAAGGGACACCCCTGATTCCTCGCCAGACTACTATGATTCCCTGTACACACTACCAGCCAAAACCGATGCTGGCTCCAACATACTATCCAACACCTTGTGTTTTAACTAGCAGCTAACTGTGAATCAAGTCGTTCTTTGAACTCGGCCAACTTCTCTACCATGGACATCAGTGGGCCCTCCCAAGCGTCGGAGATTGTACTGGTGTCCAGCCGAATGTGCATATGTCCTACGCTGACAGTCGGTCCGAGCATGCGCTGGAGCACACGTCGGGCACCACCGACCTCGTGGCGGAAGCGCAGCACGATGACCTTCTCCTCCCTCACTATGGCCCCGATACCGGCCCTGTCGGCGGTGAGCCTGAGCCGGGCGACGTAGAGCAAGTTCAGTACCTGCCACGGGAGGGGCCCGAACCGGTCGAGGATCTCTCGATCCATCGAATCTATCTCCTTGATCGTAAGAGTTGCGCCCAACCTTCGGTAGATCTCGAGCCGCGTGGACAGGTCTTCGACGTATTCGTCCGGAATATTGGCGGGGATCTCGATGTCGATACCCGTTGGTCCCTCCGGCTCGGAGGGAGCCGAATCAGCGACATCCTCCGCGTCCCCGGCTATAACCGGCTCGGCCCCCTCGGTTTTTGTGATCCCTGCCTCGACACGAACCCGAATGGCCTCGACGGCCTCGCGCAGAAGCCGTGTGTAAAGATCGAAGCCAACCGCATGAATATGCCCAGATTGAGCGGACCCGAGCAAATTACCCGCCCCACGGATCTCCAAATCCTTCATAGCGATTTGAAACCCGGCGCCAAGTTCCGTAGCAGCAAGCATGGTTTTGAGACGTTTTTCGGCGACCTCTGAGAGACTTCCCTGGGAGGGGACCATCAGGTATGCGTACGCGCGGCGCGCGCCACGGCCGATGCGCCCTCGAAGCTGGTAGAGTTGTGCGAGACCAAACGCATCAGCACGGTTGACTATGAGGGCGTTGGCATTGGGAATGTCTAGGCCGGACTCGATGATGGTAGTGCAGACCAGTACGTCGTTGCGGCCCTCTGCAAAGTCGATCATGGCCTGTTCAAGCTGATGCTCAGCCATCTGGCCGTGGGCGACCCCTACGTTGGCCTCCGGGACGAGCATTCTGACATAGGAGGCCATGTAATCGATGTTGTGGACGCGGTTGTGAAGAAAAAACACCTGGCCCTGCCGGTCTATCTCACGGCGAATGGCCTCTCGGACCAACTCGTCGCTGAACTCGGATACATAGGTCTTGATGGGCAGTCGTTCTTCGGGAGGCGTTTCGATTGTACTCATATCTCGGATGCCTGCCAGGGACAGGTGAAGCGTCCGTGGTATCGGGGTCGCGGTGAGGGTCAGGATATCCACCTCGCGACGCATTTGCTTCAGTCGCTCCTTATGCACTACGCCGAATCGCTGCTCCTCATCGACGATGACCAGGCCGAGGGACTTAAAGCAGATATCCTTCTGTACAAGACGGTGCGTGCCAATGCAGATGTCCACACTGCCATCGGCCAGACCCGCGACAATTCGACGTTGCTCTACATCGGTCCTGAACCGGCTCAGGACCTCGACATTCACGGGGTATCCCTTGAGCCGGTCTTTGAAGGTGACGTAGTGTTGCTGGGCAAGTACCGTCGTGGGAACTAGAACTGCCACCTGTTTACTGCCCATCACTGCCTTGAAGGCTGCGCGCAGGGCGATCTCTGTCTTGCCGTATCCGACATCGCCACATACCAGCCGATCCATGGGTTTAGTATTCTCCATATCGGCCTTGACTTCGTCGATCGTGGCTACCTGGTCGAGAGTCTCCTCGTAAGGGAAGGAGTTCTCAAGCTCCTTTTCCCAGGGGGTGTCAGGCGAGAAAGCGTGTCCCTTTGACATTTCACGTGACGCGTAGAGTGCCAGCAGTTCCGCAGCCATCTCGCGGGTCGAGTCCTCGACGCGCCGTTTAGTCCGCCTCCATTCTTGCGTTCCGAGACGTGTCAAGTGGGGTGGTCGGTCCATCGGCGCGACGTAGGGTGTAACCCGCTCTATATGGTTCATCGGCACGTAGAGTTGGTCTCCTGCGGCGTACTCGAGGATCAAATATTCGCTCTCTCTCTTGTCCGTGGGGTTTCGGCCGGTGCCGGCAAAACGAGCTATGCCGTGCTCTACATGTACAACAAAGTCTCCTGGACTCAACTCCGATAGGATCGCTCCACGCTTTGCTGCTCTCCGCCGCACCGTTCGTCTCTGCTTGGCGATGCCGAAGATTTCGCTATCACTGAATACGACCAGCCTTTCTGCATTCACCGTCAGAGCGTATCCTTCGCTTAGCCCGACCCCTGTTGACTGGAGCACTGTTATGGATCCGGGCGGCGGCGGTTCTTGCAAGGACGCGTCCAGAGTCGTGGCGACTCCCTGTTCTGACAATATGTCTCTTAGTCTCTGGGGAACGGAGGAGATCGCGATCACGCGGTGCCCGCTGCTTGCAAGGTCGCTAGCCTCCTCCGCGAAACGGTCTAGTCTGCCGAGGAATGCAGGTGCGGAAGCAAAGGGGAGCACATGAGTCTCGTCTCGGGGCAGATCCTCTGCACCCCAGGGGGTGATTTCCAAGCGGCGCCCGGTCCTGCCTATCTTAGGCTCGGACTCGTTGGAGACGAAATGGGAGGATGGGAAGTCGATCGGCAATTCGCCGCGCCCCTCCTTGACCCGGCGAAGCTCTTGGATCCGTTCGTCGATTTCCCGGGTAGCCTCGGCGATGTCGGTCGAGCGCAGCACTATGGATAACGCGTTCCCAGGGATGTAATCGTAGAGCGATCCAGTATTGAACAGGCCTGCGTAGAACTCTAGGTCGTCGATCTCGAGACCATCTAGCAACAGACCTAGCTCCTCTTGAATACGTGTTCGAGCAGATTGATTACAGTTGGACAGATTGACGCTGCCAAGGATTCGGTCGAACTCGTCGTTATCGATGAGGCCAGGTAGGGTCTCCCGCGCGATGATTATCGTTATGGAGGCGACCAGTTCCGTGGACCGCTGTGTCTCCGGGTCGAAGAGCCGGATACTATCGATTTCGTCGCCCCACAGCTCGATTCGAGCCGGGGCATTGGTGCCGATCGGGTAGATGTCGATTATCCCACCCCGGCGACTGACGAGCCCGGGCACGTCTACCGTTGGCTCGACCTGGTAGCCCATGCGCCGCCACTGGTCCATCAGTGCGTCTGGATCAATGGTCTGGCCTCGTGTCAACGTGTGACTGCTGTTTTCGAATACATCACGGGCGATTGTCTTTTGCGCCGCGGCCGTTACAGAGGCCACGATCAAAGGCGGATCAGTCTCGTGTGAGTTTAGCGCAGAGAGTACATGGATGCGCTGCCGGGTCGAATCCATATCAGCCACGAGACGTTCGAAAGGCAGGGTCTCGGATTCGGTGAAGTGCAGGACGTTCGGATCATCGCCGGTCCACATGAGGATCTGGTCGTATAGGCGGCGGGCATCTTCGGGCCGCGGCGTCATAATCAGCATCGGGTATCTGAGGATGCGCCACAAAGTGCTTAAGAGGAATGGTGTTCCGTCGGATATGACTTGGGCCCTGACGTCGGCGTGCTCCCTACGCAGCGACTTCGCCATTTGCTGGAACTCGGGGGATGCTTCCAGCAGGGGCCCCAGTATACTGAGGGTCATCGTGCGCTTCTCCAGGTCCCAAAAGTAACGGGCTAGTCCTCCAGCGATGAACTAGCCTGCCGCACATTCTATCACGGAGAAGCCGGGTCGCGATTGTGAGAACCCTCATGTAAATTGATGCTCATGATTGGTAGTGCTAGACTCTCGCCCATCGTCGTGAGCTGTGGAAGAATACTGTATCGCATAGGGAACTGCTGTACGGCGCATCGTAATGGTTCCAGAAGTATAGGTCGCAATTCCACGTGGAGATAAGCGGCCTTTCAGCATCATGCTGATCTTCATAATTCGAAGAGCATTGCTTGCCCTGAACTTACTGATGAGTACGCTGGATTACTTGCTACCAGTACTTATATCTGGGAGCATCATAGTATCCGTGATGCTGGGTCTGCCAACGGAGGGTCCGCTGTTGTCACAGGCGCTGCTGGCGGAAGACCTGTTCCTATCTGCGATGATAGTAATGATGCTTGGCAGCCTCACCTTAATTGGAAATCGGAACGCTGATATCCGACGCATTCTTGGGTATCCTCGGCCCGCGGATTAAGATGAACCAGGGAAGCCAGGAGTGGGTATTGGGCTTTCGGTTTTGTTAAATGTCCACTACCAGGAGTTCGTCGGAGAAGACCAATTCGCCGTCGTAGATGCTCTTGACATCGCCGATCCCTTTCTCCATAGGTCCATGGTCTGCTAGGTTCGGTCCGACGTGGACGAGGACCAGCTTCTTTACTCCGGCCTCCTGGGCCATGTGTGCGGCACCGTGTGTCCCTGTGACTCCCATGCTCTCTTTGTTGGCCTGCATTGCTCCCTCCTCATCCCAGCACATGCACACCATTACGTCCGCGCCCTTGGCGAGGTCCACCACAGGCTGGCAGGGCGCCGTATCGCCGGTGAATACCACGCTACCCTCGGAGCTTTCTAACCGGTAGGCTAGCGAGTCGAGGTATGGCTGCACGTGATCTGCCGGTGCCGCCGTAACTTCCCAGTCTTTGCCCGAGTACACCCTGCCAGGCCCGATGTCCTTCGCCAACACGTTGGGTGGCGTCCGGGGTAGTACACCGCCCCGGTTCTTGAAGACCTGCTGGCTGGCGGGGTGGTTTACGCGGGCCTTCCAATCGTGGGCGAAGACGCCGTCCTCTCCGATTATACCTTCCGTGATCTTTTCGGTCAGAGTCGGCCCGAAAACCTGCAATTGATTCTCTTGTCCAATGCTCTGGTCCCACCGGCACAGTAGGAAGCAGGGGAAGTCAACGTCGTGGTCAAAGTGGTGGTGGGTGAAGAACAGAAAATCGACATTGGTTGGCCACAGCCCCGCTTTGACGAGTTTATGTGTGGCGGCGGGACCGCAGTCGACCATGATAAGCTCGCCCCCGACCTCGACCACGTATGCAGAGCCAAAACGGGTGGGTGTCGGTGTCGGTGTGCCTGCACCAAGTATGTGGATTCTTGCCATCTATAACGCTCCCAAGACAACTCGATCAGTCTAGCAGTTGCCAATCAGATGGCCAAGGGGCCGTGATGCCGTAACCGCTAAATTGGGTGGAGATAGACACACCTGTGGTGCGGATCACCTTAAATGCGCATCAAGGTCTGTTCTGCGTTTGGTGGGGATAATGTTCCTCAGGCTATATGGCCATATTTTCTTTTGCCTGACGGGGCGCGGGACGACATGAATCTATCGTCCTGCGTGGCCTCTGAGGACCGATGTTCTGGGCGAAGCTCACGAGAATAGGAGAGGGCCACGGTGATGCCGTAGCCCTCTCAACGTTTCACGAATATGAAAACTAATCCGGTACAAGTCCTTCGCCCACGAACATCTCAGCCGCCTCGTTCAACGTGATGTCTGGTTGTGGCAGTACCAGGTCCGACTCCACCAGCTCATCGACAGGGATCTCGGTGCCGCTGTCGCGCACAAGGTCCAGCATCTTCGCCAGCAACTTCTTGAACCCTGGGTCGTCTCCCTGTGCGACGAGGTCGACAATCTCATTATCGATCTCGTTGAGGGTATCTATGTGGATGCCGGGCAGATTGAACTGTCCCTCCGTCAGTATACGTATTATCATGACTGGCCTCCTGACAGGGACTTCTTATCGCCCGGTGGCAGTTCAGACATCAGGGCCGCCAACTCCGCATCAACGGTGGATGAGGCGCTGATCGCCTTGAGCTCCTTGTCCAGCGGGTCGCCGCCGGTGGGGTCGTCGAGGACCCCGGTGGCGACAAGCTCGTCGATGGCCCCAGCCTTTGCCTTGAGCGATCCAGTCTTGTTTTCAGCGCGTTCCACAGCTAAGGTGATGTCCCCCATCTCCTCGGACAGCCCCGAGAGGGCTGAGCCGATGCGTACCTGTGCCTGGGCTGCACTGTACTGTGCCTTGATGACCTCCTTCTGAGTCTTGAAGGCCTGCACTTTGGCTTGGAGTCGCTGCTCAGCGTGGGTCAACTTCTCCTGCTCGATTTCCATGGCAGCAATTTGTTCGTCGAGCCCTTCTAGCTCGGCGATGGTCGACTGCTTTCTCTCGAGCGCCAGCCGTGCCAGATCCTCGCGGCCAGCCCCAAGCGCTTGTCTGGCTTGGGAGTCGAGTTTGGTCAGATTTGCTTGGGCCTTGGCTGCTTGGGCTTCGAGCTGCCGTTTGGCAGTGACCATCTCCACCACGCCTCGCTTGACGTTGCGCAACATCTCTCGCTGCTTCTCGTAGGAATACTCCAAGGTCTCCTTCGGATCCTCTGCGTTATCAAGGATCCGATTGACCTTTGATTTGACGATAACACCCATGCGCGACAGCATTCCCATGTTCTACCTCCTAGGCACTATGATTTCCACTCTTAGTAGTCCAGGCGGCGCCTTACACACTCAGGCTCCGTCGTTCCCAGAGAACATTTTCACCAGCCCGGCCACTGCGACGATAATGCCGCCAATAATTATGACCCATCCGACGACATTTAACAGCCATTCGATAATGTCGGACTGTATTAACCAGCCTACGATTGCCACGCTGATTCCGATGACCAAAAGACCAGCGCCGCCAAACTTTCCCATAAATCGCCTCCTCTATCCTGTGATTATACTCCAACGTTGCCACTGGTGTTGAAATGACTGATAACCATTGTGTTTGGCTTACACTATCTATGAGCGATAGTACACGGGTCGCCTTCAGTGGTCCAATCCTGGAT
>CAYLLU010000037.1:18347-21078 GCA_964384845.1 uncultured Dehalococcoidia bacterium
GATGGCAGATACGGTGTAACGTGGTGCCAGAGGCTGATGTTGAGTTGTCGTACTACCGTGATTGGGGCGGCGGCCAACTTACCAGCTGCTCGCGTTTGAAGTGGACCGTCGTGCAGTAGAGCGAGCGGTAGAGCAGGGAGTATCCCAGAGAGAATTTTCGCTTGCGGACTATTGAGCGTCCCTCACGTGGGCCGCAGTGGCGCTAAGCTAATCGGACGGGATGGTTCCCTTCCACGAGTGCAAATATCGCATTCGCTGCCGTAAGTTCCAAGGCGGGAACTATGAGAAAGCGCTTCCGGCGGTCTCGGCGCGCCGGATAAGAATGGATGGGCAAGTAATCTTCATAACCGGAGCAGGCACATCCACCCTGGTGATTTTTGCCCCGGACGATACTGTGGTAGTTAATGTGCGCGCAGCCCTTGCGGAAGGCTGACCAGTCTGCTACTTGTCCATGCCGCCCTGAGTGGCTGCAAAGACCCTGGGGTGGGGAAGGGTTTGCCGTGGGTGCCGTCGACGGTCTCGATTGCCTCTACACCCTTGCCTTGCAGCATCGTGCGCCGCCGATGCATCATCCAGATCATCACGTGGTTCTATTAATTGACCGCCTCATGTGCCAGTTGCTAGACTGGCTGTAACTGGGTCAGTCTCTTGGACGGCTCTCTACCACTGCTGAGCAGGGTTTCGGAACGGGCACTCTCACCGATGCTCCCCTCATGTAAGATTGTCTGGCGGGCAGGTAAACTAGATGTCAGCCTTGTCGAAACTACTGGTCGCTACAGGCAACCCGGGCAAGCTCAAGGAGTTTGCTGGGATGCTGGAGGATGTGCCATTTGAACTGGTATCTTTGGAAGACCTCGGTATCCATGAAAAGGTAGCGGAGACAGGATCTACCTTCGTGGAAAACGCCGCATTGAAAGCAACCAGCTATGCTGAAATAAGTGGCATGCTTACCCTTGCGGACGACTCGGGGCTTGAGGTAAAGGCACTCGGCGGGGAGCCCGGTGTGCAGTCGGCTAGATATGGTGGCGATGGGGGCAGCGACGCCCAGCGAACGGCGTTGCTGCTCCAGAACCTGGAGAGCGTACCCGAGGAAAAGCGCCAGGCACGATTCCGCTGCGTCATAGCTCTGTCCCGGCCCACCGAGTCTCCGGTGTTTTTTCAGGGCGAGTGCCGTGGCCGGATAACAGTATCTCCGCGAGGCTGCCGTGGTTTTGGCTACGATCCAGTGTTCTTGTTGCCCGAACTTGGCCGTACGATGGCCGAATTGGATGCCCATGAGAAAGCCCGGGTTAGTCACCGGGGCATGGCCGCGAAAGGGGTGGTGGAGGCTTTGCGGGCTATGGGTACTCAAAATTAGACGAAGGAGTGATAGAGTCACGTGTTGACTGATACGTTCGGAAGACCCATTAGAGACCTCCGTATCTCGGTCACGGATAGGTGTAACTTTCGTTGCACCTACTGTATGCCTGCCGAATTATACGGTGAGAGGTATGAGTTCCTCCCCAAGGCCGACTTGCTCACATTCGAGGAGATCGAGCGGCTAACCGAAATTCTTGTCAAATATGGAGCCACCAAGGTGCGTATCACAGGTGGAGAGCCGCTGGTCAGGATCGATATCGAGACACTGATAGCCAAGTTGTCACGGATCAATGGAGTAGCGGACATGACCCTCACTACCAACGCCTACCTGCTTGATCAGAAGGCCCAGTCATTGAGGGAGGCGGGCCTGCAAAGGATTTCTATTAGCCTCGATAGCCTAGACGATGAGGTCTTCAAAAGTATGAACGGCCGCGGTTTTGGGACAGCCAAGGTGCTGCATGGCATAGCGGCCGCGGAGAAGGCGGGACTCGCCCCCATTAAGATCAACACGGTGGTGCAAAAAGGAGTTAACGATAATACGGTCGTCGAGCTGGCTCGCTATTTCAAAGACCGCGGCCACATCGTCCGCTTCATAGAATACATGGACGTTGGCAATCGCAATGGGTGGCGGCTTGACCACGTCGTGCCTGCAGACGAGATAGTGGCAATGATTGACGCAAAAATGCCTCTGGAGCCCTTCGAGCGAAATTACCGAGGCGAGGTAGCAATGCGGTACCGGTATCGTGACGGTGGCGGCGAGATAGGCGTCATAGCCTCTGTTACTCAACCATTCTGCGGAGACTGCACCCGTGTCCGGCTGTCACCCGAAGGATCAGTCTACACATGTCTGTTCGCGAGGACAGGCACCGACCTGAGGGGGCCGTTGCGACGTGGGGCAACCGATGAGGAGATAGAGGCGATTATCGCAGGGATGTGGGGCGCCCGAAACGACCGTTACTCGGAAGACCGCAGTTCAATGTCCGAGACCCAGCGCAAGGTTGAGATGTATCACATCGGCGGCTGAGGTCTCGGGAATTCATACCGCGAAGAGCGCAGAGACAGTTTACGGCTTAGCGCCTATGCTCAATAGTGAGATTCGGCGTAGGCGGCGGAATGATAACCGGCGTTTGCCTGGATCAGGTCTTCGCCGAGTCCGGAAAGATCCAGCGCGATGCTCGTTATGATCGACTCCTCGGCGATGTCTTCGAAAAAATCCTCGCCGACCAGACTAAGATCTGCCACTCCCCGGCCGTCGGGTCTTTCAAGTATCGTGTGTCACTAAGGCGAACCATCTCCGTCTTGATTTTATGAAAAGGAGAACCATAGCCAACAAGGCCTGTATCGAGTCCGGTGCGACGTAGGCCCCTGTTAC
>CAYLLU010000038.1:0-20563 GCA_964384845.1 uncultured Dehalococcoidia bacterium
TGCCTATTTAACCCACGACCTGTCCGACGCATTCAGGGCTGGGACTTTGCGAGAGCAAGATATGCCCGGCCCGGCGATGAAAATTTTGGGGGACAGGCACTCCATCCGCATCCACACGATGGTCACGGACATCGTCGAGAATTCCTGGGCTGCCACTGGAGAAATCCCTGTAGAGGAGCCTTCAATCGAAATGAGCCCTCGCATAAGGACGGCCGTCAATACACTCAGGGACTTCATGTATGAGCGGGTGTACCTTCCCAGTGATCTGGGCGAAGAGGGACAGGCAGCGCGCGGCATCGTCGCACTGTTGTACCACCATCTCCAGAGGAATTCCGACCAGATCCCTGAGGAGTATCAAGACACGGACAAGCCAGTAGTGGACTTTATTGCTGGTATGACTGATCACTATGCGATACGCATGGCGGAGCACATCCAACCTGATATCGCGGCGGTATTTAGAATGGCAAGACCATGACAACCATGACCTCGACCGATAGGATACGGGTTCGCAGTGTTGAAAACCGGCTGAACCTCATTAGAGAGCACCTCGAGTCGATGCAGCGAGATGTCCACGGTCTCGAGTATTTGCCCTGGAAGAAAGAGGTGGACCATCTCTGGAAAGGGATCTTTGAACAGATCAATCGCATGAGTGAAGGGCCGCAGATCAGCTCCTTGGACCTGATCCGCGATGACTGGACCCAGTATCTCCAGTATTATGCGAGCCTCTCTGAATGAATCAGGAGCTACCCATGACCAAAGAAGTCCGGCACCCGGACCTTGAACAAGCGAGACGCACCGCGCTCATGGCGCATGGCGTCGTCATCAAATTGAAAGAGATGGGACTGCCCGAAGAGTTGGACGACGAACTATCCACTCTGAGCACCGATTTGGGCGACCTCTGGGGAGCCCAGAAGGAACTGGCGAGCTATCTTGAAGAGTTCGTAAAGTCGTCCCATGACTGGGCCAGCGTGGGCAACGACTTGGTGGATCTTCGCACAACCATCGATCATATCGAGTGGCATGCCCGCAGTGTGCGACGCGCCATGACCCGCCTAACCCACTACGCCTACAATCAGGCTGCCCAAGGCTGACCGAGAACGTTCTTTGGCCAGATCAGAATGAAGACAAGAAGGGCACTGATTTTCCACCTTGACAATAATTCGACTGGTCCAAATGAGCGACTGAATAAAAGTTCCTTCAAGTAGTCCTTGTTTCCGCTCACCGTGAACCTGTCTAAAGACTCGCTGTCGTATCAAACTGATATGGCCTACTGCTGATGGATCCTCTGGGCCCCAAGATACCCAACCTTATTTGAAACCTGGTAGTATCAACGGTATGACGGCCATCGATGACATAAAGGCACGACTCGATATCGTCGATGTTGTATCCACCTACGTCACGCTGAAAAAAGCTGGACGTAACTTCAAGGCTCTCTGCCCTTTTCACACCGAGAAAACTCCCTCTTTTGTTGTCAATCCAGAGCGTCAGAGTTGGCACTGTTTCGGTGCGTGCGGTACAGGTGGTGACGCCTTCTCTTTCGTGATGCGTAAGGAGAATATGGGCTTCAGCGAGGCAATGAAGCTTCTGGCTGATCGTGCCGGTATCACCCTGGAGGAGCGTAGACAGCACGAGAGGACCGACATCCTGCTCAGCGTCAACCAAGATGCGGCTACATTCTATCAGGAGGTGCTCGCCTCCACCGAGGGCGTAAGAGCCAGGGAATATCTGAAAGAGCGGGGCATCGATAAGGCCACTGCAGAGTCCTTCCAACTAGGCCTGAGCCAAAAGGATCGCGACAGTCTGAGCAACCATCTTTCTTCCCTAGACCATAACCTCGATCACGCCGTACAGGCCGGACTATTGCGGAGGAAAGAGGACGAAAGTACCACCGACTTCTTCTGGGGACGGCTGATGTTTCCAATCCATGATAGGCAGGGACGAGTCGTAGGCTTCGGGGCACGTTCGATGGACGGATCAGATCCAAAATATATCAATACGCCCTCCAGTCGGGTCTTCAACAAGCGCTCCATGCTCTACGGTCTCCACAAGGCGGCGGGCACGATCCGCGAAGGGGGTACCGCTGTCGTCGTAGAGGGTTATATGGACGCCATTGCCGCTCATCAACATGGCGACGCCAACGCTATAGCGTCCATGGGTACCGCACTAACTGAGCAGCAGGTCTCCATTCTCAGGCAAATTGCCGAGAGGGTCGTGATGGCCCTCGACGCCGATCCGGCGGGCCAGGAAGCCACTCATCGCAGCCTGGAGTCGTCCTGGCAGATCTTCGAGCGTGCCTCGGCTTCAAAGGCCACAGTTGGCCCGCTTTACACCCAGGACAAACACGTGGACCTGTTCATCGCCCTCCTGCCCGCAGGGGTCGATCCTGACGACCTCGTCAGGAAAAACCCGGCGGCGTGGAGGACCCTCATACACGACGCGGTGCCTGTGCTAGACTTCCTGATCGACAGCATCCCTTCAAGGTACGACATCACCAACGCACGCGGCAGGGCCCAGGCCCTGGATGCAGTCAGCCCTCTCATCCCGGCCACACTGGACCCCACCGAACAAGAGAGGCACTTCGTCAAATTGGCGTCAGTCCTTGGCGTCAGTCGAGAGGCTCTGGAAGCCTCCATATCGAGGCCACGGACCCAGCGTAGATCATCAGATGCTATTGTTCGTCGAACTCCGGCGCGGCCTGCAGACCCGGCTCTCCTTGGGGACACCCGACGAGACTTCATCGAGGAATACGTCCTCGCTCTGCTGCTGGCTCGCTTTGATCTGGGAAAGGTCGCAGTGACCGCTAAACGCGAATATTTCCACGGAACAGAGAACCGAGAGATATTTACTTGCTGGCAGTCCAGTTCGACATTGGAAGAGGTCCAGGACAAGCTCGACGGGGGTTTGCACGATCATTTGGACCGCCTACTGGCAACCCCGCTTTCACCCACCGAACAGTGGCCTGCCGAGCAAGCACTGGTCCAATCCCTCGGGCGATTGGCGCAGCGCTACCTGAAAGAGTTCCAGCAGAATATGCTGGCATCCGATGACTCCACGGTCCCACCACCCCTCGAGATGGAAGGACCCATTATGGATACGAATTCCCAGATCAGGACGGGAGAGTTAGGTGCGGGTTGTACATCATGAGGCGCCACTCAGCCCCACCGAATAGGGAAATTCGTGCTATAGATATAGGGTGCTGGAACTAGCCCCCAGCCTCTAGAGCCCGCTCTTTCAATCTCCCGCTGGGCTATAAATATGGGCGAGACACAGCTCGGAAGAGTTCGGTAGGGCTACCGAACTGTCACAGGGAGCAAGGAGCAACGTTGACCATTCGGACCAAGACAGACTCCCCAGGGCAAATCGGAGCCTCCGCTGCTCCGAAGGTTGCCGTAGTCTACACAACTCCAGAGACAGTCTTAGACGATGTCGCACGTGCAATGCGGCTGGCCAACTACGCACAGACGCTATCTCCGGACTGTGCCACCCTGTTAAAAATCAATATTTCGTGGCAACACTACTACCCGGCGTGCTCCACGACACCCTGGCAGCTTGAGGGCGTCATCAAAACACTCAAAATCGATGGCCACGAGGAGTTGATACCGGCCCACAACGGCACGGTCGTCGTTGACCCACATGAAGGCGCCGCCAACAACAAGCACATCATCGTCGAGAAGAAGTACGGCCTCAAAAGCGTCTACCTAGACTATCCACCCATAAGATGGATCACATACAAACCGAAGGCCAAGATGCTTGTGTTGGACGACATCTATCCGGAGGGTATCCAGATACCGGAATTGTTCATCGGCAAGAACATCATTCACTTGCCCACGATGAAGACCCACGTCTTCACCACCATGACGGGTGCCATGAAGAACGCCTTTGGAGGCCTGCTCAATCGCAAGCGCCACTGGACCCACTCCGTCATCCACGAGACTCTGGTGGATCTGCTGGCCATCCAGCGCGAGATTCACCCTGGGGTGTTCGCTGTGACGGACGGCACCTTTGCCGGGGATGGTCCTGGCCCCAGGGCCATGCGATGGCATATCAAGAACGTGATTATTGCTGGGGCCGACCAGGTGGCCGTAGACGCCGTCGCAGCTCGGCTCATGGGCTTCGACCCACTGTCCCTAGGATATATTCGCATAGCCCACGAGATGGGTCTCGGCATTGGAGACGTCGACTTGATCGAGGTAGTCGGAGACGACATTTCCGAAGTCAATTGGCACTTCAAGCAAAATGAGAACACCTTCGCGTCCCGTGGCCAAAAGCTCATCTACTGGGGTCCGCTCAAGCCCCTTGAGAACCTGCTACTACGTTCCCCCATCTCGCCGTGGGCGTACTTAGCGTCGAACTTGTACCACAATGAATACTGGCTCAGACTCATTGGTCGCCGCCGAATCCGTGCCGCCATGAAGACTGGCTGGGGCAAGCTCTATCAGAGTTACTAGGCACTGACATCGCTCACATCGTCAGAAACACTCTACACGCCTATGGCAGTGCACTTGTTCAGTCGCTCTTGGTCCGGTACAAAATCTATGTCTTGGGCACTATCAACGCCGAGTACTAAATCCTGCTCGACGTCTGGAAACGCTACTATTTCACGCCATCATCTGGCAGCGCAATGCTTCATATACCAGGACCCGGCCTCCACCCTCGGTTTACCCAGGGCAAAGTTGAACTAAGTCTTAGACTATGGTAGAGTCTGGGCTATAATTCCTATTGAAAATTCGAAGCTGTACAGCTATAATATAAGTGGACCTCGAAACAACAGTGTTCCCCCCGCCGTTGAAGAGCAAATCAGCGAAGCGGGTTCTCCTAAATAACCTCATTTCATCTCTCAGCAAGACTTGCTTGGGACCGGAGCGCCAGTCCGGAATCCCGAGGTACCGCACGCGTCGGCTAACGTCGGAACTAACCGCACGCCTCATTAGAGACGGGCATCCGGATGGCGCATCACGAGTAGGAGATCGAATATGGCAACAAAGCGAATAAAAAGCAAAGAAGAACTTTATACATCAAGGGATATCCAGGTACTGGAAGGCATGGAAGCCGTCCGGCGCCGGCCCGGAATGTACATCGGTAGCACTGATCAGCGCGGACTCCACCACCTGATCTTCGAAATCGTCGATAACGGCGTCGATGAGTTTATGGCGGGACGGGGCAAGCGGGTCAGCATTCTTATTCGCGAGGATGGCTCGGTCCGTGTGGAAGACGATGGGAGTGGCATCCCAGTGGACGTCCATGCATCAACGGGACTTACAGGCGTGGAGACGGTGATGACCACACTGCATGCCGGAGGCAAGTTCGGTGGCAAGGCCTACACGGTCTCTGGCGGCCTGCACGGCGTCGGTGCATCGGTTGTTAATGCCCTCTCCACATCGCTGCTCGTCGAAGTGTACCGCTATGGTAACGTCTACCGCCAGGAGTTCTCTGCCGGCAAGCGCAAGACCGACCTGACGTCGGAGGAGATCCCCGGAGAATCCAAACGCAAGTCCGGCACCGTGATTACCTTCTCGCCCGATCCGGAGATATTTCCAGAGATTGCGTACGAGTTCAATGCACTATCTCAGCGTTTCAAGGAAATGGCCTTCCTAAACAAGGGCCTGGAGATCCATTTCCGAAGTGACTGGTATCCGAAGGCCGTCAACGACCCCGAAATGGAGTACGAGGATGATGCCCAGTTCGATGATTTAGCTGAAGAGGTGGAACAACTTCAAGAACAGCCCCAGCAGCCTGCCAAAGAGGTGACCTACCGCTTCGAGGGGGGGATTTCGGAGTTCGTATCGACGATGAACTCGACGCGTACAGTGTTGCACCCTGAGCCAATCTACGTGGAGAACGAGGTCGATACCACGAAGGTTGAGGCGGCTATGCAGTATAACGACGCCTTCTCAGAGTCAGTCTACGTGTTCGCCAACTGCATCAACACAACGGACGGTGGCACCCATCTGACGGGCTTCAGATCAGCGCTGACACGGATCATCAACGATTACGCAAAAAAGCAAGGGCTCATCAAAAATGGCGACTCTAATCTGTCTGGCGAGGACACCCGCGAAGGACTTACGGCAATCGTCAGCGTGAAATTGACCGATCCACAGTTTGAGGGTCAAACCAAGACGAAGTTGGGTAATCCCGAGGTCCGCACCCAAGTTGAGAGTGTGGTGGCGGAGGGACTCCAGATATTCTTGGAAGATCACCCCCAGGACGCCAAGCGCATCATCGATAAATGTCTCACCTCGCAACGGGCGCGCGAGGCTGCTCGCAAAGCTCGTGATCTGATTATCCGCAAGAATGCGATGGACGGCGGATCTTTACCTGGCAAGTTAGCGGACTGCTCGGACAAGAATCCGGAGAACTGCGAATTATATCTTGTAGAGGGCCCATCTGCTGGCGGAACGGCAAAGCAGGGACGTGATCGGCAGTTCCAGGCCATCCTGCCACTGAAGGGCAAAATCCTGAACGTCGAGAAGTCTCGCGAAGATAAAATGCTTGCCAACGAGGAAATTCGCGCTCTGACAATTGCGGTTGGAGCCGGTCTTGGTGAAGGCTTCGACATCGAAAAATTGAGGTATCATCGTATTATCATCATGACGGACGCAGATGTGGACGGAGCACACATCCGGACACTGCTGCTGACGTTCTTCTTCCGCAACATGCACGAACTGATCTCCAACGGACACCTGTACATGGCGCTACCACCGCTTTATGGGGTCAGCTCAGGCAAGAAGCATCAGTGGGCTTACAGCGAAGCGGAACGCGAAGAGGTTGTGGCGAGCTTCAACGGGAAAGGGAATCCCAGTATTCAGCGATACAAGGGGCTGGGTGAGATGAGCGCGGATCAACTCTGGGAGTCGACGATGGACCCCGAGAGGCGGACTCTGCTCCAGGTCACCGAGGGCGACTTAGCGTCGGCGGACTCGACCTTCTCACTGCTGATGGGCGATGTGGTTGAACCGCGTCGCAACTTCATCCAGGCCAACGCCCTTGAGGTCCGCAACCTCGACGTTTAGGATAAGCAGGGCTCGAGTAATCCTTCGGGCTATCTCCACATAATGGTGCTAAAATAGCGCTCACCGATATCGTTGAGGATGGTAACGGCGTGGGCGCCGGGAGAGCGGGTAGCCACCTTGCTCGCGCCCAGAACATAGGCTCCTGAGGACTGGCCAGCGAAAATTCCCTTGAGCGCTAGCGTACGGGACATTTGGTAGGATGCATCTATGTCGACGTGTACGGTATCATCCACTATCCCCTCATCGAAAGTGTCAGGCACGATGTGGTGGTCCTCTCCCTGAGGCTTCAGGCCTTCTATCCCTGGCCACTCGTCGAAGGTGATGAGGATGATACGAACATCCGGGTTAGCCTCCTTCAACTTTCGACCAACGCCCGTGATGGTGCCACCGGTACCCACGCCCGCGACGAAATGGGAGACATTGGGAACCTGTTGCAATAGTTCCTCAGCGGTAGTGTCGTAGTGAGCCAGTGGGTTGTTGGGGTTTGAGTACTGATCGCAGTAGAAATATTTCTCTGGGTTCGCCTCGTAGCGCCGCTTGACCTCTCGCAGGGTCTCGTCATAGCCGAGGATCGGGTCGGTGGATACGATCTTGGCCCCATGCGCCAGCACACGCTCCTTGCGCTCACTGCTGGCGTTCTCAGGCATTATCAATTCGACTTGGTAGCCCAGCGTAGCGCCTATCATGGCATAGGCGATACCTGCGTTTCCTGAAGTGGCGTCCAGGATGACCTTGTCAGGGGTCAACTCTCCAGATAGAATCGCCTCGGCGAGCATCCTTAGTACTGGGCGGTCCTTGATGGAGCCTCCGGGGTTGAGTTGTTCGTACTTGGCATAGACATGAGCGTCGCCGATGCCCATGTCCAGCATCACCGTCGGTGTATTGCCGATGGCCATCAGGGGTGGGTACTCAGCAACGAAGTCTAGAAACTCTTGCGAGGGTGCCAAACTACCTCTCCGGAAGGGGTTGCCCGCCCTGCCTAGTCAAACGTGCTTCCGCGGGGCGTGGGTCCCGATAGTATAGCTATTTAGAGGGCGCCTGGTCTAGAGTTTCCGTGTTGAGAGGAGTCGATGGGAAGTTCAGGCGGGGCTAAGGCGGGTTAGATACCATCGCACAAGTAAACGGTGCACTTGCCCAGCAAAAAGGGCTGCCCCCCATCCCCTACATGGTATGATTTGCCCAGCCCTCCATTATGGCAACTTAACACGGTGAAGTGAATGACATCACTTGAGGTGCTGGAGCGCGTTACTGATCTGCGTGCCAGCCTCGACTACCATAATCATTGCTACTTCGTGCTCGACGCACCGGAGGTCACTGACGCCCAGTACGATATCTTGATGCGGGAGTTGAGAAAACTGGAAGGGCAACACCCTGAATTGATAACGCCTCAATCACCCACGCAGCGTGTCGGGGCGGAGCCGGCGTCCGGGTTTGTCCAAGCCATGCATGCGGTGCAGATGTTTAGCCTTGGCAACGCCTTCGACGACGGCGAATTCATGGCGTGGCACAGGCGCACCGCAGAACTTCTGGAGAGCAACTCTTTCGACATGGCTTGCGAGTTGAAGTACGACGGCCTAGCGGTGGCGCTGACCTACGAAAATGGGGTGTTGGTTAGGGGGGCGACCCGCGGCAATGGTACTGTGGGCGAGGATGTGACCCAGAATCTGCGCACCATCCGTAGCATACCACTACAGGTATACGGAGACTTCCCGTCGCGATTCGAGGTCCGAGGGGAAGTACTTTTTCCCCTGTCAGCGTTCCATCGCTTCAACGAGGATCGTATTGCACACGATCTGCCTCCCTATGCCCATCCCCGCAATACAGCAGCCGGATCGATACGACAAATCGACCCTCAGGACGTCGCCAGCCGCCCGCTAGACATCTTTGTTTACGGCGTTGCATCGCCTATGGGACCGGACACCCAACTGGACACACTGGCCCTCCTGCGAGAGCTAGGATTCAAGACTAACCCGAACAACTCGCTGGTGAAAACCCCCAAAGAAGCGGCCGAATACTACCGCACCTGGCTCAAGGCTGCGGAGAGCTTAGATTACGGGTGCGACGGTGTCGTCATCAAGGTAAACCGCCTTGATCTCCAGCACCACCTCGGTGTGGTGGGCAGGGAGCCGCGTTGGGCGATCGCTTACAAGTTCCCTGCGACCCAATCGGTGACGCGTCTCAACGATATCGGCGTTAATTTGGGACGCACGGGCAGGCTCAACCCATATGCTATTCTGGAGCCTGTGGACGTGGGTGGCGTGATGGTGAGCCAGGCGACATTACACAACGAGGACTATGTCGAGGCCAAGGACCTGCGTGTCGGTGATTGGGTGGTCGTGGAGCGGGCCGGTGAGGTGATACCACGGGTTGTGTCGGCGATTACGGAGCGACGCACCGGAGATGAACGCCTGTTTCAGATGCCCACGACATGCCCAAGTTGTGGCGAACCAACGGTGCGGGTGGACGGCGAATCCGCAACGACCTGTGTGAACGCCCGTTGTCCGGCACAGCTCGTCCGGCTCCTGGAGCATTTCGTCAGCCGGGACGCTATGGACATTGACGGCCTAGGCATCATGCAAACCATGATGCTACTCGATAAGGGTCTTATCGAGGATGCGGCCGACCTCTACAGTCTTGAGAAAGAAGACTTGCTGGGGCTGTATCGTATGGGGGAGAAGAGCGTGTCGAACTTATTGGCAGCCATTGAAGCCAGCAAGGACCGGCCATTATCACGCCTACTAGTGGCACTAGGCATCAACCACGTCGGCACCGAGGTAGCGGAACTGCTGGCTAAGTCATATCCATCGATGGACACCTTGATGGATGCTGACGAAGAGGCCCTCACTGCGATCCCGTCAATCGGTCCCAAGATTGCGGCATCGACCGTGTCCTACTTTCAAAACGTTTCCAATCGTGATGTGATCGACCGATTGGGGAGGGTGGGCGTGAGGCTGGAAAACGAAGTGCAGTTGGAGCGAGTCTCCCCGACTATGGCAGGTCTCAGATTCGTTGTGACCGGGAGGCTACAGGCCTTTAGCCGCTCAGGCATTCAGAACCGCATCAAGGCCGCCGGTGGGGCGGTAAGCGGCCGTGTAAGCAAGCAGACCGACTACCTGATTGCAGGCGAAGATGCGGGCTCGAAGCTAGTGGACGCCGAGGTCATGGGGGTGAAGGTCATCACTGAAGACGAATTCCTGCTACTACAAATGCAGGGAAGGGTGGACGAGGAGTCGTCTGTCCCATAGAAAAAGAGCGGAATTGATCAAGATATCGCTGCCAACCCTCGAAGATCCGTAAAATGGGGCACTAATTGATCTGGCAGCAAGTATTCACTCCTGAGTGAGGGACCTCATTTACGTTAGCCAGTTAAGTCTGTCCAACTTTCGCAACTATGAAGAGATGCAGGCCGACTTCGAGCCGGGGATGGTCCTACTCCACGGGTCAAACGGCCAGGGTAAAAGCAATCTTATAGAGGCCCTTTACCTACTGGCAATCGCTAAGTCGCTTCGCGCCTCCACCGACAAGGAACTTGTGCGACATCAGTCACTTGTTGGAGACAGTCACGTCCAGGTGTCTGCCACGGTTCAGAGGCACAATGTTGACACACGGGTCCAGGTCGATTTCATGGTGGCTATCAATGAGTCGCAGCATGGTGACGGCGTCTCGGAGTTTATTCCTACGGAGAGTATCACCGCCCAAAAGCTAGTGAGGATCAATGGAGCGCCCCGTCGCCCGTCTGAACTGGTGGGCGAGATCAACGCTGTGATGTTCAGCGCGCAAGACCTGGAGTTGATCTTCGGGTCCCCATCTACCCGGCGAAGGTACCTGGATATCTTGATATCGCAGATCGACCGGCAGTACCTGAGGACTGTCCAGAGGTACCAGAAAGTTGTTTCCCAACGAAATCACTTGCTCAAGCTGGTGCGGGACGGCCGATCAGGGGCCGGGGAGTTGGAGTTTTGGGATGACGAACTTGTCGAAGTGGGGAAATATGTAATGTGCCGGCGTGCCGGCATAGTGGCGACGCTCTCGCAACAGATCGCTGTCTTATGGGATGGTCTTTCGGGCGACAGTGAGTCGTTGGAACTATCCTACAGGCCCGGCCTTGCAGTCACCACGGGACACGGCGAGGAGGAATTAGGCGATGCACTGCGGGATTCCCTTGCCTCCGGGCGTACGAGAGAGCTTGCACAGGGCCACACAGTGTCGGGACCGCATCGAGACGACGCCATGGTGCTGCTCGGGGGCGTGGAGGCGGGTTCGTATGCGTCGCGAGGTCAATCTAGGATCGCGGTACTGGCATTGAAGCTGGCCGAGGCAGCCATCTTGAAGGAGGAGCGGGGAGAAGAGCCCATCTTGTTGCTGGACGATGTGCTCTCGGAGCTGGATGCCGGGCGGCGCGCAGAGGTCCTGGACCTATCAGGCCTGTACCAGCAGTGCTTCATCGCCACCGCGGACCCAGCCGCGGTGGAGGGGCGATACCTATCGCGAATGGCCAGGTTTTCTGTGCGCGACGGTGGAGTTTATCCCACCATCGCGTCTGGGTTCTAGATTCCGCCCTTATAAACCGGCGTCCACCAGGAAAGCCGCTAGGTCGGCCGTCCTGCAGCTGTAGCCCCACTCGTTGTCGTACCATCCCACAACCTTGACGAGGTCATCTTGCATCGACATGGTGGATAGACCATCGATTATGGAACTGTGAGGATTCCCGATGAAATCACCGCTGACAAGGGGCTCGTTGCTATATTCGATTATGCCGGACAGGCTGCCCGTCGCCGCCGCCTCGTAGGCGTCGTTGATGTCCTTCTCCGACGCTGCCGTGGACAGGTTAGCAACGAAATCGGTCACGGATCCAGTGGCCGTGGGTACCCTGAATGCCATCCCATGGATCTTGCCGTTTAGCTCCGGCAGTACCAGCCCCACTGCCTTGGCAGCGCCCGTCGTCGTAGGGATGATGTTTATAGCGGCGGAGCGTGCCCTCCGCAGATCCTCGTGCGTCTTGTCCAGAAGATTCTGATCGCCGGTGTACGAGTGTATCGTGGTCATCAGACCGCGCTCGATGCCAAAGTTATCGTGCAGAACCTTGGCCATCGTCGCGATGCAGTTGGTCGTGCAGGACGCGTTGGACACCACATTGTGATTCTGAGAGTCATAAGTGTCCTGATTCACACCGAGGACCAGAGTCGCATCCTCACCTTTCGCCGGCGCAGAGATAATCACTTTTTTTGCACCGCCTCTCAGGTGTCCCGCCGCTTTGGGAGCATCTGTGAAAAATCCGGTCGCCTCGACGACGATGTCTACGCCATAATCGCCCCAAGGCAAACTGGCCGGATCTCGCTCTCCCAGCACCCTGACCGGGTTACCGTCAATCAAAATACTGTCGCCGGTAAACGCGACGGTCCCGGGGTATATACCGTAGTTAGAGTCGTACTTGAAGAGATGGGCGTTGGTCTCCGTATCGGCTAGGTCGTTGATAGCCACGACCTGCAGCTTATCGGAGTGGCGCTCTTTGATAGCCCTCGTCACCTGCCTGCCAATGCGTCCGAATCCGTTGATGCCAATAAGAGTCACCATTCGATAGACCCCTCTCTGCTGATATTTTTGTGAATTGGACCGCCACCATTATAGCGGTAAACCTGGGGTCCACAAGCAAGGCTGAATGGCCTTCCGGCATGCTACTGTTCCAATAATTTACTCGTTCCCGGACCACGTACTCCCTAACTCAAAAACTCAAACTCAAGAATTCAAATAGGATTACTCTTCGTGTAAAGATTAGGCGGGGCGAAGCCAACTACCTGGCAACTATTGCCGACCTCAACAAGGCAATGGGGGTGGATATGGGAAACAGGACTGTTTCATCCACCCGGGTGAGAGACGGAGTTACAGCTATTCTTGAATCTGACGACCGAGGATTCTGTGTGTTGGCGGAGCGGTAGTTGGTGTCCTAGACGTCATTAACGCGTGGCGCCGCCATGGCGTGTACCGGACTATGCATGGCTATGTCGTGGACATGGACGTAGTCAAAGGTGGGTGCGTGCGGCATCAGACGTTGGTAACAGACGAATCTACAAGAGACCGACACGATAGAGGAAACCTACTACCTGTTCGAAATCGATTTCGTCTTCGGGGAACATCGCAGGGAATTCAAAACTACTTCCCGGCGCCCCCCTAGGCCCTGACGGCCACCATCCGTAGCCAATTTCGGTCGACAAATTCGCGTTTCATCTCGGTGAACACTTGTTCACAGCCGACTTGGAGCGCCATACTGGCCTTGTCTAGAGGCACGCCGGGCATCGCACCTGCTATGAAATCCTTGAATCCACTGATGTCCCGCCAACCCTCCATAGGAACTGGCACGGTCTCGATCTCTTGCTTTGCGACCCTAAACCCGTTGTCCTCAAGCAGATCACGATACTCTCCTGGGGTAAGTTGGTTACGCGACTCCACTTTGTCTGACCTGATAATCGACAGGCCATGTTCACGGCGTAGGATCCTTACCGAGCGCATCATCCACTTTCGCGCGAAGATCATTGTTTCGGGTGGGTGCGCCCCCTCGAAGAACGATGTGTTGAACGCCAACTTCCCGCCTGGCTTCAGTGCCCTAGATATCTCGGTTAAGAGCTGATCTTTATCCGGAACGTAGTGGATGGCGTTGCAGAAGAATACGGTGTCCGCGGATTCTTTAACAGCTTCCGACACTTGCTCGACCTGACTCTGAACGTACTGGACAGCGGCTGTGCGTGCGTCCTTGAGGTCCTCCATCGCTAAGCGTAGCATCTCGGACGAGTGGTCAATGGCGATAATCACCGAGTCGCGAGCCCCGCGCAGGCGTCCCGCGATTAGCTTGGTAACGCCCCCGTTGCCACACGCTAGATCAACGATGCGCTGGCCGGGGCCAACACCTGCCATATCGATCAGTGTGGCATTTTGTCTTCGATAGAAAGCGTTGCTGGCGAACTTCGTGAAAGTAAATTCTTCCGGAGTCATGATCAAGCCCTCCAAAATAGTCCACGCCGGAATCTGTAATCAGATTGCGATTGATGAACAATTTGGGTCCCAGACTGCCTTTCATCATAGCAAAGGACTACGATCAAGTCTATCATAAGGTAGCAAGAATCTCAGCCTGCGAAGCCCAATTCCTCCAGCACCGCGGGGATGCCGCCCTTTTCTTTCTGTGTAAGTCCCCTAAGTGGTCTTGTGACGGTGTCATGGTCGATGACACCCATGATCTTGAGAGCAGATTTCATGCCGGAAATCACTCTAGAGTTCAGCCCACTACCCGTGGCCAGGCGAGTGACCTTGGACGCCACCGATATAGTCATTTGATGGTCGAAGGCTGTGGTGGAATCTCCCAGATCTCCTGCCTCCCATGCTTTTGACGCGGCGGCGGGCACGAGGTTGGAGATACTGGGGATGACCCCATGAACACCGACTTCCGTGGCCGAACTAATCCTGTGCATGGTCCCAATGAACCGGTAGAGTTGTAAGCCGCGCTGCTCGCACAAAAGATTGAGATGCGCCAGTGGCTCCCCTGCGCCGGAGCTGTCCTTGATCCCAACCACGGCACCGTCTGCGGCTAGAGCGGCAACTGTTGCGGGCTCCACTACGGTCTTGACAGTCGACGGAATGTTGTACACCCAGAGCGGCACGTCGAGCCTGTCCTGGATAAAGCGGAAGTGATCCAGTAACTCAGGCTGGGTGGAGGGAAAATAGAAAGGCGGCGTGGCGGCGAGGCCGGCAAGCCCCAGATCCCGGACTGCAAAGCCCAGCTTTATTGCCATCCCGGTTGCGGGTGCAGAGATGTTGCCTATAACGGGCACCCGTCCACGGACCTCCTCGACGACCGTTTCGATACTGAGGTTGCGCTGATCGTCCGGCAGTGCCGCAAATTCGGAGGTTGTCCCGGCTGCCCATATACCGTGAACCCCGTTGTTGAGCAGGTATGCGACCAAGCGCCGCAGCGAACCAGTATCAACCTTCTCCTCGGGCGTCAAGGGTGTCAGGATCGGTACTATTACTCCCTTGATTACGTCAACTGTCATGGGGCCCCCAATTCGCCGAGCTACGGTTTCCGGCACATTGCCGAAAAAGACGGGCCGATGCCGTCACAAAACGGCATCGGCCATTCTACTTTACATATGTCCAGTCGGCGTCTGCTCTGTTACTCAGTCCTGACGACCGCCGCCGATGGCTGGGAGGAAGTGGACCTCGCTATCCTCCCCAACCTTAGCAAGGATTCCTATTGGGCTGATCTCCCCATCAACCGCCACCGATATGCTGGACTTGATCTTGAATTTGTCGACCAGTCGATCCTTGGTGCCCGGGTATTTCGCCTCGAGGTTGTTGATCACCTCGCGCACCGTGGCACCAGGCACTTCCAGTGTGTCCTTATCGTCGGTCAGCTTCCGCATGAGTGACGGGACAAATACCGTCGCCACTTTCGTATACCTACTTGTTCCAGACCGCGTTCATGACGGCTCCGGAGTTCATCGGCAGATCTCTCAAACGGACTCCAGCGGCACGATGGATGGCGTTTGCTACCGCCGCCGGCGGCGGTACTATACATACCTCGCCAACACCACGGACTCCGTATGGATGGCTGGGGTTAGCGACCTCGACGATGACCGTATCGATCATCGGGATGTCCAGCGCAGTCGGCATCCTGTAATCCAGGAAACTGCTGTTGGACATGAGGCCCTGGTCGCTCATGAAGTATTCTTCGTTCAGGGCCCAGCCGATCCCCTGGACGGTACCACCCTGGATCTGGCCCTCTACATAGCTAGGATGAATGGCTTTACCGGCATCTTGGATGGCGGTAGCTCTGAGAACCTCCACCTTGCCAGTTTCCGGATCGACCTCGACATCTATGATATTGGCGCAAAAGGCACCGCCTTCACCACTGGGGTCGACGGTGCCTCGGCCCATGATCGGTCCGCCGGTGTCGTTGAGCTGACCTGCCAATTCCTTGAACGTCATATTCAGGTCGGAGTCGGTCTTGGACTGAATGACGCCTCCTTCCATCTCGACGGAGTCCGTATCACTGCCCCAGATGGTGGCGGCGCGGGCTATCATCTGACGCTTAACATCCTGCGCGGCTTCGTATGCTGCCCACCCAGTTGCGAACGTGACCCGACTACCACCAGTACCTGCGGTGAAGCCGATAGAGTCGGTGTCGACGACTGCGGGCCTAACCTTCTCGGCAGGGATACCGAGGGTCTCGGCGGCTTGCATCGCTATGCCGGTACGCGAACCGCCAATGTCAGTCGAACCCTCTACTAAGGTGATAGATCCATCAGCGTTGACCGCGATATTGCAACTCGACTGCAGCCCTGCATTGAACCAGTACCCAATGGCGACACCGCGTCCACGGTTGGGGCCCTCGAGAGGAGTTTTGTAGTGGGGATGATCACGCAACGCTTCAAGAACCTCGACGCAACCGATTCTCGCAAAGCGTGGCCCGTCGACCCTGCGTGTTCCCTCCTTGGCCGCGTTCAGTAAACGAAGCTCCACCGGATCAATGCCGAGTTTCTCGGAGAGTTCGTCAACAATCGTCTCAGTGGCCATTGCGACATGGGTCGAGCCAGGCGCTCGGTAGGCAGCCGACTTGGGCTTATTTACCACAACGTCGTAGCCATCTACCAGACTATTGGGTATGTCATAGCAGGCGAAGACGCACTGGCAGCCAGCTTCTACGACCGAACCGGGCGAGAACCCGGCTTCGAAGGCGATGTACGCCTGGGCAGCAGTGAACCGGCCCTCTTTGGTGGCACCGATCTTTACTTTCATGTAGGAACCAGGCGTGGGCCCCGTACTATCGAACTCCTCGACCCTAGTGTGAACTATCTTCACGGGATGGTCGGTATTCTTGGATAACAGGGCCGCGACAGGCTCTCCGTAGGGCTCCCATTTACCGCCGAAGCCGCCGCCAATTTCCATCGGAGTCAACTTGGCGTTGACTACGTCCAGCCCAAGTATCTGTGCGGTTAGGTCCCGGACGTCAAAGGGCGCCTGGGTAGAGTTCCAGATGTAGACTCTTCCGTCCTTATTCCAGTCCACTGTGCAGTTGTGGGGCTCTATATAGCCCTGGTGCACTGTGGCCGTTTTGAACTCGCGCTCAACGATGACGTCGGCCTCCACGAAGCCCTTCTTGACATCGCCAAGACTGAACTGAATATGCTCCGCAACATTGGTGTTCCCAACGCCGGGTTCGCCAAGCTCTTTTGTGGTGAGGTCGTCGTAGAGGATAGGGGCGCTGTCTTTCATGGCATCTGTGGTCGTCATGACGGAGGGTAGTACCTCGTACTCCACCTCTATCAGGCCTATCGCTTCTTCGGCAATGTGGGCATTAATTGCGGCGACACCGGCCACCGGATGTCCTTTGAAACGGACCTTGTCGGAGGCCATTATTGCTTCGCGCTTCATCTGAACATCGTCGTCACCCTCTAATGCGGCCGGGAAGTCCTTGTTAGTAACGACTGCCCGGACGCCTTCCAGGGCCTCGGCCTTACTAGTATTTATGGACTTGATATTAGCATGAGCGTGGGGGCTCCTCAGGATCTTGCCGTAGAGTTGGGTCCTGGCACTATAGTCAGCCCCGTAGCGCGCCTTGCCCGTGACCTTGTCTGCGCCATCATGTCGGATCGGGCGCGTGCCCACCACTTTGAATTCTTTGGTCGAGAGAACTACATTGGGTTCATAGGTTGTCGTCATGGCTCCACCTCCGTATACGCTCGATATGTGTGGCTGACTCGGCAGCCCAATCCCCTAAAGTAATGCAAGAGAGCGGGTTTCGGAAAGCATCTTGCACGCCCTTGTTGTCGTTTTAGAGAGAAGAGAAGGATCGGTACAATTAGTGTGCAAGGTATCCCCCCAGACTCGGCAGAGGGACGGGTTCGTCTGCATACCATTCCCGGCAACGCCAGTTTTAGTAACGGCGACCAGAACAGAGCCTCACCTGACCCAGTGGGCGTAGCGCCTAAGTCGCTGCCATCTTCTCCGAGGCGTCGGTGACGGCCCGAACAATCTTGTCGTATCCAGTGCACCGGCATAAGTTCCCTGCCAGCCACAGGCGTATCCGACCCTCGGACGGCTCAGGCTCCGCCTCAAGAAGAGCCTTGGAGGAGACGATGAATCCCGGTGTGCATATCCCGCACTGGAGAGCTGCGTTCTCTAGGAAAGCCTGCTGAATAGGGTGCAGTCCGTCGGGAGATGCGACGCCCTCGATGGTCGTGATCTCGGCGCCTTCGGCCTCGACACCGAGCACCAGGCATGAGTCGACGATGCGGCCGTCCATGTTAACCGTGCATGCACCGCAGTTGCCGTCGTTACACCCCTCCTTGGTCCCGGTAAGCCCCAGAATGTCGCGGAGGCACTCCAACAGGCTCTGCCTCGGCTCGCAGAGGAACTCTACATCCTCGCCGTTAATTCGCGTCTGGACGTGGGTTTTGCTGGACATCTATTCGCCTCCCTTGGCCCGGTTGATGGCGGTGCTCAGAGCACGACGGGTTAGCACGTCGCACAGGTGTTTGCGGTACTCGATGGTTCCGCGCATGTCGGTGATAGGCCGCGCCGCGTTTTTGGCGATCTGGCCAGCTGTTGCAATGGTTTCGTCGTTGGCCGGCTTGCCCGCAAGGGCATCCCCGACCTCCTTAACAAACAACGGTGTCGGAGCCACCGAAGCGAGGGCGAGCCTTGCAGACTTGATGTTCCCGTTATCCAGTACTACGGAGGCGCCAACACCGGCCACAGCGATGTCCATCTCGTTCCTCGGGATGAATCTTTGGTACCGGGCTCCGGAATTCGGTAGAGGAGCCGGTATGCTGATGGAGGTCAGCAATTCGCCTGTCTCAAGAAGGTTTTTACTCGGCCCCGTACAAAAGTCTTCGACTGCCACATTGCGGGACCCGTCGGGACCTGCAATGTTGGCTGTGGCTCCTAAGGCTATCAACGCCGGTATGGAGTCCGCGCTCGGCACAGCGTTACAGAGGTTGCCACCAATGGAGGCCCTACCTTGAATCTGGATCCCGCCGATGAGCTCTGCAGCATCTATGAGGCCCGGATAGGCCGACTTGATTTCAGAGTTAGTGTAGATTTTATAACACGGCACTGCCGCGCCGAGGGTCAGCCCTTTTCCACGGTCATAGGACAGAACGTTGAGCTCCGGGATCGCCTTGACGTCGACGATGAGAGCCGTATCAAGGACACCACCCCTCGCCTTAGGCAGGAGGTCAGTCCCGCCTGCCATCGCTCTCGCACTGCCGCCGCTACCGGCAAGTAAGCGTACCGCATCTTCAACCGATTCCGGTTTTTCGTAGTCAGTCCACTTCAATAGCCCGCTCCTTTCGCTGCGATATACCACAGTATCCGGATGTCTTGACAGATCCCAGGGGCCTTACGGTTCCAGACAGGACTTGAGGGCCGATGGGAGGTTTCGTATCACCCAGGTTTTGGGGCGCTGATTTCGAGCCTAGATTCAGGTCCAGCTTTACTGTTCCCGAGGAAACGGCATCAGTATAGCAGACCTCCATAGAGGCAACAACGATGGAATCTGGAACTCCGCCGCCGGCCCATGGGAGGCTGCCCTCCACACACACGCCTATTCTCCGTCCTTCGAGATTATAGCGCGCTTATGAGTAGCGACGCCGATCTTCTTGTCACCCTCGAAGGCCTCTATTTCATAGTAGAGGCGGGTACCGTTGATTTCGGCAACTACGGACCTAATCCTTACCACCGCGCCTATCGCTGTGGGCGCCAAGTGCCTGAGTCCGTCGACCGCGTAGCCAACTGTGACGTAGCCGTCATCAAGGTGCGGATCCGTGGCTTCAATACTGCACTGCTCCATGAGCTTGAGTAGGGATGGTGTCGACAGCACCTCGGCACCTGGCTGGCCCATCCTGTTCGTGGATAGTTCTGCGGTGACCTCTACTTGGGTCTCGGCTGCGGTTCCGGGTACCAGTTTGCCAGTCGGCATAGGGTTTCACCTCGCATATCGCGGTTTAGAGTATCCACATCATTGTATCAGGGAGGCTATCGCCCTAACTTATCCATGTTGATCCGTTCTAGATCAGCTTACCTTATTCCTTATTATTCATTATTTCTATTATTTCATTGGGATACGGTAAGGGTGCGCTGTTAGCCTAGGGAACTACCGGGTTCGGCGCCGATCATTCAAGCAAATCTGGTGACGGAGTGATCGGGGTAAGCTGCCGGGCAAGATGGCAAGCCCATCGAGTATTAGACGGAGTCTACCGCAATGCGGCATAGTCGAACAGGGATTGGTTGTTAGGGAATTGGTCCAAATTGAATGCCGGCATGTCCTCACGCTCCATTTTTCTAGTAAGTTCTCTGGATAGACCCGCAACTTCTTGACATTCAACACATAATGGTTTTAGATTACTGGGCTACTAATGATTAGGGCCTAGTTGTAAGCGTGCTTCTTGACGCGAAATGACGCGGATGCTAGGGATAACACGAGTAGTGGATTCGGCGTTCCGGTAGTAGAACGGCGCACCCTAACTCAGCAAGGGGAGCAGCTGCGGTAACACTATAATCGC
>CAYLLU010000039.1:0-1027 GCA_964384845.1 uncultured Dehalococcoidia bacterium
TGATTTCAGCAAGATGGACCTGCTCCATAGAGTCTCTGGGGGAGAGATTGTCACTGGTGAACATTCGGATGTTGACGCAAGCATTTTTATTTGCTATGCTACGCAGGTGAGGATGCGCCCTCAACCACTTCATGGTTCCTTATGCCCTTAATCTTAGCGGGACAGCTACGTCCCGTGTTTCTTGTTGTGGGCTTGTAGTTGACTTTTAGTTTCAGGTGGTCTCATTAATTCCTATCCCGGAGTGTGACAACGTATGGCATCTCCCGCGTTGAAGTTGAATATGACGAATGGTGCAATTTCCAATGTGCACTCGTACTCACAAATTCAGAGTGCGCTTGAAGTCCCTAACCTGATCCAGGCCCAGATAGACTCCTTCAACTGGTTCCTGACAGAGGGTCTACTTGAACTCCTCCAGGAGATCTCGCCAATCGAGGATTTCCCAGGTGGTAGGTTCGAACTAAGCTTAATAGACCACCGTTTCAAGGAGCCTAAATTAACCGAGGAGGAGTGCCGGGAAAGTGAGAGCACCTACTCAGCCGCCCTCCTAGTCACAGTGGAACTCCATACCAAGGCGGCCGGCCCCGCACAGGGCGAACGGAAACTTCAGGATCTGTTCATTGGAGACATCCCTATCATGACCTCGACCGGCACGTTCATTATCAACGGCGCTGAGCGCGTTGTGGTGAGCCAACTCGTGAGGTCGCCCGGTGTGTACTTCGAGACCAAGCTCGACCCTACCAGTGGCCGGACAATGACCTCTTCGAAACTGATCCCATACCGGGGCGCTTGGATGGAATTTGACACCAGTAACAAGGACGTGATCTCGGTCAAGGTGGATCGGAAGCGCAAGAGTCCTGTAACTATGTTGCTTCGAGCCATGGGGTACTCCACTGATAAAGAGATCATGGAATTGTTCGAGGATATTGACACCGACCCCGAGCATCCCTACATGGCGACAACCATATCGAAAGACACGGCCGTGGACAGCCACGACGAAGCGTTGCTGGAGTTCTACCGACGTCTGCGC
>CAYLLU010000039.1:1037-20538 GCA_964384845.1 uncultured Dehalococcoidia bacterium
TGTTGGAATACCGGTTCTTCAACCCGCGCAGATATGATCTGAACCGTTTCGGCCGCTATAAGCTGAACAAGCGCCTCGATCTTGATGCTAGCCCAACGGAGCGCACCCTGTCGAAAGAAGACATCGTTAATTTGCTGCGCATGATGATTCAGATCAACAATGGCGTCTTCAAAGGCGACGACATCGATCACCTTGGTAATCGTCGGGTACGCTCTGTCGGAGAGCTGATCCAAAATCAAGTACGCGTGGGAATGCTGAGGATGGAGCGTGTCATCAAGGAACGGATGACGACCCAAATGGACCCAACAACGACGACGCCCGCTGCGCTGATCAATATCAGACCGGTAGTCGCTGCGGTCCGCGAATTTTTCGGGGGTTCACAGCTTTCACAGTTCATGCAGCAAACCAACCCGCTGGACGAGCTTACCCACAAAAGACGTCTGTCAGCACTGGGCACTGGAGGTCTTTCCAGGGAGCGTGCTGGGTTCGATGTTCGAGACGTGCACCACTCCCACTATGGACGCATCTGCCCCATCGAGACCCCTGAAGGCCCAAACATTGGACTCCTCGGCTCGATGGCAACTTACGCCCGCACCAACGAATACGGCTTCCTCGAAACGCCATACCGAAAGGTGCTGTCCGAGATGATGAGTGATGACCCAAATCTGCTGGGTAGGACCGTTACCAAAACCGTTGTCAACGAAGAGGGCAAGTCTGTCCTCAATGCTGATGGTACCGTCTCCAAGGGCGTACGGACCCGTATAGCAAAGCTGCCCCAGCAAGTGATCAACGTACGTCAATACGTATCCTCACAACCAGATACGATCGAGTACCTGTCAGCCGACGATGAGGATAATGTGCACATCGCCCAAGCTACCTCGTTGCTGGATGAACAGGGACAGTTCGTGGACGACCGGATCGAGACACGTATCGGTGAGAACGTCTCCATGGAGCCGCCGGAGAACATCAGCTACATGGATGTCTCCCCGATGCAGCTTGTCAGCGTATCAACATCCCTCATCCCGTTTCTGGAGCATGATGACGCAAACCGCGCCCTCATGGGCTCGAACATGCAACGGCAGGCAGTGCCGCTCATACGACCTCAGGCGCCACTAGTAGGTACCGGTATGGAGAAAAGAGTCGCACGTGATTCCGGGCAGGTAGTGCTTTCCAAGGCCGCAGGAATCGTCACAGAGTCTTCGGGCAGCCAAGTGGTTGTGTCGGACAACCACGGAGAGCAGATCGTCCACAAGTTGCGGAAGTTCGTCAGAAGCAATCAGGGCACCTGCATTAACCAGCGTCCAACCGTGAGTAATGGAGACCTAGTGTCCGAAGGGGACATCTTGGCAGACGGCTCGTCTACTGCCCAGGGTGAGTTGGCGCTGGGACAGAATACACTGGTAGCCTTCATGAGTTGGGAAGGCTACAACTTCGAGGACGCCATAATCCTTAGTGAAAAAATGGTTAAAGAAGACAGGTTCACCTCGATCCATATAGAGAAGCACGAGGTAGAGGCTCGAGACACCAAGCTTGGTCCCGAAGAAGTGACCCGGGACATACCCAATGTCGGAGAAGAAAGCCTACGCGACCTCGACGAAGAAGGAATAATCCGCATCGGTGCGGAGATCGGGCCTAGTGATATCCTGGTCGGTAAAATCACGCCAAAGGGGGAAACTGAACTCAGCGCTGAAGAAAAACTCCTAAGAGCCATCTTCGGGGAGAAGGCGAGGGACGTTAAGGATACCTCGCTGCGCGTCCCCCATGGTGAGCGCGGCAAGATCATCGACGTCAAGGTGCTAAGCAAGGCCAACAACGATGATTTGTCTCCAGGTGTCAATAAGCTGGTTCGAATATGGATTGCCCAGACCCGAAAGGTGGCGGAAGGCGACAAAATGGCAGGCCGCCACGGGAATAAGGGAGTCATTGCCCGCATACTGCCAGAGGAAGACCTGCCATTCCTGCCAGACGGAACCCCTGTGGATATTGTCCTGAATCCGATCGGAGTGCCGTCCAGGATGAATCTGGGACAGGTGTTGGAAACCCATCTGGGCAAGGCGGTGCACTCGATGGGTTCCAGAGCCATTACTCCAGTCTTCGACGGAGCACCTGATGAGTCCGTCGAGGACGCTCTCGGACAAGCCTGGCTTATCGAGCAATCCGGAGCGGTCGATCCCAGACCACTGGACGATAATGGAACCTCGCGCATAGACCTAGGTATTGCCCGCCAATGGTTGGAAAAGCGCGGCTACGATTTCGAAAAAATAGTGACTCAACCGGTGGCGGGTGAGGCCCGGAAGGCCTGCCTGGAAATATGGTTCAAGGAACAAATAGGCCGGGACGTGACCGGTATGTCGGTAGACGACTTGAAGGCAGAGGCGCTGCAGTTAAACCGGGAGAAGTTCATAGCAGCGCCTATTTTAGGCAAAACGGTGCTCTACGATGGGCAGACCGGCGAGCGGTTCGACCAGCCGGTCACCGTCGGTTATATATATATGTTGAAGTTGATTCACCTGGTTGAAGACAAGATGCATGCTCGCTCGACGGGTCCCTATTCGCTAATAACACAACAGCCCCTAGGGGGAAAGGCTCAGTTCGGTGGCCAGCGCTTCGGAGAGATGGAGGTGTGGGCACTAGAGGCTTACAGTTCCGCCTACAACCTCCAGGAGATGCTGACGGTTAAGTCGGACGACGTCATCGGACGTGTCAAGACCTACGAGGCCATCGTGAAGGGCGAGGATGTGGTGCAGCCCGGTATCCCAGAGTCGTTCCACGTCCTGCTGAAGGAGCTTCAGAGTCTGGGACTCGCAGTCGAACTATTGCACGAAGAGCCGGAAGCCCTGGCATTGCCAGGAGTCACCGATACAGGTCTAGCTGGTGGCGAGCCTTCTCTTGAGTTGGTGGAGGATATACCTAGCTTGGAGACCACTGAATCTGGCGACGAGACCGAGACTATCGTCACACCCTCGATTATTGAGGCAGTCAGTGAAGCCGATACTGACATCAACGACTAACCGTGCGATCTTTGAAAATTAGCGGTGGTGGGTGGCCCTTAAACACGGGCAGCTAGTGCCGAGACCACCAGAAAACACAGGAGTAGCAGATGGTCCAGAGTGGCAATGAGTTCAACGCGGTACGCATTTCCCTGGCCTCTTCAGAGCAGATCAGAACGTGGTCTTATGGGGAGGTTGTCAAGCCGGAAACGATCAACTATCGCACCCTACGACCTGAGAAGGACGGACTCTTTTGCGAGCGCATTTTCGGCCCGACGAAGGATTGGGAATGCTACTGTGGCAAATACAAGAAGATTCGTTATAAGGGTGTCATCTGTGACCGATGCGGCGTTGAGGTAGCTCGAGCTAAGGTGCGGCGCGAGCGTATGGGCCACATCATGCTGGCCGCGCCAGTGGCACATATTTGGATGTCAAAGGGTACTCCGAGCCGCATCGGTCTGCTACTGGATCTATCGCCGCGTAATCTTGAACGGGTCATCTATTTCGCTCAGTACATGGTCACCGAGGTGGACGAAGTGCTGCGTCGGGCTTCCATCGAACGCCTCGAAGCAGAGTTGAGTGACGGGCTCGAAATATTGGAAGCGAGGGCGAATGGCACCGCCGAGACATCCATCCACGAGATTCCGGAAAGCGAATTAACTACGACAGCCGAGGGATTCGAACAGATCGAGAACGTCACCTTCCCGGCCGATGCCGCGGAGGTGGAAACCGATGAATCTGTCGACGCTACGCCTTCGATCAAAATCGAAGAAGACGGCTCAGAGGACGAACCGGCAAATCCTATCTTGACCGCCGCCGAGATCGAGCAGGCCAAAACAGACCTGCAGACTGACATAGAAACGCAGATCGAGGATCTTGAGAGCCTCAGAATCGGATTGTTGCTCACCGAAGGCCGCTTCAGGGAGTTGAGAGGGGCCTTCCCGGATGTGTTCCAGGCTGGCATGGGCGCCGAAGCAGCGCTACAGGGCCTGAAAAACCTAGACCTTGCGGCGCTGCGAGACGACCTGCATGAGCAAATAAGGACCACATCTGGGCAACGCCGCAAGAAGTCGATCAAGACGCTGCGGGTAGTGGAGGCACTCCGTAAGAGCGGCAACCGGCCTGAATGGATGATCCTTTCGGTACTGCCCGTGCTGCCGCCTGAATTACGCCCGATGGTCCAGCTTGATGGTGGCAGATTTGCTACCAGTGACCTGAACGACCTGTACCGCCGCGTAATTAACCGCAATAACCGACTCAAGAGGCTGATTGAGCTACAAGCACCCGAGATAATCATTCGCAACGAGAAGCGGATGCTGCAGGAGGCCGTGGATGCCTTGATCGATAACGGCCGTCGGGGCAGGGCCGTATCTGGCAGTCACAACCACAAACTCAGGTCCCTTTCCGACTTGCTCCGTGGCAAACAAGGTCGGTTTAGGCAAAACCTGCTCGGTAAGAGAGTGGACTACAGTGGCCGCTCAGTCATCGTGGTGGGCCCGCACCTGAAGTTACACCAGAGCGGACTGCCTAGAAAAATGGCTCTTGAGTTGTTTAAGCCTTTCGTAATGAACAGGCTGGTTCTTAATGGGTTCGCCCATAACATCAAGAGCGCCAAGAGGCTGGCCGAAAGGGCCCAGCCCGAGGTGTGGGATATTCTCGAAGATGTGATCAGTGAGAGGCCCGTCCTGCTGAACCGTGCCCCAACACTGCACCGTCTTGGCATCCAAGCTTTCCAGCCGATTCTGGTGGAAGGGGGCGCCATTCAGGTGCATCCGCTCGTATGTGCCGCATTCAACGCCGACTTCGATGGCGACCAAATGGCGGTCCATGTGCCACTTTCACGAGGCGCCGTTCAGGAAGCCAAGAAGGTGATGCTTAGTACCTACAACATACTTTCCCCAAGCTCCGGTGAACCCACTGTGGCGCCGACGCTGGACATCGCCTTCGGATGCTACTACATGACCATGGTCGAAGCTGATGCCAAGGGAACTGAACGAGTGTTTGCCGACCTCGAAGATGCCAGGTTAGCCTACGAATTGGATTCCATAGATCTGCGAGCCCTGATCAAGATTCGGACTAATCACAATGGCAGTGGATCTGAGTGGATGGAGACGACTGTTGGAAGAATCATTTTCAACGAGGTGGTCCCCGACGAGTTGGGATTCCGAAATTACCCTCAAGATAAGGCCGCCCTCAAAGATATTACATCAGAATGCCACCGAATGTTGGGCAACGAGACAACCAAGATCATGCTGGATGAGATCAAGTCTCTGGGCTTCCGTTACGCCTCAAAATCAGGCACGACGATTGCTATAAACGACATTGAGGTTTCCGAGGAGAAATATCGGATCGTTGCCGACGCGGATAACATGGTCGACCAACTCGAACAGCAGTACATGGACGGCCTCATCACCCATGAAGAGCGCTACGATAACACGGTTAAGATTTGGACCGAGGCCAATAACGAATTGACCCAGGTCATCGAGTCCAGTATGCGCAACTATGGAGGCATCTACCTAATGGCGGTCTCAGGCGCCAAGGGTAACATCGCTCAGATCAAGCAGATGGCAGGCATGAGGGGCCTGATGTCCGATCCCAAAGGGCGTATCATCGACAGACCAATCAAATCGAACTTCCGTGAAGGGCTCAGTGTGTTGGAATACTTCATCTCGACCCACGGGGCTAGGAAGGGACTGGCCGATACGGCACTACGTACGGCGGACTCCGGTTACTTGACACGTCGTCTGATCGACGTCGCCCAGGAGGTCACGGCCACCGTCGAGGACTGCGAAACCACGGGCGGGGTCTGGGTCGAGAATGTGGAAGACGAACCCCTTATCAGTACATTCGAGGAAAAGGTTAGGAGCAGGCACGCATCGGCTGCCGTGGCTGACCCGGAAACGGGCGAGATCATCGTGGATCGCAATGATCTGATCGATTACGAGATAACGAAGAAGATCCGTGAGACCGGTGCCGACGGCGTTCTGGTCCGTTCTCCACTGACCTGTGAGGCGGATCGTGGCGTGTGCCACCTCTGCTACGGATTGTCCCTGGCAACATGGCAGCCCGTGATGATGGGAGAGGCCGTCGGGATCATCGCAGCCCAGAGCATAGGTGAGCCGGGAACGCAGCTTACAATGCGCACGTTCCACACGGGAGGAATCGCAGGTGCTGACATCACGAGCGGTCTTCCAAGAGTCGAGGAGTTGTTCGAAGCACGCGTACCTAAGGGCGAGGCGATGCTCTCGGAGATCGACGGAATTGTCGAGGTAGCCGAAGCAATTGATGGTAGGAGTATAGCCGTAAACAGCACCGAAGAGTATAGTGAAGAGTACCCACTGGAAGACGGTCACAAGCTTCTGGTGACCGACGGCAGTACTGTCGGAATTGGCGACCGTCTGGCCGAGCCGGAGAACGTGGAAGACGAAGATGCGGTTGCGCTCCTTCAGACACCCGACATCCTAGCCCGAGTTGCGGGCAGAGTGCACGTAGACAAGGGAGTAGTGAGCATTACCTGGATAGAAGAGGAGCACCGCGAGTACATCATTCCGGCCGCGGCACACGTCGTTGTCAGTGATGGGGACCAAGTAACAGCCGGCGAAGCGCTGACTTCGGGGCCGAAGAGCCCCCAGCAAATCCTGCGTATCCAGGGCCAAGACTCAGTCCAGCGGTACCTGATTGATGAAGTGCAGAAGGTATACCGATCCCAGGGAGTCGCTATTCACGATAAGCATATCGAGGTCGTTATCCGGCAGATGCTACGCAAGGTCAGCATCGATGCGCCCGGTGATACAGAGTTGCTGCCGGGCGAACTCATTAACCGAGTACAGTATGAGGAGATCAATGCCCGTGTACTGGCGGAAGGTGGCGAGCCTGCCACCGCTAGCCCGGTGCTCTTGGGTATAACTAGGGCTTCTCTAAACATGGAAAGCTTCTTGGCCGCGGCGTCGTTCCAGGAAACCACCAGGGTACTGACGGAGTCCTCGGTGAACGGGGACATCGACTATCTGCGAGGGCTCAAGGAGAACGTCATCATAGGAAGACTCATACCGGCGCGGTTCGACATGTCCGAGGAGGGCCAACAGCGTCTCGGTCTTCGTGAACTCGAGAATAGGGAGCCGGTCGGTTTGATAGAGGGTCCCACGGCGCTCAAGGAGGAGTTGGCACCTGATCTACTAGGCTCGGACAACTTGGAAAAAGAAGAGTTGCCCTCACTCTAGCGGCATAACAGCCCCGCCACATAATCACAAGTATCCCGTCCAGTACTCTGATGAAGAACGGCGATAAGTCGTGCATCAATAATTGTCCTGCAAAAACAGTCCCAAGAGTCGCTGGGAGCCACTACACCGGAGGAAGGGCAGGATACCTCTCGGGCGAACACTGCTACTTACGTTCTGACAGGCTAACATTTGTGCTCAACTCGCCCAATTCACTTGGGAACACGATGAGGGGTTGAGGGCCGATCAGGGTAGAAATGTTGGTCCCTGTAAACCGGATTAGGGCGGATGGTGCGATAATACAATAGTAGCCACTTCTCGAAAGATCCGAGTCAATCTCGAAATCGTTCCATACCATAGTATCGTTATAACTCTTTACAGTGCTCTCTTGGAAAACCCGTGAAGAGATATAGCCCACCAATTCGCCACTTACACCGATGACGGCAGTAATGAGTGGTGAACGTGTTAGAAACGGCGAAGACAGACGAGAGTTTGAGCGGTAATTCGAGACTCCTCTAATGTTTTGCCCGAGTCAAGAACGGATCGACGCACCCTTACTTAGTGGACTCTTTCCACTGAGAGGGTCCAGGAGCAAACGCCCTCACTGGTATAAGATGGGTATAAGAGTCGAGGAGAGCCATCAAGAAAATGCATCATGCACTGATGGAACCAACCGGCTGACGTGCAAAAACTAGGTGTCGGTAGTGTGGTGAAGCAGGTTAAGAGCCGAGCCCGCCTTAAACCACTCGATCTGGGCAGTGCTGAAGGAATGGCTGAGAGATATGGAATCGGTGGATCTGTCTGAATGTCGTATAGTGCACTCCACAGGCCGCCCGGGAGCGAGGTATTTTAGACCTATCAGGCTGATTCGATCATCTTCCAAAATAAGATCGTAGTCGTCCGGGTTCTGAAACGTCAAGGGAAGTAGGCCCTGCTTCTTAAGATTGGACTCGTGAATACGAGCAAAGCTGTGAGCGATGATGGCTGCCGCGCCCAAAAGCCTCGGTGACAAGGCTGCGTGCTCGCGGCTACTGCCCTCGCCGTAGTTATCATCACCGATCACTACCCATCGCAGTCCTCTCGACTTGTAGAGTGAGGCTATTCTCGAAAAGGCCTGCTCCGTCTCACCCGTCACGACGTTCTTGCCCTTACCCGATTCGCCGGTGTAAGCGTTCACCGCGCCCATAAACATATTCTCGCTAAACTTGCCAAGATGGCCTCGATAGCGAAGCCATGGTCCTGCCGGAGATATATGATCGGTGGTACATTTGCCAAGAGCCTTGAGCAGAACCGGCGCGTCTAGATAGTCCTCTCCGTCCCAAGCGGACCAGGGCTCTAAGGCCTCAAGTCGCTCGCTACTTGGGTCAATCGCTATCTCAATGGCGGAACCATCTTCGGGCGGAGCAATATAGGCCGAGTTCCCGGTCTCGAAGCCGTTCGACGGCACATCGGGTGCCTGGTTAGGCGATTCAAGTATGAAACTGGAGCCGTCCGGGGCCATTATATTGTCTGTAAGTGGATTGAATGAAAGACGGCCAGCAAGAGACATGGCCACTACGATCTCTGGGCTTGCTATGAAATTCATCGTCTCGGAGACCCCATCGTTGCGTCGTGGGAAGTTCCTGTTATACGAGGTGACTATGGTATTAGGAACACCGTCGAGGGCCTTCTCGCGCTTCCACTGCCCTATGCAGGGTCCACAAGCGTTGGCAAGTACCACTCCATCAATGGATTTAAGCGAATCAAGCTGTCCGTCGCGCTCGATGGTAGTCCGAATCTGCTCCGATCCGGGGGTGATCATCAAAAGCGTGGCCGCAGTACTCTCATGTGCACGAGCTTGCTCCGCGACATCAGCGGCACGACTCATATCCTCATAGGACGAGTTGGTACAGCTGCCGATAAGCGACGTATCTATCCTATCCTCGAAGCCATTGGTGCCGTCGGCAACCTCCGCTGCCAGAGCCGATATAGGACGAGCCCGATCCGGCGAATGAGGTCCGACAATATGAGGCTCCAGCGTTGACAGGTCTATCTCGACAACAGTGTCGAAATACTTCTCAGGAGCTGCCATGACATCACGATCAGGAGTGAGGAGCGCCTGGTTGTTATTGGCCAGATTCGCGATCTCGCCGCGCCGCGTAGCGCGCAGATAGAGCTCCATCCGTTCGTCATAGGGGAACATCGAAGTGGTAGCCCCCAATTCGGCACCCATGTTTGTGATAGTGGCTTTCCCGGTGCAACTGATCGAGCGTGTGCCAGGCCCAAAGTACTCTATAATGGCATTAGTACCACCCTCTACCGTTAGCTCTCCGGCCAAAAAGAGGATGACGTCCTTCGGCGCGGTCCATCCGCTGAGTTCGCCAGTCAAGTGCACGCCTATTCGCCTAGGAAAGAGCAACTCCCAGTCTAGGCCAGCCATTACTTCAACGGCGTCAGCCCCCCCGACGCCGATGGCGCAAGAGCCAAGCCCCCCGGCATTTGGAGTGTGTGAGTCGGTGCCTATGATCAGGGCACCGGGGAAAGCATAGTTCTCAAGTAGAACCTGATGAATGATGCCCGCGCCCGGACCCCAGAATCCTGCCCCGAATTTGGCGGAGGCAGCGCGCAAATATGAGTAAACCTCGTCATTCTCGGCAATTGAGTCCAGTAGATCCGGGCCACCATCTACCCTAGCCTGGATCAGATGGTCGCAATGGACGGTGGTCGGGACGGCGGTGCTGGATCGGCGCGTCTGGGCAAAATTGAGCATTACGGTCTGGCCGAGGACGTCCTGGAGAGCTACCCGGTCTGGGCTCAGCACAAGTTGACTCTGCCCTGGAACCAAATCCTGGAACTCTGGATTAACCAGGTGACCAAGAAGAATCTTGTCAGCCAACGTCAGCGTACGACCCAATTTGCACCGAACAATCTCTTGGTTCTTTGCAAGGGTGGAATATACATCTGCCACCATCTCGGGAGTGGAGTCAACCGCTACCATTGCCGTGTCCTCCGGGCATCAAGGCACATACGCACAGTCTATGTATGTCATCACTTGTGGAACCATATACTATTTGGATTCGAGAACAGGTGCCAAGATAACTACCGGGACACCCCGAAGTAATCGTAGTTCAAATCAATGTATCCATCCCACTCCTCGGGGGTGTCGTCCTCTGCAAAGATGGCCGTTACTGGGCAGACCGGTTCGCAGGCAGCGCAGTCAATGCATTCCTCTGGATGTATGAAAAACATGTTATCGGTATCTTCGGTATAGATGCAGTCTACAGGACACACATCCACACAAGCCGCGTCCTTTACGGCGACGCACGGCTCAGCGATAATATAGGTCATTTCGCGCCTAACCTCCTGACACTTTTCTGCATCTATAGTATAGCTTGGCCACACCGAGCGATTCAAGATATCCTGATCGGCGATTGTCCCAAGTGTACCCAATCCTTGACTTTCACAATGTCTATTAGTTAACTGACGCGGTTTCGCTTAGAAGCTAACCGAGGAGTGCAAATGGGCAAGCTAGACGGTAAGGTTGCGATAATAACCGGGGGCGGAACTGGAATTGGTAAGGGTATCGCACGGACCTTCGCTGCGGAACGGGCAAGAGTCATCATAGCATCCCGGTCCGCACAGACCCTTAACGATACGGCGCAGGAGTTGGGGGGACAGGTCCTCGCCATACCGACCGATCTGAAAGTAGAGGCCCAGGTCGTCTCACTGTTCGAGCGGATCACCGCACAGATGGGGCGGCTGGACATCCTGGTCAACAACTCTGGGGTATTTGAGGGAGGACGATTAGAAGATCTGTCCCTAGAAACCTGGCGGCACGTGATGGACGTCAACCTGACTGGCGCATTCCTCTGTACCCGCGAGGCGATGAAGATTATGAAGTCCCAGGGTGGCGGCCGAATCATCAACATAGGCAGTATCTCCGCCCAAATGCCCCGCATGAACTCAGCCCCCTACTCGACAACCAAACACGCCCTCGTAGGCCTCACGAAGTCGACGGCACTGGAGGGTCGCGATTTCGGAGTGGTCGCGAGCATTTTGCACCCGGGAAATGTTTCCACCGACCTGACAAACCATAGTACTCTAGTACAGGACCAGGAGCCGATGATGAACACTGATGATATCGCGACAGCAGCGCTCACGATGGCCGCTCTCCCGCTAGACGTCAACATGTTGGAGGCGATCGTGTTGCCGTTGGAACAGAAATACATTGGACGGGGATAGTAAGTCGCGATGAAAAGGTACTCGTTACCTGGATAAACGGGTTAATCGGTGAACTTCTGCGTCGGCACTATAAGGACACGGTGGATACGAACTCACTGCCCTTAACAGACATCCAAAGAGGAGTATATGATCTTTTCGGGCCACCATAGAACTGGGCTTCGATCAGGCCTACGGTTGCTGGGCAGGACACAATGGTCCACCTGGCCTCCCACCTAAGTGACAAGCCTCTCACGACCCTATTTGCATCCAGTGTGACGGGCGTAACATGTATGAGGCGGCGGCGAAAGCAGGTGAACCCATGTGGGAAGGACCTTCTTGATGACGAGTACTCAGGCAATAGCAATCGACGGACCGGTCGCCTCAGGCAAGACAGCCGTGGGCGCGTTGTTGGCAAAGTTACTCGGGTACGGTTTTCTCGACACTGGCCTCATGTATAGGGCCGTGACTCTAGTAGCCTTAGAACAGGGAATAGACCTTCTAGACGGTTCAGCATTGACCGCACTGGCCAAGGTTCTCTCCCTGGAAGTGCCGATCCTACCAGGTGCCACAGGCCTCGTGGTCGATGGCAAGGAAGTTGCCGCTAGCCTCAGGGACGGCTCCGTCGAACGCGGGACGTCTCTTGTGGCCAGTGTGCCTGGGGTCAGAAGAGCACTAGTGCGAAAGCAGCGTGACATCGCCATCACCAGCCCAATTGTGATGATGGGACGTGATATCGGGACTGTCGTACTGCCGGACGCGACGGCCAAATTCTACCTTACGGCTTCGGTGACCGAGCGGGCACGCCGCCGTCACCTGGAGTATTTGGAGGGTGGTAAGGAGATCACCTACAAACTGGTCCTGAAGGATCTTAATCGAAGAGACGAGATAGACTCGGCCCGTGACGACTCCCCTCTCCGGATTGCCGACGATGCCGTGGTTATAGATACCGGCGGACAAACCATTGAGGATCTGGCCCAGAAAGTCCTCTCCTTGGTGTGCCCAAGCTAATGGATAAACTCTACAATACGTCAAACCTACTGCAGAAAATATCGTTGGGCATCTTCGCAGACTATAAGGTGACAGGTCAGGAACACGTGCCCATGGAAGAGCCTCTAATAATCGTGGTGAACCATCAGAGTAATCTTGACCCCGCACTACTATCGCCAAGTATACCCAGAAGGATAAGGTTCCTGGCCAAAAGTTCTATATTTAGCGCCTCACTAGCCAACTGGTTCCTCCGTTCATACGGTGCCTTCCCACTCAACCGCGACGGCGTTGATCTGACTGCTCACCGCTGGTCTATCTCCCACCTAAAGAACAACGGGGCTTTAGTCCTGTTTCCCGAGGGCACCCGGAACCGCGGGGGGATGCGCGGTGCTCACGATGGAGTCGCCCGTCTGGCCCTCACCACCAAGGCCCGTCTACTCCCGGTAGGGATCACCGGGACCGAGCACCTCCAGAATGTACTACGGGTCTTTATCCCCACGGGCCAGATCAGGATAAGCATTGGCCAACCCTTTGAATTGCCTCTCCCTGAGAACAGACCGGGCAAAGCCGAATTGAAGGCGATCACAGGGATGATAATGCGCCGCATCGCTGCGCAACTACCCCCCGCATACCGCGGTATCTATCAACTCGAGGAGCCCGAATGAATAGAGTGCAAACATCACTCATTTCATCCCACAATCGCATGTACGTGATTATGCGAACCCCGGAATAATGGACATTGGTGCGATACTACCCTACCGTAGTTACCAACACGGTGAGTGCGCAATATGTGTGTGGAACGAGTACATTAAAAGAGATCGACCTTTTTGATGAAGGTTCGACAGTCGATCCATTGGTTTTACTAGAAGATAAACGCATCAAGTACGCGTACAATGGATATTTGGTTTAAACGCGAGGCGCTGAGGACAACTACCCTCGGCTATGTCCTGTAGGGCTAGAGGTATTACGAATGTGCGGGATCATCGGCTATACAGGACATCGCATCGCTGCCACAATACTGCTCGAGGGGCTCTCAAAACTCGAGTACCGCGGTTACGACAGTGCCGGGATTGCAGTCATCTCGCCATCCGGCGAAACTGTCGTGAGCAAGTCTCAGGGCAAGCTATCGGCACTGGTGGAGACTCTAGGCAACGACCTCCCCAATGGCACCACTGGCATTGGACACACCCGGTGGGCGACTCACGGTGGGCCCACCGACGTGAACGCACACCCACATACTGACTGTCGGATCGAGATCGCCGTAGTCCACAACGGCATCGTTGAAAACTTTGTCGAACTCAGACGCCAACTTGAAGACCAAGGCCACGTATTCGCCTCCGAAACAGACAGTGAGTGCATCTCTCACCTCATCGAATCATACATGCAGGATGATCACCCGCTGGAGGAGGCCGTGAGGCTCTCGGCAGGACGCATTCGGGGAGCCCATGCGGTGGTTGCTACGTCGCGTCATGACCCTGGGAAACTCGTTGGATTCCGACTAGGCAATGCCGGCGGCATAGTGATCGGCTACGGCGAAGACGAGATGTACGTCGCTAGTGACCTCCCAGCCTTGATCCCTCACACCCGGCAGGTGGTATACATTACGGGAGGTGAGATAGTCACGGCGACTCCAGATGGCGCAAGTTATATGACCGTGAACGGCTCAGAGGTCACCAAACCCCCCATAACGGTGTCTTACGACGCAACAGCGGCAGCGAAGGGCGAGTACAAGCATTTTATGCTGAAGGAGATTCATGAACAGCCCGAATCAGTGGTCAATACCATGCGTGGCCGCATCTCTTTTGGCCGGTACGCGGTCGATCTGGAGGAATTCCCGCTCTCGGATGCAGAGATCACGAACATAGATCGTGTGGTACTACTCGGCATGGGAACGAGCATGCACGCCGCGATGGTGGGACGTCATTGGATCGAGAAACTCGCGAGGATAACAGCAGAGACCGACAACTCGTCGGAGTTTCGATACCGTGACCCCCTACTGGATGAAAGGACGCTCGTGATCTCGGTGTGCCAGTCTGGTGAAACGGCAGATACCCTCGCGGCGATGGGTAAAGCGGTGGAGGCCGGAGCAAAGCTAATCACATTGTGTAACTACGAAGGCACACAGGCCACCCGGATCGCAGATGGCACGGTCCACATCCGTGCGGGGCTGGAGATAGCAGTCGCAGCCAGTAAGACCTTCGAATGCTCATTGGTGTCATTATATCTGCTCGCAATTTACTTGGGTATCAAGAGGGGTGTCCTGAGCGGGAAAAACCTAAAGGCACTGGTGGAAGAGTTGGCCCGCCTACCCCAGATGCTTGGAGACTTGGTGTCAGATGAAAGACAATACGTGAGGCTGGCAAAACGCTACGCCAAGTACTCCGATTTCCTGTACCTGGGTCGCGGTCTTAACTTCCCGTTGGCAATGGAGGGGGCGATCAAGCTTAAGGAGATCTCTTACATCCACGCGGAGGGTTATCCGGCCGGAGAGATGAAGCACGGGCCAATTTCCCTAATCGACGAGAATATGCCCGTGGTAGCTCTGTTACCCAAAGACGAACTATATGAGAAAATGTTGGGCAACGTCAGCGAGGCCAAGTCTAGAAATGGCAAGATCATCGCGGTAGCTACGGAGGGCGATGACCACATCGCAAGAGTTGCTGACGATGTCATCTACATCCCGCCATCGTCCACCCTGATAACGCCCATGCTTCTGACAGTGCCGATGCAGCTGCTGGCATACTACATCGCCGTGCAGAGGGGCGCTGACGTGGATCAGCCTCGCAACCTTGCCAAATCAGTAACGGTTGAATAGGTTTTGGAATAAGTAAAAATATAGACAGCTATCGAGTAGGGTCTGAGATCAAGTTTAGATACTACTCATACGAGAACGTCTCGCGGCCAAGAATTTATAGTGTACTCAACGTCTATGCAGTAATTCGTGAAGCCGCACTACTGCCAAACACTGATGGATTCTTTTCTCTTGTCATATAGATCCGCCTAAACTAATCAGTTTTTAATTTAATCGCAACCTCAATTCAATATTTGGTGTAAGCTCGTCGCACTCGAATATTCCGTGCTAATGTACCCCCTACACTGTTTATGATGAGCGAGTGCCTGGGATAGAGGACAAGTGAGAATGGCTCAACAGGGTCTGGGCAGTATGCCACTACACGAGGCAGCACGGGAAGCGGGCGTCCAATTCCATGAAAACACAGTGCCACAAAGCAACTTTATTGAGGCGAATGGACTGACATTTCATTATCTGGAATGGGGTGATCGGACGAATCAGCCTATCATGATGCTGCACGGGATGGGCCAGACTGCACATTCTTGGGACTTCGCCGCGTTAGCGCTGTGCGACCGATTCTATGTTGTGGCCTTAGACCAGCGAGGACACGGCGACAGTGACTGGGATGCAGACACAAACTACTCCCTAGACGCGTACCAATCCGACCTTGTTTCTGTGCTCACAGCTCTTGGCCTGGATAACATAGTGATGATGGGCCTATCGATGGGTGGCCGAAACGCCTTCACGTACGCCGCCGACCATCCTTGCCAAGTATCGGGGCTGATCGTGGTAGACTCGGCCCCGAAGTTGGAATACACCGGGACAGACACCATCCGCCAATTCGTGGAAGATATGGACATCCTCGACACCTTTGAGGAGTTTGTTGTTAAGACCAAACGATACAATCCCCGCCGCTCTGACCGGCAGATTCGTGGCAGCCTGGCGCACAATCTTAAAGAGCTACCGGACGGTCGATGGACCTGGAAGTACGATAGGTTCTTCCGATCTGCTGACTTTAGACCATGGGCCACACCGGACATAATCGACCACATGTGGCAGAAGGTCGAGCAAGTACAGTGCCCCACACTGGTGGTCCGCGGTGCCGGAAGTACTGTTCTGTCCCAGGAGACGGCCGAAAAGATGGTCGAGCGTCTGCCGCACGGCCGTCTCAACGTGGTCCCGCACTCCGGGCACTCGGTCCCTGGAGACAACCCTACCGACTTTCATCAGGCCGTCAACACTTTTCTGGCAGATAACCCCATATAGAATGTAATATGTTAATCTCTTTATAAGCATCTAATTCAAGTGGCCATTGAGTTAGAATTCTTTAGGGTGCGCTGGTATTCTGGTACGATGCTTGGTAGTTCACCCATACCAGATGGGCCGGTGCTAACCAGTACCATCAGCGATTCAACCTAGCCTGGCCAACATATATACTAAAACGCAATTGTATAACGGAGGTTCACATAACATGAATGTCGCACTGCTGGTGGAGAAGCTCGGATGGCACTTTGAAGCTTGGGTACAAGCGCTTAGTAAAAGAAGTGATGTAGACAAGGTATTCTTATCGGACCCTTCTCGATACAACTTGGATATGGTACGCCGCTATCTCGGGGATAAACTAGTAGAGGTCTACGATTCTCCACAGGCCCTTTTTCAGGAGAACGAGGTAGAGATCACAATAGTAGATACAGCTCCATTTAGGACCCCTGACATGGTACAAGCTTCTCTGGAGGCAGGGGTTTCGGTCATTGTAGAAAAGCCAGCAGCCACGAGTCCAGAGGCGTATGCTCCCCTAGTAGAGTTGGCCGACTCAAAAGGTCTCCTTTTGGCCATATCGTTGATGGAGACTCCCGCTGTTAGGGAAGCTATAAAAATAGTGGCCGAGGGGCAACTGGGTCGCATATACAACATTCAGTGTTTGATTTCAGACCACCAACGCTGGCGTATTCGCGATCAGATGGATTGGGTTTTTTCGAAAGAGAAAACGGGGGGCGGAATGCTTGGGCACGAATTCTGTCACATACTCAACTATATGCCTCGCATCGTTGGATCGGACGTGACCCATGTTACCGGGTTCGCGAAAGTGGTCTCTGGCGAGCCTTTAGAGCTAGAGGATTCGGTTGCGATCAGCGTGCTCTTTGCTAACGGTGCGATGGGCTCATTGAATGGAGGCAGTTGGGGCCCTTCGGTCATGAATGGGCCAGAGTATTCTAAGGAGATGTACAGTTTTCTCCGCTATGGATTTAGTGTCTGGGGCGAGAAAGGAGCCATTCACGTAGACATGCAAGGAGGTCTTGGTGGAAACATTATCAAGGACCTTCAATATGAAGGACCGGTTCAACCTATTCCGACTACCCGCCTTACCCATAGGACAAATCATCCATTGCTTGTTCAACGTTGGGAAGCACAATTGCCCCCCGCTGATCGCATGGGGATCATGATACAAGAGAGCCTTGATTATATTAGAGGAAATGGGCCTCCGCCAATCGCCAACGACGCCGGTCTGAAAATGTTGAAATTCCAGCATGCTGTGTATAAGGCTTCTGAAACGGGCGAAACCCAGCAATTACTATAATAATAGACCGACGTCTCTCTTATAACAGACCATCGAGAATCCACAGTCACTGTGCTAGACCTCGCAGGAATCGGGGAACATGCTGGACATCCATAAAAATGCCATGACTGAAATGGATGCACTGCTCGCCACCTGACTCGGGCACGGTCTGTTGCCATGACTTTGAAATAGAAAGGGCCCCCAAATATTGGGGGCCCTTCATTATGGGCTGGAATACTGGCATTGGCGAATGCGTGTATCCAATCGTACCTAAACAGTCTATGTCACGTAGGCCACATCGATTCTTTGGCCTGTCCGAGCCGATTCGTATGCCGCATCGATGGTCTGCAGCACGCGCAAGGCATCGGAAGCCGTCAGTGGGGGCTCACGATCTGCCTGGATATCGTGGATAAATCCCTGGACCCAATTAAACATCCAGATGCCTGCGCCCGTGTATCCCGGGGGACTTGGCGCGAATTCATAGTCGATGGTTCTCTCCGGGGCACCAGCCCACGCGGCCTTACTGCTCTTCACATGGAGCCTGGGAGCGCCGATCGGTGTCCAGTGCGCTTCGCCCTCAAGGCCACGATATACCATAGCAGTGTCGTACGCTCCACCCGTGCTCCGCAAGTAGCCCGCGTGCATCGAGCCGAACGCTCCATTTTCGTATTCGAAGGCAGCTATCGCCACGTCCTCCAACGGCTCGTCAATCTCCCCTACCGGACGGCCGGTCATCGCCTGTACGGATTTCACATCGGACCCTATCAAAAAACGCATCACTTCAAGATAGTGCCCCCCTAGCATGTGCAAAATACCGCCGCCCTCGTCTTTGTCCGTGTACAGGAAGTCGGTCGGCTCGCGAACTCCCTCCTTAACCTGTCCAGTAACCATCCGGACCTCCAAATCAAGCACTCTACCGAACACGTCATCTAGGATCATACGTTTTAAGTCCTGCGAGACAGGGTTGAATCTATGGGGATAGCCCGGCAGAACCTTGACTTGGTTGCGGTTTATCGCACGAACGAGCTCGATCATATCGCCGGACGTGCGGGCAAACTGTTTCTCCATGTAAAAGTGCTTGCCCGCGTCAGCCAGCTTTATTCCGGTACCCGGCACTTCTGCCGCAGGCAAAACCACCCAGGCTACGTCGAATGCTTGCTTTGCGATCAGATCATCAACGTTATCATATAGTGCAGCACCGGGGTGATACCGCCCGGCTTCGTCCAGTAGTGACGAGTCAGAGTCCTCACAGTAGGCGACGATCTCTGCGCCGTCGACGTGCTGCAATGTCTCGATGTATCCATCACCGGCGCCTAACCGTCCGACGTGTCCGTGGCGCATACCTACAATCGCAATCTTCAAAACATCTTTACTAGTCATGTAAGCTCCTCACCCTATATTGTTGATCTGTGAATCGCAAAACACCGCCGCTACCTTGATTAAGAGGGTTGTAGTCCTCAATGTTGTAAGAGTCTAGGCAACTTGGCAAACGACGTTCCTTGAGTATAGCACTCGGCTCGTAAGACTTGTGTCCCTTCCGAAATAGATGTAGAGTGCGATTGACGAAAGAGTGCTATTTACATAAATGTTCTTGCTTTTTCTACCACGAAGAGGGATAAGTGCATTGACAGAGAGAAGTCATTTCGTAGTTCAAAAAGGAGGTTGACATGGGGGAAACGACCGAGGGCCGCACAGTGTCCTTATATCTGAATGTGGGACATCGAGAGCCCATGAAGAAGGTCCAGAGTGCCACTTTCGT
>CAYLLU010000040.1:0-20458 GCA_964384845.1 uncultured Dehalococcoidia bacterium
CTTTGATAATGATTCCATTATTACTTGGGCCATTTCTTTGGGATATGACGGAGAATGAACAAAGACTTTTTGTCATAGCAGATATATCGATTTGGATATTGTTTGTGATAGATATGGTGCTTAAAACAGTTTTGTCCACTAACAAGATCCATTATTTGAAAGTTCATTGGTTGGAGCTAATTGTCCTTGTAATACCGTGGGTTCGGCCCCTACGAGTAGTTAGGTTGATTGCATTCGCAGCGAAAAGCTACAGAGGTATAGCTAGGGCAGGTAAGCCTGATTTCCTACTTGTGTACGCCGTAGGTCTGATAATGGTTTGTGCAACAATAGTGACGACTTTTGAACAAGGTTATGACTCGTCTCTTGTGTCTTTTTCACAGTCTTTGTGGTGGTCTCTAGTTACTGCCACTACTGTTGGTTATTCTTATGGTGATACAATTCCAGTAGCCACGGCAGGACGAGTTGTGGCTGTGATTTTGATGTTTGGAGGCTTGGGTATATTTGGGGCGATCACAGCAAATCTAGCAGCAGTCTTTTCAAACGCCGGTGACCCTAACACCAAGATTATTACTGAACTAACGCAGCAAATAAGTGAATTAAAGGCAGAGATATCTTCATTAGGCAGTAATTAGATGGACTTGGGTATATTTCCCATAGGAGTATCTGAGTTAATGTAGAGGTGGACCTCCGTCTCCCGGTTCCGTATCTTCCTTTCGGGACAGAGGACAGTTGTGGGGTGAATGCTTCCCAGATTACGAGGCTTGACATATCTAATGACAGCTACTCGTTTAAGGTAACTAGGATTGAACTATGGATAGACCTAACGTCCTATTGATAAGCACCGACCATTGGCCTGGTAAGATGATAAGTGCTCTCGGACATCCTACTATCCAATCACCGACTGTAGACCAGATGGTACGTAACGGTATCGTTTTCACTAACGCTTACTCGACCACACCGATATGCATCCCTGCTAGACGCGAGCTTATGACGGGTGTCTTTTCTAGGACTCACGGCGACCGTGTCTTCAACGAGACGTTGCCAATGCCTAATTTGCCTACCATGGCCCAGACTTTCCGAGATGCAGGGTATCAGGCACATGGAGTTGGCAAGTTCCACGTTAATCCCCCTCGCAATCGAATCGGTTTCGATGAAGTGCTAATCCACGAGGCCGGCCGGTTAGGTGGAAGGGATGATCAGATGGTCGAGGATGACTACGAACATTTTCTGACAGATCGTGGCTATCCCGGGCTCGAAACCCAGGGGGGCGTCCACAACACTTACGAGTACAAGCCGTGGTATCTGCCTGAATATCTTCATTATACGAATTGGACTGCGCGAGAAATGAGCCGCTTCATCGTTAGGCGTGATCGGGACCGACCGGGTTTCTGGTACATGTCGTTCGATGCCCCCCATCCGCCACTAGTTGCTCCCCAAGCCTATATGGACATCTACAGTGGCCTGGAGATTGACGAACCCTTCGTAGGCGACTGGGCGACTGACTACACAGATATACCCTTCGCCTTAAAGGCTCGGCCTACCTGGTATCGAGAGAAAGCGTTGTCGAGCGATGTCACTCGTCAGATTCGGGCTGGTTTCTATGCTTTAGCGACCCACATCGACCATCAGGTGCGGTCGGTAATAGGAACATTGAGAGAGCAGGGACTACTCGACAACACTGTCCTGATGTTTACCAGCGACCATGGAAATATGTTGGGCAATCACGGCTTGTACAACGTCGGCCCTTTCTACGAGTCGTGCGCCAATTTCCCGATGGTGCGAGTACCAACGTCTGCACAGATAGAATCGACGGGACCTGGAAGAGTGGACGACAGGTTGGTGGCTCACGCTGACATCATGCCAACCCTTCTAGATATGTGCAACATCCCGGTTCCTCCCTCTGTCGAGGGCTCGTCGATGCTTGGAGACCGAACGCGAGATTACCTGTACGGTGAGTTTGGGGAGGATAGCATGGCCAGCCGGATGGTAGTGGACGGTCATCACAAGCTCATCTACTATCCAGTAGGGAACCGATCCCAACTATTCGATCTTCTGACCGATCCTAACGAGATGCACGACCTCACTGCCGAACCAACGTATTCGAAGGTCAAAGTCCACATGGTGGCGCTGCTTTTGGACAACCTGTATGGTACCGATTTGGACTGGATCAAGAATGGCAAGTTAGTTGGGTTACCGGACCAGAACCGCACAGTGGAACACGACTACAGCCCTACTTTTGGCAATGCCAGGGGATATCGTATACGGTAATTGCCGATGTTCTTCGCCAAAGTCACCGAGATTCCTAGTAATCCTACCTTTTGCCTATTTGGCCTATACGGCTCGCAGAGGCATGTTCAAGTATGGTGAAGTAGGCTCCTAGGAACCTCATGAGGTATTACGTACAGTTGAGATCATGAGATCAATCAAAAATCCACATCTCGATTACTATCATCAGCAGTAATATTATGGTTGAGCGAGGGCGCTGAGAGGATTGGGCGTTCGCAAGAGCTGTGGCAATATTTGGAAGTCACTTAAAATACTCTCAGCAACGCTTTGGGGCTCCATCTCCAGATCTGACTGCTTCTGCTGAGCACCTGAGGATAACTGAGGAAGCGCTAAGGAAGGCACTCGGACTCGAGCAATGATCAGTTAAATGTTAGATGGACTTAGGGCGAATTAGGAAATGAACCATCCCTACCCTTTTCTCGGGCTACTCCTCTTGCCGACTGACTTGTTCGGCTAACCCCGCCCGGCGTAGGGCATCTTGGTCGCCATGATCGTCATGAACGGTATGTTCGTGTCCAACGGGAGGTTCGCCATGTGTAGCACCGAGCTCGCGACGTACTTCACATCGAACGTCGGCTCGGTCTCGGTTGTTCCATGGGCCTGAAGAAGGCCAGTCTTCATCCTAGCGGTCATGTCTGTCTCGGCGTTCCCGATGTCGATCTGGCCGCATGCGATGTTATATTTGCGCCCATCTAGGGAGGTCGATTTTGTAAGGCCCGAGACAGCGTGCTTGGTGGCTGTATACGGAGATGAGTTGGGCCTTGGAGTATGAGCCGAAATGGAGCCGTTATTGATTATGCGTCCGCCCATCGGTATCTGACTCTTCATAATCTTGATCGCCTCCTGAGTACATAGGAACGTACCTGTTAGGTTGACATCAACGACTGTTTTCCACTGCTCATATGTCAGATCTTCCATGGGGACCCCTGGAGTACCCGTGCCAGCGTTGTTGAACAGCACGTCAAGTCGGCCGAACACTTTCTTTGTTTTTGCGAAGAGAGACCGTACGGCGTCCGGGTTGCCCACGTCTGTGGGCACTGCCAATATCCGTGAAGCGAGGTCCCCCGCCTCAGCCACTGTCGACTCCAAGGCCTCTGATCGGCGTCCTGCCACGGCGACGGAATATCCATCCTGGAGGAGGGCCAGTGCGGAGTATTTGCCTACCCCAGACCCCCCACCGGTAACGATGGCGACTTTTCCCTTCGGACTCATTAATAAACCTCCCGTCGTGGTCTGAATATTCTATGTGGTTGGGTACATTCTCTCAAATATCGCTGAGACGTTTTTGGACCCAGCATTATAGTCAACGACCAACTGATCAAACTTTTCTCTGAAGTCGATCCTGATACGGTTGACCTCGACCATCTTAGCCAGAGTCCTGTCGATAGCCGCCTTCGGCTTCTCTGCCCCTGTATTCTTTCTATCTCCCTTCTCGAATCGTGCAGTCCCAAGTTCATCGGGCAACTCAGTGATTATCTGGGGCGGGTGACCTAGATACCAGGCACGCACTCCATTTGGATAATGGAGCGGAACAACACTGGGGCCTGATGGCTAGGAGTCCCATGGGAGATTAGGTACAACGGGGGGATGGAGATATATCTCACACCTACCTCGCAACAGCCTTATAAGCCTTAACAGCATCTTCGCTATCCACATGATAGCTTCGTACCCCTAGATCATACCAGTCTCCGCCAATCCTCGGCACCTTTCCTTTCTCTCCTGAGCTATACTGCCTTCGAAAGCAGGGGCATGCGGGGTACGGTTCGCAGGTCAAAGGAGGATTTGGTACCACTGGATTCCAACATGAGATGGCTAATAGCTGAGGAGAAGTCCTGCCAAACTCGGATATTCCGTATTCAGGACGGCCTGTTGGACGGCCTTTTTTCGAAGTATCCACTATAATCCGCACTTGTCCTTCGAGTACCGCCATTGCTTAGAAGCTCTATTTACAGCTATGCTGCGAGTACCTGAGCGGACTGTGCAGGACATTGGCGAACACCCAGGAGTGAACTTACTATCCAGAATATTTTTTGCGTACAGAATCTGTATACAAGACGTTATCAATTCCTCTCGAGATATTCTTGCAAACCCCATCACGAATCCTATCGAGAGAGATAGTCTGTAGTCATATTCTTATTGTTGTGGTGCTTCGAATGCTTTGTGGGTAGCATATGTGCTGCTCAATGTACCAGACACTTTTCTATTAGATTTCTACACAAAATTTGGAACTGAACAAGGTCATACAAATGTGCCGATCCCCAGAGGTGGGATGTTTTAGGGGCACTCTCAGACATCCTACACTTGTTATCCTACACTTGTTATAGATTACTTAGAATTTAGAAGGTTAGAAGGGCTGCTCTTTTGGTGAAGGGTCTGAGGGGAAGACCCAGCGTTTAAATTGTTAACTTCCTACCGTAGATGGGAGGAACCGCAGAACCAGGAGGAATGTGAAATGATCGACTATTACCGGATCACCGACCTCCTTGATCCGGAGGAGAAACAGGTCCATTCTACTGTTCTTGAGTTCGTAGAGGCCGAAGTCATTCCCTACGTTGCTGATTGGTGGGAAGAAGGAGGCTTTCCGGAGCACCTTGCTCCCAGACTGGGCAATCTGGGCCTACTTGGTGCGAATTTGCCGGCGGGGCACGGCTCCGCAAATATAACCAATGTCGCCTACGGGCTTATCATGTATGAACTGGAGCGCGCCGACTCAGCGTTGAGGAGCTTCGCCAGCGTCCAGGGCTCGCTGGTGATGTATCCCATAAACGCGTACGGATCCTTGGAGCAACGTCGTCAGCTCTTGCCAATGCTTGCCTCGGGTGAGTCCATTGGGTGCTTTGGGCTCACTGAATCGGAGGGCGGCTCAGATCCAAGTGCGATGCAGACTCGGGCTAGGCGAGACGGCGACTCATATGTCATCACCGGAACAAAGATGTGGATCAGCAATGGCGGCATCGCCGATCTGGCAGTCATCTGGGCAAAGGACGATGATGATGTAGTACGAGGTTTTGTCGTACCGACCGAGTCCCCGGGATTTTCTTCACGTTCTGTCGTGCAGAAGGTTAGCCTGCGGGCCTCTGACACAGCGGAACTTGTACTGGAAGCGGTTCGGGTTCCAGTTGATGCGATGCTTCCAGGGGCTCATGGCTTATCGGCGCCGCTGGCCTGCCTTACCCAGGCCCGTTATGGCATCGTATGGGGATCACTTGGCGCGCTGGAGTATGTCTACTCTGAGGCGTTGGAGTTTGCACAGGGGAGGACGACCTTCGGCAGGCCAATAGCGGCCCGCCAGCTGGTGCAGGCCAAGCTCGTGGACATGCTTGTAGACCATACCAAGGGGCTACTTATGGCTTGGCACCTCGGGAAACTCAAGGACGCTGGAGAAATGACGTTTCCACAGGTCTCGATGGCCAAACGCGAAAACGTACGCTCGGCCCTGAACGGGGCCCGTGCGGCCCGCGATATCTTGGGCGCCGAGGGTATCACCCTAGGCCGTGGCGCCATTCGGCACATGCTCAATCTGGAATCGGTAGATACCTACGAGGGCACCTATGACATTCACACTCTGGTGCTTGGTCAAGACATTACAGGACTCAAGGCTTTCGAGTAGATCTATCTCATCTTGGCTTCAATCCTCTCACTCATCTTTCCTTCAAGGGAGAAGAGGTGGAGAAGAGGTTCTTTTTCCCAATAGGGGCTTTTGAGCAACCGATTTTTCGTTGGGAAGAGGATTACAGTATTTGAATAGAGAATGTCTGAGGAGTACCATCAGATTCCCGGTCTAAGGGCTTCGCCTCTTTACATATCCCCATAAAACCCAGATCCTCTAGACCTTATCCTCCGCTCGGAGGATGTGCTTTTGGATCTTGCCTACTGACGTGCGGGGTAGTTCGGTGCGGAACTCGATGAACTCTGGTACGCGGAATTTTGACAAGCGCGTTGCACAGTGGTCGATTATCTCCTGATCAGTGAGCGAATCGCCTTCTCTCACTACGATAAATGCTTTGACAGACTCGTCTCTCATCTGGTCAGGGACACCAATGACTGCTGCGTCTTCCACGGCCGGATGGGTCTTGATTACCGCCTCCACCTCACCCGCAGCGATGTTCTCTCCGGCTCGTTTGATCATGTCATTGGCTCGGTCTACGAACTCGAAATATCCGGACTCGTTTACTCGGACTACGTCGCCGGTCCATAGCCATCCATCTATGATGGCGCGGTCTGTGGCATCAGGGTCCTTGAAGTAACCCTTCATGATGGTGGATCCAGGTGTACCCCGAACCAATAGTTCGCCTGGGTTACCCTCCGACACTTCGACACCATCGGGGTCTACGACGAGGCACTCGTACCCCAGCGTCGGCAGGCCGATGGTCATATTGTCACGGACACCGTAGAGTGGGTTAGTCAGAGGTTGGCCCATTGTCTCGGTCATGCCGTAGATCTGCATTAGAGGGGCCTCGAAGCGCCTCTCCCATTCCACGAGTTGCGCGCGGGTGATATTCTGCGCGAAGATCACTAGACGCAAGACATTATGTCTGTCTGAGGGAATCTCGGGCTGGGCCAAAATCATCCTCATGGGAGCAGCGAATAGACTTGTGACTGTCGCGCCGTGGCGTGCAGCTTGCTTCATGAACCGCGACGCGCTGAATCGCGACATCAGTACAGCACTAGCGCCGGCGGTCAGTGTGGTCATGAAGGAGTAATACATGGCGTTGGCGTGGAAAAGTGGAAGAGTAACCATATTTCGATCGTTGGGACCCAGTGCCATGTTTTTCGAGATCACCTCGCCAAGATATATATAATTGGCGTGGGTGACTAACACTCCCTTGGGCCTGCTTGTGGTGCCGGAGGTATACAGAATAGACGCCTCGTCTAAGGGGGCGATCTGTACGGCCTGCAACTCGGTTGATTGGTCTTTAACCAATTTTGAGAATGAGAATTCGTCGTGGTCGCCACCACCTACCACTACAACCCGGCGTAAATTCGGACAGTTCTTACGTATGGTATGTACCGTCGCGAGCAAATCGGGCTGGGTCACGCTCACGACACTATCGGAGTGGCGTACAGGGTATGAGAGCTCATCGGGGGGTGAGAGTGGGTTTGTTGGCATTATGATCGCCCCGATCTTGGCCGTGGCGAACCAGAGGAATAAGAACTCCGGACAGTTGACCAAGTGCAGGTGAACCCGATCACCTTTACCGACACCCAGATTTAATAACATGTTTGCCGTACGGTTGACCATCTGGTCGAATTGCAGATAGCTGTAGGTACTCACCGGACCGTCCTGATCCTGGAACAGTAAGAATGGTCGGTTAGGGTGAGCTGAGACCTTCTGTTCCAGGATAGAGCGTAGTGTGCGCTTGCCAACGATGTTCATGAGTCACATAGTACAGGGTAGAGGAATCAATATCTATTCTTTCATCAGTAATTGACTCTCGTCGGGCCATGAATGCCCACGTCGTAAAAAATTAGATTAATTAGATTGCTGATCCGGGACGACTGGAAGTCCCTATGGTCGGGTTATATATGGTCCAGGTCACTAGTGCGGTTGCCCACCAACTCTGTCCAGATGCTGACCCAGTAGTCGAAGTACAGTACCTAGAACAGTGGGGTGAACTTGCTCAAGTTCTAGGAGGCCTGCAACTAGGAAGATTCGTAGAGCCCCAGTATCTGTATTTGAGTCCTATAGGGATTGACTCTCGGCTATTCCATTCGCTGGTACGATCCTGGTTGTCATACGCCTTAGGGGGCGTACAGGACGCTGCCACCTGTAGACGGTCATGTGTCATACATACTGCTTCAGGTGGTCTCGGATGGCCAGCAGGGTTTCATCGTCCGCCGGGGCCACGGCGATGTTTGGGGGACCCGGCCAGTCAGTGTCATCCCAGTCTTGCTCGTCGAAGGTGCGAGTGCCCTCATACCGAGGGACGACATGGGAGTGATAGTGCCGGTCGGACATCATAAGACATAGGTAGTTGATCTTATCGTAGGCGAAGGCTTTGGTTAGCGCAGCTTCGAGTTGGCTCACGACCTCCGGAAGCTCGAGCAGTTCATCTCGTGTTAACTCAGAGACGCTTATGAAATTGCGGTTTGCAGCCAGGACTAGGGTGCCTAGCGTGATCTGTCCTTTGCGGACGAGCACGCTCCAATGTTCGGTGCAAAAGATGGTCAGGCGCTCTGCGTCGAAGGTATTGGCGAAGGGTTTCCAGAGTTCCATGTTATCTCACTCCAGATGCGAGTGTCGGGAGTCTAACATATTCGCTGAGAGCCGTTAAATATACGGCGGGATAGCGTATCATGTTGTTGGCAATTTACGAAAAGAAGAAAGGAGGCTGCTCGTGAGCACCGAATCTAACCTGAAAGGCAAGGTAGCCCTAATCACCGGCGGCGGTGGCGGGTTTGGTCAGGCTATCGCCAAAACCTTCGCCAACGCCGGGGCGCGGGTCGTGATCACCGATGCAAGGGAAAGCGGTCGAGAGATCGCGAAGCATGTAGACGGCAGTTTCATGATGGCAGACCTCTCAGACATGGAAGCCACCAGGAATTTGAGTCGCCAGGTCATCGAGCGCGAGGGCGGTGTGGATATTCTGGTGAACAACGCCGGTTTGCAGCACATCGCACCTGTGGAGGAGTTCCCAGATGACGATTGGGCGCGTCTGGTCCAGATTATGCTCATCGCCCCCTTCCAACTCACCAAGTACCTTGTTCCTGGCATGAAGGAGCGTGGCTGGGGACGCATCATCAATTTGTCGTCAATCCATGGACTGGTGGCGAGTCCATTCAAATCGGCCTACGTATCTGCCAAGCACGGTTTAGTGGGATTTACTAGGACCGTGGCTCTTGAACTGGGCGAGTTCGGCATTACAGTAAACGCGATATGTCCTGGCTACTCCAACACGCCTCTCACGCAGAACCAGATTGCGGACCAAGCAGTGACACGTGGCATCAGCGAGTCAGACGTGATCGAGAAGGTGATGTTGGAACCTGCAGCCATCAAGAGGTTGGTTGAGCCGCAGGAGATCGCGAGCCTGGCCCTCTACCTCGTATCCGACAGTGCACGCTCGGTTACGGGCACCGCCATCCCCATCGATGCTGGGTGGACGGCGCGATAAAATTCCGATCAAGAGATCAAGTTCATGACATATTGGTTGAATCTGCGAGCGCTGTTCGGATCGTTTGAGTGTGACGTCGAGAGTGGCTTGCAAATTTTTGACAGGTAGGTTTGGGATGTGTATGGCATGAATACGCCGATGTCCTGCTGCTGTTAACCCACACGCTCGGTACGTCCCACATAGAGATGGTGTTGATTATGGGGCTAGAGGGCGTGGGAAGACCACTGGATCGAGTTAACCGTCGTTGCGAGAATATCTACTTGGTCTATGTTAAGTTGACCAAGATCCTGAATATACCGCTTCTGATGTGGGGGATACCTAGTAAATTGATCGAGCCCCTCCGGACATTGACGTGATTGTGCCGGACGGAGCCTTTCGAGCCTAAGTTAATTTGCATCGCAGGTTTTTCAGCATGTCGTCGACCATTGCGTCTAGGTCGTAGTGCGGGGACCAGTCCCACTCCTGCAGCGCGATGGTATCGTCCAACTTGTCGGGCCAAGAATCGGCGATGGACTGGCGCATCGGATCCACGTCGTAATGGATCTCGAAGTCTGGGATTCTCTGCCGAATCGCCGATGCTAGTTCGGACGGTGTAAAACTCATGGCTGTCACGTTGTAGTCGACATGGTGTTTCAGTCGGTCGAAATCGGCGGTAGCCACGTTGATCAACGCCGATACAGCGTCCGGCATGTACATCATCGGCAGGCGCGTATCTGGGCCCAGGAAGCATGTGTAGCGTCTATCGCGGATCGCTCCATAGAAGATGGCTACGGCGTAATCGGTTGTCCCTGCCGTTGGTTCTACCTTCCAGCTGATGATCCCGGGCAACCTGACACCTCGCACATCTAGGCCGAGTTTCGTAGTGTAGTAGTTTCCCATTAGTTCGACAAAGACCTTCGAAATACCATATGTGGTATTGGGCCTTTGGACCGTGTCGTTTGGCGTGTTTTGTGCCGGTGTATCCGTGCCGAAGGCCGCGATTGAACTGGGAATGACTACCTGGCGAACATCGTTGGCCAGAGCGGCCTCAAGCACATTGTTAACTCCGCCAAAATTGACGGCGAAGGCGAGCTTCCGGTCGCGTTCAGCAAGTGCTGATAGGATGGAGCCGAGATTGTATACGGTGTCCACCCGGTGCTCCCTGATTGCAGCGTCTACCTGCTCGTAATCAGTGATATCCACGAGCATGTTGGGTCCGTCAAGAAATTGGGTGGGCACCGGATTCTCGTACCCCGAAGCGATTACGTTATCGTTGCCGAACTGGTTTCTAAGGGCCGGTACGAGCTCTGATCCTATCTGTCCAAAGGCGCCTGTCACGAGAATCCGTTTCATACAGCGAAAACTCCAAATTAGATTAGCACCAGTAATTGCGAATGCTAAGAATCCTACCATGAATGTGAACTGCGCGAACGAGTCGTTGACAGTTCGCGGTGTCACGACTAGACTCCCCAGTAAATTCACCTCAGAGAGCGTAAAGAACGGTTTATATTTGTTTTCGGTTCGGATCCCTCTGCGGTAGATTCTAATGAGGATATCACTGTGACAGATATGCGATTGTACGGCGCCGTGGAGCCATGGATAGAGGATTATCTGAATATACCGATATCATCTGTGGCTGATCGAGTCACTGATGTCGTGGCATGGAACACCAACGAACCCCAGGCGCCCTTGAGGGCCCTGCTGGTGGGTGAGAAAACCGTCGTCTCCCTGCGTTCGCAGTGGGTGGATAGGGTACGGGCCATCATCGACGATCTACCGCAAGACCTACTATTTTCCACCTTCGGCGCATATGAACTGTCGAAGGTGACGTTGCCTGACGGCGTAGGCGTGTGGGGTCCCTCCTGGTATCTGTTCGCGGACAGGGACAGTCCTCGGCCGGGGAAAGATGAGCGGGTCGTCCAACTGACGCCTTCAGAGCTGACTGGAATCGATTTCAATTTGTACTGGCATTGCCAGGCAAATTCGCTAGCCGGGTTTGCGGTGTACGAGGGCGACCGGATGGTAGGGCTGGCAACCGTGTGGGACCATGGTGGACTAGTCTGGGAGGTGGGCATGGATGTGCTCGCCCATGCTAGGGGTGGTGGCTTAGGTAAAGCCATCGTTGGTGCAGGTATTGAATGGATACTGGACAACGATCGTATTGCGATGGCGTCAACAGCAGCATTCAATGTGCCGTCGGCGCGGACTCTTCGAGCGTCCGGTCTACGTTATGTCTTTAGTTCATTGCACGGTACCGAAGGAATAATGAACTTGCCACCCCAGCCCTTGGGCCTGCCATACAAGGATGCGAAGGTCCACAATCTTTACCCCGAATGGGCTATGAATAAAGACATCCAGCCATGGCGCCCTAGATAAGCCTCCGCCGTCTAGTTCCAAACGTATTTCAGTTTCCTAAAACGAGTAGAAACGTCCAGGAATCGTATATCAGACCGGTTCTGAGAGCGTTTTGGAGCACTCGGAGTCAAAGAATTGATCAATGGTTACAACTGGCGAACCATATGGCGACTTTCTAAGGCAGACTTTTGGCATGCTAAGTTATCGATTTTTATGTGATTACAACACTTGAAACCTATCAAACGATTTGTGTTTCGCGCGGCCATATATTCTCCTATTCGGTATTATTGCCCCCCTTCATCGAGTCCGTAAGGAGAGTCTTTTAGATCTTGGCGATGCGGCGGTTCACACTTTCGGGCTGTTACTATAAATCCAGTATGGCCCACCATCCGTTGTGCCGGACGGACGCTGCGGGCCCCGATGGACCAGGGGCGTGCAAGTATTTCCACCGTCTCTATGATGTCGAAGTAGCCAGCGGTTTTGAGCGCTCTTACAAGATCGTGCACCTGTAGTATTGTTGGTAGGAAACTCAGTAGGATGCCTCCTGGCACCAGTGCTTCATGGGCGGTCGCAACGACGTGCCAGGGCTCCGGGAGGTCGAGCACCACGCGATCGATGTCAGACTCCACAATATTTTCCGAGACATCGCCCAACTTTATGTCGAGTTGTGGGTGCTCGGATAGAGCCGCCGTGACGTTGGCTTCGGTCCTCTCAATCATGTCGGGGCGCACGTCGTAGGAGAATACTTGGCCCTCAGTTCCTACCGCTCGCAGGAGCGCGATGGTGACCGCGCCCGAGCCCGAACCCGCCTCAACGACTCGTGCTCCTGGGAAAATGTCAGCCAGTGTCACGATAGCTCCCAGATCCTTTGGGTATACGACTGTGGCGATGCGTGGCATCAGCCGCGTGAAATCACCCATTGTTGGCTTGAACACTAGTATCGAGTGTCCTCGGGAGGTCTGGATCCGGGTGCCCTCCGTCTGGCCGATCAGGTCGTCGTGGCTGAAGTTGCCGAGGTGGGTGTGGAAGATCTTGCCACATTCAAGCTTCAGCATGTATCGACGCCCCTTCCTATCGAATACGAGGGCATGTTCCCCTTCCTGGAACAGGTACTTCACTGGAGTTTTCTGGCTCATCAGGTTGGAGTTTCCTGTGATGTGGTTAGGATTCGGGCTAATAACATATCCGGTCTATCTCCTTGAGTATTGAAGCGACATTCAAGTCTGATTCGGTCTCACCCTGGCCGGTGGGTCCGGGCTGTCGCACACTGGTGTAGTGTTGGGCGAATCGCACGATACCCTGTTTGTCGACGATGACGACGGCTCTGAATGGCGCACCGGTCTCCTCGTTGAACAGACCGTAATTCCTCGTCATGGCGCCGTGAGGGTGGAAGTCACTCAGGAGCCTAATTGGGTAGGAGTTGGAAGGCCCCAGAGACAGCAGATAGGCCGCGAGTGTAGCTCTTGAGTCACAACTTACACCAAGTACCTGGGTGTCTTTCTTCAAGAACTGCGAGTTGTATGCCCGAAACTCGGACATCTGGCTGGTTCAGTTGTCCGTGAACGCGAATACGAAGAAAGACAGGACCACATTCTGTAAGCCCGTGTATTGACTGAGCGAGACTTGCCGCTTGTTGTGATCAGTAAGAGTGAAGTCAGGGGCGGATTGGCCTACCTCTATCATTGTATGGGCCTCCTTAGGATTACCAGGGTCATACTTTTCATCCTAACCTTCTCCCCTCCCTTCCCAGGGAGAGCAGGTTATGATCCTGTTCTTACTTGAGGAGGGAGTGGATTGAGGTAAGGGTGAGGGTGTAACGAAAACTACTCTACGGACGAGCGCCAGCGTAGGTCCGGACTGCGTGCCGCTCGGGCCTCGTCAAGGCGGGTATTCGGCGTGTCATGGGGTGCGCCGTGCAGTAATTCTGGGCTCTCTTGAGCCTCGCGAGCGATGGATTTCATTACTTTAATAAAGTGGTCCAAGGTCTCTTTCGACTCGGTCTCCGTAGGCTCGATCATTAGTGCTTCATCGACGATAAGGGGGAAGTACATTGTTGGTGGGTGAACACCGTAGTCTATCAACCGCTTGGCGATATCCAGGGCATCGACTCCTTGCTCGCGCTTCAGGCTCTTTGCAGATAGTACTACTTCGTGCATGCACATTCGATTGTAGGGCAGGTCGTAATCGTTCTTTAATTGGCTCTGGATGTAGTTGGCATTGATCACTGCGTCTTCACTGATCGCAGCAACTCCTTCCCGGCCAAGGGATCGAATATACGAATAGGCACGAACCAGGGCGCCGAAGTTGCCATGGAATGCACCCATCTTGCCGATGGACTTTGGAGGCTTGGCCAAGCTATAACGGCCAATCCCGTGACCGTCTGTATGGTGCTCTACCACCGGGTTCGGCAGGTAAGGTAGGAGCCTTGGCCCTACCATCACTGCACCGGCACCGGGCCCACCACCACCGTGAGGCTGTGTGAAGGTCTTGTGGAGGTTGGAGTGGACGACGTCGAATCCCAGATCGCCGGGTTTGACGCGGCCCAGCAACGCATTCAGGTTAGCTCCGTCGCCATAGACGATACCTCCCGCATCACGGACGATACGGATCACTTCTATGATGTTGGTGTCGAACAGGCCGAGGGTGCTGGGCTGCGTGAGCATGAATCCGGCCAAGTCGTCGCCAACGGCAGCTCTCAGTGCGTCCATGTCGGTATTACCGTTGGAGTCGGAAGGAAGTGTGATCACGTCGAACCCTGCCATCAACGCGGAGGCGGGGTTGGTGCCGTGGGCACTGTCCGGGATCAAAACTTGATTACGGTTGGTGTCCCCGCGATCGAGATGGTACGCTCGGGCCATCAACATGCCAGCAAACTCGCCCTCGGCACCGGCCATCGGCGCCAGGCTCGTGCCTGACAACCCGGTAATCTCAGCCATGTAGTTCTGGAGCCGGTGGATCAACTTTAGCGCGCCCTGGACCGTCTCTACCGGCTGGTTAGGGTGGATCTCGGACATGCCCGGAAGTCCAGCCATTTCATCGTTCACCTTGGGGTTGTACTTCATCGTACAGCTCCCCAGTGGGTAGAAATTGTGATCGATAGAGAAGTTGAACTGACTTATCTGTGAGAAATAGCGGACGATCTCGGACTCACTCAGTTCAGGCATGTGAAGATCACTTCGAAGCATATCCGAGGGTGGCAACTCCTGAGTAGGTACGTCGAGTGGCGTGAAACTTGTGCCCACGCGGCCCGGCACGCTACGATCCATCAACAAGAGGCGCCGGTGATCGTTCGTTTCCGTCACTTCACATCTCCGATCTCTGCCAGAGTCACCGCCAGGTTTTCGATCTCCTCGCAGGTGTTTACTTCGGTGCAGCAAAACAGCATCCCGTTGGGGATCTGGTCGCTGATGTCAAGACCGCCGATGATGTGGTGACCAAGTAGTCGTTTATTAATCTCGGCTGGCGGCAGTGGGCACTGAACCACGAATTCGCGAAAAAAGGTCTCCCGTAGTGGCAGCGAGTATCCGGGGATAGCCTCGATCAACGAGGCCGCATAGTGAGCTTTATGGTAGCAGAGTTCTGCGATGTGCTTTAGTCCGCGTCGGCCCTGGGCGGCCATGTATATCGTGGACATAAGAGCGATGAGACCAACGGAGGTGCAAATATTGGACGTCGCCCGTTCTCGGCGGATGTGCTGCTCTCGGGTCTGAAGCGTTAGCACGTAGCCCTCACGGCCGAGACTGTCTACAGTTTTGCCCACGATACGTCCGGGCATCTGCCTGATATATTTCTGCTTGCAGGCGAATATGCCTACGTAAGGGCCCCCGTACGTCGGGGGGATTCCTAGAGTCTGGCCCTCGCCAACAACGATGTCTGCGTCGTAATCTGCGGGTGCTTTAAACATGCCAAGAGACATGAGGTCGGCGGAGACCACTAACATAGCACCATTATCATGGACCCGTTTCGAGATCGCCTCCATATCTTCCATGTAGCCGAGGAATCCTGGCTGCTGGACGATCAGACATGCGGTCTCGGTCCCGAGGTCGAGGTTGTCCGGCGAGACAGCGTAGATGTCAAGTCCAGGGGCCTGGGTATATGTGTCGATCACCTGACATAGAGAAGGTGACACGGTATCGAGTACGGCGATCCGTCTACGTTTCGTGATCCGTGCTGCCATCAGCGCGGCCTCTGCCAATGAGGTAGATCCATCGTACATTCCCGCGTTTGCCACATCCATTCCAGTTAACTGGCACACCAACGATTGGAACTCGTAGTGGGCTTGGAGCGTGCCCTGGGCCACTTCTGGCTGGTAAGGCGTATAGGCGGTCATAAACTCGCTGCGTCCTGCAAGTTGACGGACGATAGCGGGTACGAAGTGGCGATAAGACCCGCCCCCGAGGAAACAAGCGTAATCACCCGGCGTGGCGTTCTCGGCAGCCATAGCCTCAATGTCACGTTTAAGCTCGAACTCGGACAAAGGTGGCGGCAGATCAAGAGTGGGATTGCGAAGATGGGCTGGGATGTCCTCGAAAAGTTCAACTACCGAATCTACACCGATTGAGTCGAGCATCGCCCGGCGATCGGCATCGGTGTTAGGCGTGTAGGGTGAGGTGAAGTCTGCTGATTCCATGTAGAGGGCTTAGCCCTCCGATGCTAGGAGCGCTTTGTAGTCAGTGGGGCTTAGTAAGTTATCCGTCTCGGACGTGTTGCTCGGCCTGATCTTGACGAGCCAGCCGGCATCGTACGGGCTGTCGTTCACGGTCTCTGGGGAGTTGGAGGCCACTGAGTTGTTCTCGATAACACGACCTCCAATTGGTGTATAGAGATCGGAAACGGCTTTGACTGACTCTATCTCACCAAGCTTGTCAAATTGCTGGATCTCGGTCCCGGGCTCTGGTAACTCGATAAATACGATGTCACCCAAACTCTCAGCGGCGAACTCAGTGATGCCCACGACTGCTGTGCCATCGGGATCGATGCGTACCCAGTCGTGTTCTTTGTAGTACTTGAGGTTCTCGGGTACGTTCATTTGCTCTTTCTCCGTGAGTAGAAGGGGAGGGGTACTATCTCAGCTTCGATCAGGCGCCCACGCACGTCGATTTGTAGTCGCGTTCCCTCGTCTGAAAGGCCGATTGGAACATAGCCCATGCCTATGTTCATGTCAAGGGTTGGAGAGACACTTCCGCTGGTTACTTCGCCTATGTGGTTGTCGTCACTCATGATGCGGTGGCCCTGTCGCGCAATACCCCTGCCCTTCATGACGAAGCCTACAAGGGAGCGTTTAGGTCCTTCATTTTGAATATGTCGTAGAGCGTCGCCGGCGACATATTCAGCACGATCCGAGTCTACGAATCGGCCCAGACCTGCTTCGTATGGATTGGTGGTGGCATCTATATCGTTGCCATGGAGGGGCAGTCCAGCCTCAAGTCGTAGTACGTCACGTGCGCCTAGACCGCAGGGTATCGCGCCACTCTCCGTAAGCGCCTCCCAGAGTACAACCGCGGTTTTTGACGACAATATGATCTCGAAGCCATCCTCGCCGGTATACCCGGTGCGTGCAAGAAGCGCGTCCGTGCCAAATAGTGGCACTTCCACTATTCTAAATGGCCTCACCTTGGATAACTCGTACGACATCATGGCATCGAGTATTGCAACAGCACTAGGACCCTGCACGGCTACCATGGCGAGCCTATCGGTCACGATATGTATAGACGCACCTTCGTCCGGTGCCCATTTCTTGAGCCAGTCTATGATCTCATTGGAATTGCCGGCGTTAGGGACTAGCAAGTAGCGCTCATTACCTAGTCGGTAGAGGATGGTATCATCGATGATACCTCCCTCTGGATTACAGATGACTCCGTAGCGTGCACGACCGATACTGAGCTTTGGGACATCCGAGCTCAAAATCTTGTTCAAGAACATCGAGGATTTTGGTCCGGTGATCTCGATGCGTCCCATGTGGGAAACGTCGAAGCTGCCCGCGCCGCTCCGAACCGCCCTGGACTCCGCTAGAATACTTTCATATTGGATGGGCATGTCCCATCCTCCGAAGGGCGCCATCTTGGCTCCCAGGGCCAGATGTTTTTCGTGTAGAGGTGTTTTTCTTAGGTTGGGTTTTGCCATGTCGTACTTAGCCTAGTGTGGCGTGATGTCTTCCAGCATCGCATAGTATAGCAGTGGCATCAACTGTGTTCCTACCAATAGAATCATCGCCAGCGTAGACGTTCACGAGTAAGGGTAAATCAGGCTATCAGGCTTCGTAGAAAGCCTGGTGACGTAGTGCAGCAATGGGTGGTCGATAGCTTCGTTGGCATAAAAAGAGAGCAACGACATTTAATTCGTTTCCGAGGGGTGTCTGCGGACCTTGGGCCAAGGTAGGGGCTCTGCAGACTATTTTACGTGCCTCAAAATGATGGCTTAGTCGTTGTTGCGACGGCGGCCGAAGGGCCAGGCGCGTTTCCCTCTGTTGTTCCCTTCCCTCTGCTGAGCGATCTGTCGCGAAGCGTCGTTTCGCGGGGATTGCCTGTGTTTTGACCAGACGTCGGCGAAGTAGTCGGGCGTGAAAGACTCGCGGTCGTCGGCGATCTTCAATAGCTCCGGCGATAGGTTGGATGGGAAGGCTGCCACGATGACATGTTTTCCCATGTCTTTTACTGCCTGGATGGCGTAGGCGAAGTCACCGTCGCCACTCACCAGAATGGCGACATCGTAGTGGTCATTCCAGGCCATCCTCAGCAGGTCCGTGGCCAACATTATATCCACGCCTTTTTCGACGGTCACGTCACCCCGCATCTTCGACCTGCCCAGTCTCACCTCCAGAAAGGAAGTATTGTCCAGTGCCGACAGAAATTTCTGCTGATCCTGGTAAGATTGTGGGTTACGATTAGGGTCGCGAAGAACGTTATAGTAGTAGACGCGTAGTAGCGACCGGCCGCTGGATAGTTTATGGGCGAATGCACGGAAATCGACGTCGTACCGGCCGCAATTCTCCTCCAGACTGTGGTACAAGTTGCTGCCATCTATGAAAATGGCTAGTCTGTCCCCTGGTTTCTGAATTTTGTTTGTCATTGTTGTCGTTTCCCCTTCAGCCACTTCCACTTATGCCTAATTCACCTTCCATTTCCCACAGCGCGAGATCGATGCCGTGCATTATCTCATCGATCTCGGACTCGGTGATTGAAAGTGGTGGTCCTATGTCCAGATTACTGATTCCTGCCCCAAGGAGGAGCCCGTGGCTCTTAAGCTTCTCGGTCAATCTACGAGCTATATTTAGATCGTTGGGGAACGGTTCCCTGCTCTTGCGGTCGCTGACCAGATCGATTGCCAGGAGCAGGCCGATGCCCCTCGCATCGCCGACGAAATCGTGATCAACCAGCAATCCCTGTATTTGCTTTTTGAAATACTCGCCCATCTTGGCCGAATTCTCGACTAGCTTCTCGCGTTCGATTATCTCGATGTTCTTGAGGGCCGCTGCAGAGCAGACTGGGTGGCCCGTGGCGGTGAACACATGTCGTAGGTAGTTACCGTGGCCCACGAAGGCATCTGCGACTTCGTCGGTCGTTATTGTCGCACCGAAGGGGAGGTAGCTGCTGATGATGCCTTTCGCGACTGTGAGGATGTCGGGAACGACGTCCCAGTGTTCTACCGCGAACATTTTACCCGTGCGGCCGAAACCGGTGATCACTTCATCAGCGATCAGGAGGACTCCGTGACGGTCGCATATGTCTCTGAGCATTGGCCAGTATTCGTCACCTGGCACGATACATCCGCGGGCTGAAACGGGCTCGGCGATTACCGCCGCCACAGTGCCTGGGTCGTTAGCAACTATGAGTTGTTCGACTGCCTCTGCACATAGGATCGCGCATTCGGTGGCTGTCCGACCACCCAATTCGCAGCGGTAGGGGTCGGGCTGTGGTGCGTGAATCAGGCCGGTTTGAGTCGGTTCGGTTGCCTCCCGGAGGGAGGGAGCGTTGGAGCCTAACCACTGTACGCCGCCGGTGGCACCATGATACGAGCCTCTCCGGCTGATGATCTTGAATCTACCGGGCTCGCCTCTCCGCATATGGTAGGAGCGGGCAATTTTCAAGGCGGTCTCGTTGGCCTCGGATCCGCCCGAGACCGGGAACACTCGAGTTAGGCCTTCAGGGGTGATCCTTGCCAACTTGGCCGCCAACAGTACGGTCGCCTCGGTCGTGGTGCCAGGCGGCATGAAAGAGATTTGGCCCATCTGTTCATGGACCGCATCGGCGATCTCGGTCCGGCCGTGGCCAGCGTTAATAGACATATAGCCGCCGTTTACGTCGACCCAAGATCTGCCGTCAGAGTCGGTGACCCTGATGCCGTCGCTCGCGACGATTATCATAGGATCGCCCTCCTCGGCCATCTGGGTCCAATCTCGATTGGCCATCCAGAGGTGGTGTGCGGCGGCGGTTCGCAGTTTATCGATATTGGAAGTAGGGGACATTGAAAGCCTTTCTATCATGGGTGAAGTGTGTAGGGGTACATTTGGAGTCCCCCTTGATTATCGTCAAGTGTACTACACTGGCAATTGTGTCCAATCCCGTTTCGATAAATCTTTCTGTCTGATCTATCTCAGGCTGTATGGACGGTTGTTTGGTATCGGTCCGAAGGGGGTAGAATAAGTGATCCGAGCAAATTGACACTCTTCTGCGGCATCATATATTAAGACTCGCGGTAATCTGAGGGGGCAACGTAGCTCAGCGGTT
>CAYLLU010000041.1:0-19719 GCA_964384845.1 uncultured Dehalococcoidia bacterium
TCATCGGGATGGGTTTCCCCATTCGGGAATCCCCGGTTACGCTTGCTAGACAGCTCACCGAGGCTTTTCGCAGTCTTGCTACGCCCTTCATCGGCCCTTGGTCCCAAGGCATCCACCGTAAACCCTTACTAACTTGACCCACATTAAGGATCTTGTATCAAATTTTCGCGCAGGATTCAGTTGTTAAGGTGCAAAAAAGCAGGGACTCTCCCAGCAATTGCCGAGGAGTCGCCTCTTACCTATATGCCAATCACTTCAATCGCACATAGATATTCGTCAACCGACACGACAGTATACGAGATCACGTGGTGACCGTCAAGCGGATTCGGCACTGAAATCGATGCCTCTCTCCTACCCACGGGATCGTCCTCCGACAAGTGCGGCGTTCCACCAGAGCCCATCAGGAAGTACTTATCCGGCGTTAGAGATTGTTAAATGCATTGAGCGGGAATTAGTCATTATTGACGAGCACCTTGGAATCGCGGCCGACGACCTGACCGGGGTAACCGGCACTACCGAGACCATTCAGACTGAGTTTGAGTTGTAGCGCACATCGATGCTAGCGAAGATCATGCCCGGCATATCGGCTGGAAGCGTCATAGGCAGCGACGACAAACGACTACAACCCAGACACGTCACCGCCAAGGCCGGTGCCTCAGGTAACGACGACTCGCTAATCAAGGCGTGAACCTAAGAGATGAACCTTCGAACGTGCCACATCAGCCTTGAGGATGAACTAGCGGCTCTCATCCAACCGCCCAGGATAGTCTCCCAGCAAATGGCCCAAACAATCACGCTTCGCAGCGATCTCACCGATGTGGAAGTAGTGGTGGGCTATCGAACGAAAGATCGAATATTGTAGGCTGATGTCTTTGCCGAGTAGATGACTAAGAGAGCCGTCGTAGGGCACAGTTTGGTCTAGATCCTCGTCAAACAAGTCCGACAGATAGATCCGAGCCGATTCTTGCACCTCTCCTGCGCCTTTGAGCACCGCATCCCAATCGTCTGCCGTCCCAGTCCCGTCGAAGCGGAACTCGGCCTTGCCAATGTAAGGGTGAGGCACAACCTTCCGAAACCTGACATTGGTCGTGGCGTCCAGAACATTCGCAACGTGGGCCACCGTCCAGGCGAAGGAACTGCCTCCGGCAAGTGTCTCGATCGCTATTTCGGACGTCAGTCCATCGACAACCCGGTCCATGTCGGTCCACGCATCGAACAGGAGCGCCACAAGTTTGCTGCGCGGCCTGATCACGACCCATCACCCACCCTGAGGCGCGTCATCAGATCCCGTGGCGCCGTGTCTAGGAGTGCGGCGGCATCTTCATCGTCCAGCCCAGCGCCGCGGGCCACCTTCATTGCGAAGTCGCGCGTCAGCAAATCACCTGGCGCGTGGGCGTCGGAATCCAGCACTATCCGTGCGCCTACCTGTCGCGCAGTACGAACTACGTGACCATTAGCAAAGGCGTGACTCTTGCGCGCCGACACTTCCAGAAAGACGCCGTTCTCAGCGGCAATGGCGGCCTCATCGGATACGATCAGACCGGGATGGGCCAGTACGTCGACATGGGCCGATGACACCGCAGCCAAGTTTGTACCCGGCTCCACCGGCTCCGACACAGTCTCGCCATGCACATTCACGATCTTGGCGCCAAGATCCTTGGCCTCCTTCGCCAGTGCATCCACGTCCTCCTTTGGCACGTGGGTTAACTCGACACCGGGCAGTGCGAGGATGTCCCAGCGTCTGCTGGCCGCCGCGCAATCCGCAATAAGGACCTTCAGTACCTGCTGCAGGTTGCCCGGCCCAACATGGTCCGTGATCGCCATGACGCGGTAGCCAATGACCACGGCCCGGCGAATCAGTTCGACCGGAGCCAGCACCCCGTCGCTCAAGAATGTATGCGTGTGGAAATCGTACATCTCAACCTCAATAAGAAATTACCACATGGAACACAGGGAGCACCGAAGAGAATACAATACCATTCTTCTCTGTGGCCCCTGCAATCTTTGTGATTAAGCTCACTCGGAAAATTCCGGCGCGATGTCTTCGGCGAATCGCTTCAACGATTCGATCGTCGATCCGGCGTCCATCCCTGTCGTCGATAGCAGCATAAGGTTCAATCCTGCCTCACGGTAACGGCGCACGTCGTGCCTGACCTGTGCGACACTACCGGTCAATGGAATATCCTCGCCTTCCGTCGATCTCTGCCGCTCGCCAAAGGTCGGGGCAATGTTGAGGCCCAACTCCACCGTACCCGGATCCCGGCCGAGCATCCTGCATTGCTGACGCAGGTATTTTCCACCCACGGCAATTTCGTCAGGTGTGTTACCTATAGGCAACCAGCCCTGGCCCAGTCTCGCAACGCGGCGCAGTGATATCCGAGACTTGCCCCCCACCCAGATGGGCGGATGAGGACGTTGCAGCGGCTTAGGATAGAAAATCTTACCAGAGGTCTGGAAGTGTTTACCTTGATACTCGGCCACACCGTCGGAGCACAAGGCCTTGAACATCTCGATATGCTCGTCAGTCACCGTACCTCGGTCCTCCCACGACGCACCCATCGCTTTAAACTCCTCAGGCATCCAGCCAACGCCTACTCCGAAGATAACTCTGCCGCCGGACAAGACATCCAGGGTCGCGATCATCTTCGCGTTCAACACTGGATTCCGGAATGGCAAGATAACAACGTTGAATCCGAGCTTTATAGTACCAGTATGGCCGGCCAGGAAACTCATCAATGTGATGGGCTCCAGAACCTGTTGGCTGTCCGGTATCTCACCCTCCGGGCCGAACTGTGGATAGCGTGCAGCGATATCCTTAGGAAAGACGGTTCGATCCGGAACCCAAATGGACTCGTATCCGAGTCCCTCAGCCATCATCGCCATCCGTCGTAGTTGCTGCCCCCGCGCCTCTAGAAGTTCACCTGCAATGAACGAACTCTTGATCACAACGCCAAATCTCATGTTAGATCACACCTTGAGGGAATCATACCACCTGTGACTAGCCAATCTGCTAGTCCTCCTGAAGAAAAGGGAGTGAAAAGTGATAATCGAAGCTAAGATCCTGTATTAGCCCAAACTTAGTCGGCGCTGAGTTCGTTCGCTACACGACGCATGGCACCACCGGTACTGCCGATGTAGAGAGGAGGCGGTTCCTCAGTATGATAAACCTTCAAGTTAACGAAGACAGGGCCCTCTGACTCCAACAACACTGGTAGCACTGATGCCAATGCTTCGTAGTCGTCGAACACGTGACTAGCCTGGATACCTGCACTGCGAGCCATGCCAGCCAGGTCGAAAATACCCGCACCTGGTACAGGCTGGCCACCCGTCGTCTGGTAAATGCCGTCCTCAAAAACAAAGTGGATCAGGTTTTTAGGCTGTTGGCCCGCAATGGTGACAAGTGAACCAAGGTTCATGAGGAGTCCACCGTCCCCATCCAACACTACGACTTTCCGATCCGGCCTCGCCAACGCCAAACCCAGCGCTACCGACGACGCCTTACCCATACCACCAAAAATCGGCAGATCAAGCTCCGGTCGCTCAGAGACCAGTTCCCAGTATCGGTTGGGGGTCATGGTGGCTACCACCACCGCCTCGCCCCTCAATACATTAATCGCCTTTACCGCGTCGAATGCCGAAATCATGTATTTGGACCTCTGCAACAATCCCTTCTCCACTAGGAGAATTTTAGAGCCTGTCCTGCACCTCCCTGAGAAATAGGACTGATTCCCTGACAAACAACATACACCCGCTAATTCTATCCCTCAGCTAACCCCCCTCACGGGGATGTTCAGATTACCCTCTATGTAAAATCAGGGCGCCGTTTCGAAGGCTCCTGTATATCGCATTGACTCAGGCAACGCTTCCGTTACACCAAGAGCCAGTAGTGTCCGTTCCACCATGAAATCCACAATGTCGGCGACGCTCTTTGGCTTTAGATAAAAGGCCGGATGAGGCGGCAAAATTGTGACACCTAATTTGGACAGATTGGCCATGTTCTCCAGATGGATGGCATTAAAAGGCGTATCTCGGGGGACAAGAACGAGGCGCCGGCGCTCCTTGATGCACACGTCAGCTGCCCGACGCAGCAGGTTATCGGAGAGACCGACGGATATCGCCGCGATTGTAGCCATACTACACGGCACCACCGCCATGCTCGCCACGTCAACAGTGCCACTGGCGATAGGGGCGGTCATGTCGCCTATAGCATAATGGGTGAAGTGTCCAGAATCGCCCCACCGCTCCAGAGCGTCGCCGAAAGACTCGTCCATCTCGTCCCGCCACACCATCCTGGCAGCGGGTGAAGCCGTGACAACCACGGGATGCCCCATCCCCAATAACCGTTCAATTACACCTCGGGCCATGACGGATCCACTAGCCCCTGACATACCTATTATAACCGGCGCTGCACAGTTATTAGACATTTTCTGCTCCCAGCTCTATACAATGAGCACTGCGACAATAGTCGCAACGAATACTGTCAAGGACACATACGCATTGATGCGAAAGAACGCCATACCCATGCAGGATAGATCATCGGGCGAGACCATGTTGTGTTTATACACTAGTAGGACAGCCACCACACCACTGCCTACATTATAGGGCCACACCAGGCCGAACCCGATACCCACACCCACCAGGCAAACGACGGCCAGTACATCCAGTACTCGCGCTATTCGAAACGCGGAGTGAACGCCGAACCGCTTGGCCACGGAGTGTAGACCACTTTCATTATAGAAGTCGAAATCCTGCGTGTGATATAGGACGTCGAAACTAGCGGCCCACGACGCCACCGCCGCCGAGAGTAGTACGGCTTCCCAACCCAGACTCCCTCGAACACCGATCCATGCCGCCGAGGGCGCAATAGCTAGTGCCCAACCTAGAAAGAAGCTGGCGGCCCATGTGTATCGTTTTGCAAAAGAGTAGGTCACCAGATAGGCCGCGGCCAACGGCGCAAGAGTAAAAGCAAGCATGTTCAGCCGTGAAGCCGCCACTAAAAAAACTGCCGCCGCGATTGCAGTAAGCACCACCATCTCAGGCAACTGCAGTCGCCCCGACGCTAGGTGTCGGCCCGACGTCCGAGGATTAAGCCTGTCGATGCGTTTGTCGACAATACGATTGGCTGACATCCCCAACGTACGAGCACTCACCATAGCTACCGTTATCCATGCGAGCTGCCCCCCTGTCGGCATGCCTTCCGCGGCCAGCACCATCCCCGTATAGGCAAAAGGTAGGGCAAATATGCTCTCCTTCACCTTTATCTCACTAGGAAAAAGCTGCAGCCGGCCCAGAATCCCTGGAGCGGCGTCGGTCAAAACCCGTACTCCCTCCACCTTCTATCGACCAGATTCTTGATCTCATCACTCATAATTATCTCGGGAGGCCAATCCCTGTCCATCCCCTCGTCCCTACTCTTCGCAGTCGCATCGATGCCGAGTTTACTGCCAAACTTAGATACCGTCGCTGAATGGTCCAGATCGTCGATGGGCCCTTCCAAAATAACAAGATCCCGGGAAGGATCGACGTTGGCCCCAAGGCGCCATCCGATCTCGGACAGGTTCTGCACGTCCACATGACCATCGAAGACGACGATGCCCTTAACCAACATCATTTGCCCGATGCCCCACAGGGCATACATCACCTTCCGGGCATGTCCTGGATACTCTTTACGAATCGACACCAATACGTAGTTTGTGAATATCCCTTCCGCCGGCATATTCATGTCGACCACCTCAGGAACTGCAGTCTGTAGCGCGGGCAACATGATCCGCTCGCTGGCTTTGCCCATGAAAAAATCCTCGGAGGGCGGCCTGCCCACGACCGTCGTCGGATATATGGGATCACGTCGATGGGTAATGGCGGTGATGTGAAATACCGAATATTCCTCGGCGAGTGAGTAGTAGCCAGTGTGATCTCCAAATGGGCCTTCCACACGGGTCTCTCCCGGTACAACATAGCCCTCCAACACAAACTCGGCCGCGACTGGGACCTCCAGATCCACGGTCTGGCAGCGCACCAGATCTACCGCCTCCTCCCGAATAACGCCCGCAACCGCGAATTCGTCTATGCCGGGCGGCAGTGGCATAGATCCAGACCAGATTGTAGTGGGGTCCCCTCCAATCGCAACTGCGACCTCCATACGTTCTAGCCCACTGTCCGCTCCCGCCCTTACATGATGGGCGCCGACTTTGTGGGTCTGCCAGTGCATGCCAGTTGTCCTTTGATCATAGACCTGCATACGATAGGTGCCGACGTTGCGCAGACCCGTATACGGGTCGCGACTTATGACAAGGGGCAGGGTGATAAATCGACCTGCGTCCTCGGGCCAGCACTTGAGGGCAGGCAGCAGACCCAGGTCCACGGCCTTACCTTCCAGTACGACATCCTGACATGGGCCACTGCTCACCACCCTAGGCTGAGCCCGCGCCAGCCCAATCAGATCGCCGGCAGCCCTCAGCTTTCCCATCAGCCCAGGCGGAGGCCCCTGTACCATGCCTAACAATTTTCGGACCCTGTCAGTGAGAGTGTCAATCTGATCAACCCCGAGAGCCCACGCAACCCGTTGATGAGTGCCGAACAGGTTTATCACAATGGGTACACTGGAGCCCTCGACATTCTCAAATAGCAACGCCGGGCCCTCCGACTTTACCATTCGGTCCGCCAACTCAGTGATTTCCAGGTCACGACTAACTGTGGCGGACACGCGTCGCAACTCGCCCCGCTCCTCCAGAAACCCAATGAACTCACGAAGATCCTTAAACTTCATGGCCTATCCTACTTCGGCGTACTTCGGCGTATCTTGCATTTGACATGGGATGGAAGCCTCTCCCGAATTACTTTGTGAATCCTCGGAACGATATTCCAGATCCATTTTAATCCTCGTATAAGCAACTAAATATAAAGAGTAGTAGGAACCTAGGATTGACCTGCAGCCAACCGCAGCTCAGTGGATGAAAGGTCTTGTCTGAAGACTTCCTCAGGTATTGCAGTTAACATGTCGGAAAATCCGACTGGGATCTCAAGACCAGTTACTGACCTAAACTCGCCATCGACGGTGCGTCCCGCAACCAAGAATCCGCAGTCACGTGCCCGAACCTCGGACATAGCAGCCAGCATGCGCTCCTCATCACCTCCATAATACCGGGGTGCAAACAGCCGCGCGGCAGTGTCCCACCCTATGATGAAGGTGCACCCCGGCAATAGTGCTGCCTTACCGTCGAATCGAGACTCTCGGGTGAGTATCACCGTGTTTCGGCCTCTAAACTGCGCTAGTCGCTTCCGTATCGCCTCATCGTCAAGAGGACTCTTGTCGACATTGACCACGGCCAGTTCGAAGACAACCTCAGTCCCCAGCATCTCAGCAGCCACCCTGGACAATTCCTCATGGCCTCTATGCAAGGGATCGAAAGAGCCAGAGAGTACGCCACCTATGTGACTAACATCTGCAGTGATAATCTCGTCGGCCCGTATCGCCACGGCATCGATCTCACCTACGAAAAACTGCTCTAGCGGGTCTATGTGACGTCGCTCGATGATCTCATCTTTGTTGAGCAGGATCCGAGTATCGGACTCCCCAGTGCTCGCCTCCATCAGTGCTCTAAGCACCAGTCTACTGACAATCTCCTCCTCTGCATCCCTGTCCCGCAACCCCTTGATCAGAGTAACCTCGTAGGTCGTGACTCCATGTTCCGACCAGGCCGCGACGAAGCAGCAGTGATCACCACGTTTTTCTCGATCGGTACGGATAGTGGCAGTACAACCAACACCGACTATTGGCCTGTCGGATGGCCCGTGCTTGCGGGCCCTCTCATATGCCACTTCGGCCATGAGTCTCGCTGTTTCGGCGGACACACTCTTTCCATCAATGTCCCCCAACAACTCCCGAAGCGGCCCTTCCCGGTATGGCACTATGGCCTCGATCAAGGTGCGCGACGCCCCAGCAACACCGAGCAACCATGATATGGCCTGAAACCCGCCACCCGTCACCGCCACCACCGCCATTAGGGGCTTTGCGTGAAGACGCTCCACTTGAGCTCGAACCTGCTCGTCCATCGAGTCTCCTGCATGCTACCAACGCTTAAAGATTTCGCAACCAATATAAACGCCACCATACCACCACCACAACCAGTGTGAGGCCCTATCAGAATGACTCCTCTTGACGATAACGTCCCAACATTGAGCCCGCGGGTAACCGCACCCGCCAGCGGGCGCTGGAGGTCCCTGAGCACCATCACCCCAGACTCAGTCTCACGGAGAGGGCAACAAAAGGAGTCGAATATCAAGCGTCAACCCACAAGGTACGGCGCGACGGCGTCGAGCCCCATGATAGAGACGTTCAGCAAGTTTCCTACCATTTCCACATTAAAGTGGGCAAAGAGCTTCATGAGATGCTGCTGCTCTGTCGCAGACAACAATAATAGTGAACATCTAAGGCCCAAATCACATCAGTACCCGCGTCAGGACCTGTGATGCAGTAAAAATATGACAATCACCAAAGGGAACATCAATGTACAGCGAAAACAAGTAAACTATTAAGTCAATTGACACCATCAGTTGCTGACACCTATCATCGCTGGGACCGACAGGCTATTAAAAAGGGGCATGCAGGCGCAGTCCACTCTCTGGGATATCACAGGATATCCCTGATGCAGATCGTGTTGCCTGTTCTACTCAAAAAGAGAGGATTCCCCGCATTCTGCTGGAGGGTATACAGGTGACGAAAGTATTCCGTCGAGGGCTGGAAAGGGACGAGCATGCAAGGGGGTAGTTGGCAGCCGAAACCGGGCGACCGCGTAGTACGTCACCCGCGCGAAGATCAGATAAGTCCGGTCCACTTTGAGATTACGACGCCTCGGACCCAGTCGCGGACTTTGGGATCTCCCATTGTCCTGCTCTATTCATTCATAGGCTTTATCTTAGTGGGGACCCTTCTACTACTAATGCCCTTCACCCACCGAGGCGGCGGTTTTACCCCCTTTGTAGACGCCCTATTCACAGCGACCTCTGCCGTCACCGTGACCGGCCTAGTCACACAGAACACCTCCGACTATTGGACTCCGGCTGGCCAGGGCATCATTCTGGGCCTAATATTCATCGGCGGCCTTTCTTTCATGACCATCGCCACATTCTTGCTGATCCTGACGGGGCGCCGTTTGAGCCTCTCCCAGCGCATGCTGGCACGAGATAGTTACCAAGTCGACCAGTTAGGTGGGTTGGCCCGTCTCACAATAAAAATCGTACTCGTATCAACTGCGATCCAGATCGCAGGTTTTGTTACGCTAGCAATCCGATTTTCCCTCTCGTCCGATCTAGAGGGCCAGCCGATTTGGCAGGCGCTGTTCCAAGCGATTTCTGCCTTCAATGGCGCCGGGTTCGTCAATCTCCTAGAGAGCGAGAGCCTATCAGTGTTCCGCACCGACAAGGTGGTCTTGGGCACCATGGGTCTGCTTATTTTCCTGGGCGCGATCAGCTACTTTGTGATGGTGGACGTATCAAGACTGCGACGCTTTTCCCTATTCACTCTGAACACGAAATTGGTCCTGATCCTGACCGGGATACTGACACTATCTGGCTCCCTTATATTCTTCGTATCCGAGTTCGAGAACCCAAATACCTTGGGCAATCTCACTACGGGTGACAAAGTCATGGTGTCGCTCTTTGAATCTACGAGCGGCAGGACCGCCGGATTCTCGACCGTAAGCTACGATAAGACCGCGCAGCATACAAACTTCTTCTTCATCGCAATGATGTTCATCGGAGGAGCATCGGCCTCGGTCGCTGGCGGGATCAAGATAAATACCTTGGGTGTCGTTCTCGTCGCCGTGCTGTCGCCCCTAGGAGGACGGGCCCATACCAGAGCATTCGGGCGGGAAATACCACACGTCCAAATCCAACGAGCCACAGCAATCGCGGTGATCGCACTGATCGTAGTTTTTCTATTTGCGCTCCTACTGACATTTGCTGAGCCGCAGTTCCCCTTCATCGACCTTCTATTCGAGGCCGTCTCCGCCTTTGGTACGGTGGGCCTCAGTACCGGCCTGACAACGGAACTGTCCCGGTGGGGCCACGTCATACTCATAATCGCAATGTTTCTGGGCAGGGTCGGTCCCTTCACTCTCGGACTGATGATGATTGAGCGTGGGGAAAGCGACATCTACCGTTATGCGCAAGAGCGCGTCACTATCGCATGATTCATCTCTATCGAAAGCAATCGGCTCTGGTTTGGCAGGTCTCTGTTCTTGTATAATCAAAGAAGGTTTTGGCATCGGCGCGTTTAACGAAGACCGTCGAAGTTTCTCTATAAAAACCTGTCCATATGTCCTAGTGTGGGTCGTAAGCATAATGACACAGACCTCCCCATTCACGCATTATTCACGCATCGCTTGGGCCAGAAAGAAGAATCGTAAGTATATGAATAGGCCTTGTGAAAACTACCGTCAGGCTTCCAGACTGGGGATTTTGCCCATGACAGGCACCGCCTGATGTGCAGTGAACAGTACTCTGGGGAACCCATAAGATAGGATACTCTCATGGCTAAGAAACAAGTCGTCGTGATAGGCCTAGGCAGGTTCGGCTCGGGTGTGGCCCGCTCCCTCTACAATCTGGGGCATGATGTTCTTGGAATGGATATTAACGAGGACAGAGTCCATAGTATGATGGGGCAAGTGACTTACCCTGTAGCGGGCAACGCAACTAACGAAACTGTCCTCAAAGAGTTGGGCGTCCCGGACTACGACGCCGCTGTTGTGGCCGTGGGTTCAGACATCCCTGGCAGCGTCATGGCGTGCGTGCTGCTCAAGACAATGGACATCCCTTACATAGTCGCCAGGGCCACCAATGACCTTCACGGAATCACATTAGAGCGAATTGGGGTCGACAAGGTAATTCATCCGGAGTCGGAGATGGGTGTGAGACTGGCCCACAATCTGTTTAATCCGAATTTGCAGGAATACCTCGAGATGGCACCAAACTTCGGCCTTAGTAGAATGAAGGTCCCTCCTCAGTTCGTCGATAAGTCTCTGAAGGAACTGGGCTTTTCCAGCCCGCGGGACAAATATGGATTGGCAGTGCTCGCCATAAGGCGGGGTAAAGACGTAACTCTGAATCCGGACATCGACGAACGATTGAGGACCGGCGACATGCTGATGCTGGCGGGCCGTGACGAACTGTTAGAACGCCTGCCATCCTGACCGATGATTCGTCCAGTCTATAAAAAAAGCGAGCGGGGTCCGTGTATTGGCGTCTTCCAAACGCCCTAAAGACAAAGCGTTCTCGTCGGTACTCGTGGCCGTAGAAGGCCGCGGGTCCGACGGCGAAGCGGTAAAGTTGGCGTGCGAACTGCTGGTGCCCCAAAAGGGTGACCTGTTTATAGTCTATATTATCGAAGTAGAGAGAGGCATGCCCCTTGACGCCGAGATCGTGCCAGCCACAGCCAAAGGCGAGGAGGTCCTCAAGGAGATGGAAGAAGTGGCGAAACCCTACCGCTGTGCCATCAAGGCTGAGTTACTCCAGTCCCGCAAAGTAGGTCTCGCAGTGGTCCAGGAGGCGGTGGACAAAAGTGTAGATGCCGTAGTCCTAGGCACGACCTACCTCTAGGAGTTCGGCTCATTCTCCATGGGTAGCACTGTCCCCTATGTGCTTAAGAACGCGCCTTGTAAGGTGGTCCTGTGGCGCGATGCCGTCCATCTCCCAAGTCCCTCCACATCCGGCCCTGAGCGCCATTGGATATGATATAAGGCCAGTCATGCTCCAGACAGACAAGACGATTGTCGGTAACCGGAAGGTCACGATAATGGGTTGCGGAAGCCTCGCTGCTTCCGTAGCCATCACTCTGTCCGAGCAAGGCTATGGAATTCACATCCTTGACCTCCTAATAGACTCCTTCAACAGACTCCCGCCCAGCAAAATAGAATCCGGTGAAATCGTCCCTATCGTGGGTGACGGAACCCTTCAACAAGACCTGCTGAAAGCCGCCATCGAGGACGCCGATGTGTTCATGGCCCTCTCACAATCGGATACAAAAAACGTACTGGCCGCACAAGTCGCCAGTAACATTTTTCGGGTTCCAACGGTGGTGTGCCGGGTCGAGGATCCGATCACGCAAAAAATCTATGCAGGTCTTGGCATCGTAACCATCGGATCTACAACTCTGGTGGCCGATAATGCTGTCAAGGCGGCTTCTGGGTAGAACCGATGCACATTGTCATAATCGGCGCGGGAAATACAGGATCGGCATTAGCCAGATGGCTGCTATCGTCAGGTCACGAAGTCACAGTCGTTGAGAATGATCATGAACGATGCAACAAACTTGACGAAGTGCTGGGCAGCGTATCAGTCTTCGGTGATGGTACCGACCCGGCTATCCTGGCAAAAGCCGGGACAAACCGGGCTAATGTAGTAGTAGCCACCACCCGCGCCGACGATGTGAACCTCGTTGCGTGCCAAATTGCCAAACACCATTTCTCGGTCCAACGAACCATATCTGTAATGAATGTGCGTGAACGCACAGAGCTTTTCGGCATTGCAGGAATAGACATTAGTATCGACATAACCGAACTGACGCTCGGACAGATGCAACGCGGCCTATCTCCCGTCGGGTTCGTTCACTTAATGTCAGTGGGGGGCAATGATAACAAAGCTCTCGTGAACATCAGGATCCCTGCCGATCCGGTCGCCATGGAGCGCCGAGTCCGAGACTTGTCTCTGCCCGCCGAGACGGTATTGTCCCTATTAATAACCAAAGATGGCAGCGCCACAGTCCCTAATGACGACACAATCATCAGAGCTGGCGACGAACTCATCGCGGTCGCCACCATTGATGCTGAAGAAGAGATCAGGGCCCAGCTCAACCTCGATATGGAAGAATAGTTATGCCCAAACGACTCGCGTTCTTGGGACCCTCTGGAACCCATACCGAACAGGCATGTGTGAACTATGACTCAGCCGCGGTTCTTCTACCTTATCCGACCATCCCTCTCGTCGCGGCTGCCGTCGATTCTGGCGAGGCCGACGAGGCCATCGTGCCCATCGAAAACAGCATTGGCGGCTCGGTTAGCGTCACCCTAGATTTACTCATCCACGAGTCAGCTCCTCTTATCAGCCACGAGATCGTTCTCCCCATCACACATTTTTTGATTGGTCTGCCCGGCACGCGCCTAGACGATGTCGACGTAATATTTTCCCATCCCCAGGCCCTGGAACAGTGTAGGCGCTATATGGCAGATCACTTTGGCAGCGTCCTCGAGACAGCTTCAATGAGCACCGCCGCCGCGGTGGCAGATATGTTCCGCTACGAAGGTGCTGCGGCGGCCATCGCCACAGAAAGGGCCGCCAAACTGTACGGCGCCGAAGTTTTGTCTAATGGAATCTCCGACTACGCCAATAATAGGACTAGGTTCGTCGTGCTAGCGTCAACGGATCACCCTCCCTCGGGCGATGACAAAACCTCCATCTGTTTCGCCTTCAACGGTGATGATCCCGGGATGCTGTATTCTGCCCTGGGAGAATTCGCGTCACGCAACATCAACTTGACCAAGATCGAGTCCAGGCCCACAAGAGAGGCACTGGGCGAGTACATCTTCCTGGTAGATCTTCAAGGACACCGTGAAGATGAAACCGTCAAAGACGCACTGAACAGCGTCCAAGAATCCTCCGCCCTTTTTAAAGTCTTCGGCTCCTACCCTAAGTACACCTAAGAGCTGGCACCACTATACTAGAACTGTGTACGTTGCGTTGGGCAGAGCAAGAGCAGAGACCTGGGGAATACGACATTGATGATATCCAACAGATTCCCCACGAAATCTGCGTCAATCCAGACCTCACGGCATCCACCACAATAGTCGCTTTAGTGTGATTCACCGATGTACTGGACCACCGGATTCTATAGCCGCTATCCGATTGCAGCATGCGTCACGAGTGAACATGTCCTATCGCCACCGTCGCATTTTTCATGTGTTACTTGCGTTACTTGGGATTAGTCGTAACGGCTGTAGACATTGACCTCGACCAGGGTGGTTTATGCGATGACCACAGGAAAGGTCTAAAGACTTGATACAGTGCACTGTCCAGCCGCCTCACACAAAAGGCCTGACATTGGCAATACTGCACCCACACATACTCAAAACGAGGAGGATAGGAAGAACTGAACAGTCCCTATGCAGGCTTCTCTCTAGATGGCAAATCTACCTCAGCAGCATCAACGTCGACAGCCGCACCACCATCCTTCGACGATCCACCGTCCACTGCCGGGACCGGAGTCCTCCTATCCACTTGCGCATTAATGGCTTCAGTCACCGGGGAGACACGCTCCCGCACGCTCTCGACCGCCGGGCCTACGCGCTCTCGGACCCTAGCGGCTATGTCTTCCGCCCGATCGCGCCAGACCTCGCTCTGTCCCGCGAGTTCGGCACGGGTTTCGGAACCTGCCCTCGGGGCAACGAGTATGCCTACGATTGCGCCAACGATTCCACCGAGTAGGAATCCTGCTACAAATGTCCCGCCATCATCATTACTAGCCATTATCTTTCTCTCCTTTGCCTTTCTTTTTGTGCCTGAAGCCGCCGAAGAAGGCCACCGCCTTGCCAAGTCCGAATGCGATACCTGAGCCCGCGCCCACTGGTCTCGCTAATTTGCCGGATATTACATCCGCAATCTGCTCGGCACTCTCCACCGTGCGTTTGGCGGAATCAAGGAGTCGTGACAGCTTCCTATAAAGAAACAATATGCCCAGGAGTAGGAACGTTAGCAGCAAGGATACCACGATCAGCGCGATATCTTTGATGGCCCCGACCAGTTCGGCAAATTCAGTTAAGGTCACGTTGCCTGACACCTCTGTTGATCACGTATTCGTAAGTTGATGGTAGCACGACAACATGGGGGTCGCAACGGAAACGAAATCAACTAAATAGTGCCCAACCATTCACCTAAGACATCTATACATAGAGGTCGCAAAGAGCGAGCAGGGCCGAAACAATATATGCATGGTCCCAGTCTCGTCTTCTTGCACCGTACGGTTTGCATCAGGGCTTGATCAAGATACGCACTGAACCAGTATCGTCCTTACGCTGAGTGATAATGGAATGGCCGCCGTTCTCAGCCCATACGACAACGTCGTAGGTGTTGAGAACATCCGGCATGATGACCTCTACGAAAGCGCCGGTGTCCCTTTTCACTTGTGTAGTCAACTCAGCAAGGATGCCGGCACACGTCTTACCGGTGCCATCTATCACCATCCAACCGTTATTGCCCTTGTCGTTGCCTGGGGCAGGGGCGAGGACGCCATCACGCACGTCGATCTCGCCGGTCTGACGTAACTCCAGTTGACGCTTGAATTCGGTTACTGCCTCCCAATAGACCCCATCGGTGCGCTCTCCTTTGGCACAGACCGAGCCTCGAACGCCGACGATGTCCGGATTTATCCTCGCCAACTCGTCCAGATTTTCGATCTTAAGATGGCCAGAAAGGGCCGTGCTCATCCCGAGCTGCTTGCCTGAAAACACCATGTCCCGAAGTTCGATCTCTGACATGAAGTCAAAAAGGTTCCTGCCGTCCTTGGTCAGGGTATCAATGAGCCAGCCATCACACTCACTGTCCTCTGCAAGATTGAGCATCCTCTGTGGCTCGAGACCGTCGTATAGATGGTTGTCCGCGAATAGAGAGCCTATGAGCTTTGTGTCAAAACCGTTGAGTGCCTTTTTAGAAGCACGCAGGGTCTCTACAGCCGCATTGTAATCCGTGTTCATGAATCCGACTTTCACCGATGAAGCCTTGAGAACGCCAGCAGTGTAGACCGCCATAGCAACAGTGCCAATCTGATTGGGCACAACACCAAGAGTTACGCTCGCATGGAGCTCTCTAGGAACCGCCTCCCGCACCTGACCGACAACTCCGGGTTCGGCGGAGCCGACCAGCGCCTCTTGCAAATTCTTGACGTCGACTATATCAGCTCCACCTTTGACAGCCTCGTGGGCCTCACTAACGTTCTGCACACTTACCATTAGTATCATAGAGTATCCCCCAGTACAGCCAATCCTTGTTCTTGCAGAACTCGCAGATCCGACGCCAACTCGTCCTTCTCACTCTGGGAGAGGCCGATCAGCGGCGGTCTAACACTTCCTCCTGCCATACCCTTTAACTCGCCCCAATACTTAACCATGGCCACCGGCAGAGATCCGTTGAATTTCTGGACCTGACCCTGCCACCATTTGTCGGATAGTAACTTTATCGATCGTATGTGTTCGTCGTACAGCCAGTCGTCGATGTCGCCCTGGGTGGCCCGATCTATGAATTGCACATAGTAGTTGGCGCTGGGTGTATCGAATCTCCAGTCAGAAGTGTTGGCGAACATCACTTGTTGTTGAAAACCATCCTCACGTCCCTTGAACAATATCCACTCATCGGGCGCACTGACAATGGCCATATCACCTATGAGACGATGCGTGTCCACAGTGAGTTGCCGGTCAAAGCTCGCTTCTTTTACGCCAACTACATTGGGAATATTGCAGATGCGTTTCAACCCCTCGGCACTCATCACAATTCCGAACTGAGGAGAGTTATAGAACATGATGGCAAGAGGAGTGGCCTCGGCGAGCAACGCTACGTACTCGACTACCTGAGTCTCTGTCTTGGTCACGAAGTACGGCGGGGCGACAACGAGTAGATCGAATCCTACACCACGAGCATGATCAGCCAGAGCCAGCATCTCCCGGAGTGAGGTATGAGTAACGTGGGCCGCAATCAGCCAATCACCGGCGACTTCGGCAGCAACCACATCGTAGACCGAGAACCTCTCCTCGCGAGTGAGGCTCCAGAACTCACCCATACCCCAGGCGCATCCGGCACCGGTGGTACCTAGAGAGCGTACATGGTGAATATTGGACTTGAGTCCGACTTCGTCAAGTTGCCCATCATCAGTAAACGGTGTAATCAGTGTGGACCACTGGCCACGCAAAGCATACCTGGCCCAGTCCTGAGCCTCGTCCCTGTTATATCGAGCCACTGCCGGCTCCTACATACGGAGTTGCCTAGTGAGTATGTGAAGAGATTCACTTAACTCAATAGCTAAGGATATCATAGCTAGGGTCCCTAAGAGTGTCAACGAAGACAGTGTCGCCCCCTGAGGTCGGACTCGTCGTCCGACCTCAGGGGGCGAGTTAACATGCTCAGCATGTATCGCAGGGATTCTGACAGGCGAATCCCTGGTCCATCATCTCGTAAATAGAGACACCAATATCAGAGCACCAGGGTAAAAGACTCCTTCAGGCGAACACCGGGACACAGGACTGTGGCTTCCAGATCAAGATCGTGGCGTTGCTTCATGAACTCGTAGATATCAAAACCCTAGCCTATCTAGTCATCACTCTAATCAAAAGGCAGATTGGCACTTAAATCTTAATGTTGTCCTTTCGGGAATCAGTGATACAGTATCTTCTCCATTCGGGTAATAGAGGATTGAGTCAATAATATCCTTAGCTCATCTCGCCTGGGAGTGCCTCGGCAGCCTGCAGGAGTCGCTCGGCCAAGGACGCATTCTCATCACGACACATCTCCGGATCCGCGGCCAAGAGACGGATCGCTTCCTGTCTGGCCAAATCCAAAATGTCCTGATCAGTGATGCTAGCCACCTTAAGGTCAGGCAGTCCAGACTGCCGTGTGCCCATATAGTCCCCCGGACCACGTAGACGCAAATCCTCCTCTGAAAGTTGGAACCCATCATCAATGCGTTCAATCAATTGCAAGCGTTCTCGAGCCTCGATCCCAACCTCGTCCGCCAGCAAAAGACAGTGGCTCTGGTGTTGCCCTCTACCGACCCTGCCCCTTAACTGGTGGAGTTGGGCCAATCCGAAACGATCCGCGCCGTCGATTAGTATCACCGTGGCGTTGGGAATATCGATCCCGACTTCCACCACCGCGGTGGCTACCAAAATGTCTACTGCGCCGTCCTTGAACTGTTCCATAATCTGCTCTTTTTCCCGCAGTGGGAGGCGCCCGTGTAGCAGTCCAAGCTTGAGATCAGGAAACACCTCTGTTGACAGGCGCTCATGTTCCACTACAGCTGCACGGGCCTGTACTGTCTCCGAATCCTCGATGAGAGGGCACACAATGAAGACTTGGCGCCCCTCCTCGACCTGCTTTCTGAGGAAGCCATAGGCGGCAAGACGCCTGCCAGCCTCGACCCAGCGCGTGCGGATACGCTGGCGACCAGGAGGCATCTCGTCGATGACCGAGACGTCCAACTCACCGTACAGGGTCAGGGCAAGAGAGCGTGGGATTGGCGTCGCCGACATGGCTAGGACGTGGGGCCGCTGACCCTTACCTCTTATGGTCGCGCGCTGCATCACGCCAAAGCGGTGCTGTTCATCGACCACAGCCATAGCAAGACGAGGGATTTCCACATTGCCCTGTATTAGAGCATGGGTACCTATAATCAAGTCTACTGAGCCCTCAGCGATCCGACGATGCATCTCTCGCTTCGCCTTCCCCGACTGGCTACCGAGAAGTAGCCCAACCGTTATTGGCTCTGGAAACGAAGGACCCCGAAGAGTGGCGATCTCTTCCGGCTGACCCTCGACGAATTCGCCTCGTAGCAACTTCTTCACAGTAAAGAAATGTTGCTCCGCCAGTATCTCGGTCGGGGCCATGAGAGCCCCTTGATAACCGTTAAAGATGGCCACTAGCAGTCCAGCTAGGGCCACGACCGTCTTGCCCGATCCCACGTCCCCCTGCAATAGGCGGCTCATGGGCCTGGTCTGTCCTAGATCCGCCAATATCTCTTTCAGCGCCTTTGCCTGGGCATTAGTTAGCCCGAAGGGCAGTTCCCCCAAATATCCATCTATCATGGACGTGGCCGCCTCTAGCGCCACACCAGAATTCGCCTCTTGCCACTCACTTTTGCGCATCAGTACAGTAAGTTGCAATAGCAACAACTCGTCGAAAGCGAGGCGGCGACGAGCGCTGATCAGAGCCATCTCGGAATCAGGGTAGTGGGCCTGGGCGATGGCGTTACGAATTCCCATGACACCCGTGCGATGTCTAGATTCTTCTGGAACCCAATCCACGACACTGGATAATCCTGCGTCTAGTGCATCCTTAACTAGCCTTCTCAATGTACGATCCATGAGGCCTCTGGTCGTCGGGTATACGGGAACTAACCGTCCCGTGTGGATGAGTTGTTCTTGTCCCTCGAGCAGCTCGAACACAGGAGATTCCAGCACGAAGCTACCGCGATAAACGTTGACTTTCCCACTCACTACCACATGAGCGCCTGTTTGCAGCTCTCTGGAGAGCCAGGGTCTTCGTGGTCCACGCCTAAACGAGGTGGCTCTTATGTTGCCTGTGTCATCACTTAATTTTGTGTGAATCGACCATAGATTTTTTCTGACACGACTAACGTTTGTATCCCAAACGGTGGCAACAACTGTCTGATCCTCTCCCAGTCTCAATTCGGATATCTTCCGTATGCTGCCATAGTCGATGTGGCGGTGCGGGAAGTGATAGACAAGATTGCGGATTGTTTCAATACCCAGACGCTTGAGATTGGCAACATTCTTGTCGGTGATACGCCTAAGCCGACTTATGTCGTCATCCAGGGAGACAGATGAGCGGTTTCCCCGATATTGAAGGTCTTTGCGTTGCGATTTAAACTCATCAACATACGAGGCACTCTCCACCTCACCAAGGACTAGCCCAGAAACTTCGCTCATTTGTGACAATGCAGTCTCT
>CAYLLU010000042.1:0-19416 GCA_964384845.1 uncultured Dehalococcoidia bacterium
CCGTTGGCTCCATACTTACGCCGCATAACGAAGGGGCTCCCGCAATTTTGGGGAGCCCCTCAACATGTGGTAAATAACTAATTGTGAAAAATGTCTGCAGAACTAACAAGGGAGGGGTTATAAAAAGTGGTGCCTAGGAAGGGATTCGTACAAGGCCGTCCCGACCTGTGCCGTCCTAGACTTGTCCTGTTAAATTATTGCCAAGGAGTAGCTTGTGGATGGACCTAGGGCCTGTCTTGAGGACGAATTCGATGAAGCAATCTCTTTGATTAACAGTGTATTCAGGGCGGACACTGACCAAGATATTCGTACCGATTACCCTCTTGTTTTCAATCAGTCCGGGTTGGAGTACATGCGGATAATCAGAGTCGATGGTCGCATAGTAGCCCATGTGCCGGTCTCACCCCGAGAAGTCTATGTTGGCGATGACAGGTTTACAGTCGCTGTTATCAGTTCAACCCTATCTCATCCTGATTACCGACATTGTGGATATGCCACCGCCTGTCTGAGGGATTGCGTTCGTATTATGGAAGAGTCCGGGTGGCCAGTATCGGTCCTGTGGACACAGGTGCAAACATTCCCGTTCTATCGGAACTCGGGTTGGGAGGCGATGTCTTCCCAAGGTTATGGATATGAGCTCGACCACCTTAACTTATTCCGTTTCAAGAGAGGTTCTTTCGAGATCGTGCCATACGATCGGACTAACCAGGAACACGTCGAAGTGACTCAACGGTTGCATACGAGCGAAACCCATCGCATATCACGCAATCGTGAAGATATGAGGATTCTCTTCTCCCTGCCGAAGATTCGTGTCCTCTTAGCGGTTGATGAAGAAGGAATTGCCGGATATCTGGTCGTTGGAGATGCAGTTAATAAGAGCGGACTGCTCGAGGGTGGTGGGAGCCCCGAGGCGCTGGCGGCGCTCGTCGGGGACATACTTTCAAAACTTAATCCTGGACAAACACTCCAGGTACAGACGCCGCTCTCACCAACCCCCCTCGGGCGAATCATGGAGTCCACAATGAAAGACCGTAGATTCCCTATTGAGGAGGCCGCCCTCGCAGGTTACCAGATGATAAGGATCAACAGTCTTGCGGGATTGTTGCGAGGGATGAAGTGTCACCTACGGGAGCGCTCGAAAGGAGTCCGCGCAAAAATTGGACTCGAGTGCAGCGATTCTGGGGAGGTCGTTACCATCTTAGTAAACGACGGCGAAGTAAATATAAAGAATGTGCGTGCCGAGGATTCGCTAACGTTGAACCGTAGACAGCTCGCATCTTTGATATTTGGCCACCATAGTTCGGTGGAGCCCCCACCGGTTCCACGGGTAGATATTCTTGAGCGGCTATTTCCGTTCTATTTCCCCATATGGGCGCTCGACCGATCCTAATCCATAAGGGTCAATTGTTGGATCGGCTCTTATTGTTGTCCTGTTTAACCATGTCGTTCCGTGACAAGGTAGCTTGTACAATTATAATCAAAGCGGCAGATTCACCACTCCAAATTGGTAGCTTTCGCTGTTCTGCCGATTCCCCAAAGTAGACCCCTCTATATTTGATGAAACATTAGCTCGCGGTGGCCTATTTCATCTTCAAACTTATGGCAATCCTATGACGAATGTTTGACAAGTTACCTGGGAACTGCTGCTGCCGTGTCTAATACACTTCCGTGTAGAATAAGTCGGCGGTTTGCCACGTGCTTTCGCTATGTGCTTTAGATGCGGTCGTATTCGGTGAACATCGCAGATAGAGGCTTATTCTAATGTCCTGGTTATGGTTGGCGTTGTTAAGTGCTGCGCTCCTTGGTTTGGTCGGCATCCTCGATAAGGCGCTAATTTTTCATTTCGCGAAATCATGGCTGACGCTGCCTTTGCTAATCGGAATTGCCCAAGGGGCGATAGGCATAACCCTAGTACTGGTGCTCCCATGGACTGACGTGTCCGAAGTCGCTGTTGGATGGGCGGTACTATCCGGGGTGCTCTGGGGCATGGGCTCGTTGTTTCTGTTTTACCTACTATTCGATAGGGAGGCGTCCAAGACCATACCCATTTTCCAGGCATACCCTGTGTTCGTCGCGCCTATGGCCGTGATTTTTCTAGGGGAAGAGTTGGCAGTATACCAGTGGGTGGCGATTCTTTCGGTGGTATCAGGCGCGGTGATGACCTCGATACGACGGGACTCCGGATATGGTGGGTTGGTTCTCGACAACGCCCTCTACGTGCTTATAGCCGCCAGTGTTTTGGCTGCCGCGGCGAACATCGCAGGCAAATTAGCGGTGGCCAACATGGAGGTTCTGCAGGTCCACGCTCTCAGGGTTTTGGGTACGTCTTCCCTGATGCTACTTGTCAGTCTTCGCCCAGCGCCCCTGAAAGAAGTGTGGGGTTTTGTAAGGGCTAAAAGCCCCGCTCTGGCCATTTTCGGACTCAACGAATTCGTCGTGGTAAATATGGGAATGCTCATAAACCTATGGGCGATATTCCTTGGTCCAGTCTCCCTGGTGACGGCTGTCACGGCAACCACATCGCTATTTCTGCTCGCCTACGGGTTTGTGTTGGCACTACTGATTAGAGGTGCTCTCGGAGAGCAAATATCTAGGGTAAGTATCGCGGTCAAGCTCCTGTCGACCCTCATGATGGTTGCAGGTGTCGTCGCTATCGCTATTGAGTGATCCGAGTGTCCGTAGTACTCAGAAGATTGTGGTTAAATCCACTTTGCTTAACTAATCCACCTTTTCTAAGGAAACGGAGGAATTATGTATAGGGAGGACATTATTATGTGGTGGCAAATGCGCCAAGTCCTTTTGTACACAACTTCTTCATTAGACGCCCAGGTCACGTTTTTTGAATGCGACCTTCGCGAGAACGTAAAGCACTATGGCGAGTAACAGTAAAACCCCGGAATGGCCTAGGTGTAGGCCATTGGTTATGGGATCCGAGCCAATATAATAATGAAATGGAGAGATGAAGCGGGCTGCCTCCAAGAGCTCGACCGCCGGTGTCAGGGCATTGATTAGATAGGACGTGATTCCTATGACGCTTGCGATTGCGATGCTGTACGCCCTGCGCCCGGTAGCGGAGCCTAGTGTGAGCGCTAGAGTCCCAAATGCCATTCCCAGCAATGAGGCACTGAGGGTCCCCTCGGCCACTTTCAGCAGGGATATGTCCATATCGATTCCTACAACTCCCACCACCAGCCCGATCCATGTTGCCACCGCCAGTACGATGATCGTTACCAGCATTGCTGCCCACTTTTGGACGAGTACCTGTTGGCGAGTTATCGGGCAGCTCATCAACAGTTCCAATGTTCCTTTTTCTTCCTCGCCTGCGATCGTACCGCTGCCGTGGGTGATGGCGAATCCCAAGAACAGCAGAGGGATCAGGAGGAAGAATAGCTGGCTGTTCAGGAAGCCCTCAGGGGAGGTCACATCCGTAATGTCTCCCACGAAGGCCCTCATTAGCGAGTTTTCCCCCGACAGTAGATCGTTTAACTCAGGAGCTTCACTGAGGCTAGGGTAGAATAGCATCGTTATAAATGAGACCGCCGCCATCCCGATGCTCCACCACATTAACGAATGACGCTGCTCCCAAAGTGTCTTAAGAAAAACATTATTCAGCATCAATATCTCCATCCCCGTAGTAGGAAAGGAACACTTCTTCCAGGTGCGGTTCGTGGGTTACAATTTTCGTGATTTCGAAACGGGATGCAGCTTTGACTACTGCATCCGGGCTGCCCTCTACCGTACACTTGAGCACGTACTTTTCGAGTTCGATGTCTCGTGTGCCGGGCAAGTTCTTAAAGTCCACTATTGATACCGGTGTGGCAAAGTGGAACTCGATCCTGTGCAAGGTCCTTTCCTTAATCACGGCGACGTCCTCCACCGTGATTAACTGACCGGATCGGATGATCCCGACACGGTCGCAGAGACGCTCGATCTCGGGCAGGAAATGTGACGAGATGAAGACGGTGCGCCCGTCGGCCTTAACCTCCTCCACCATTGCGTAAAATTCTTGCTGAATCAGAGGGTCGAGGCCAGAGGTTGGCTCGTCCATGATGATCAAATCAGGCTGGTGCATGAAGGCTTGGATGAGAGCGATCTTCTGGCGGTTGCCTCGGGAGAGTGTCTTAACTGGGCGTGATAACTCTGCATCTAATCGCTCCCGAAGTTGTTCAATATAAATCGAGTCGACCCCGCCGCGGAGCGCAGCACTGTAGGCCAGTATCTGTCCCCCGGTCAATTTTTCATATAACACCATGTCCTCAGGTAGGTATCCTACCCTTGCCCGGATCGCACGGCTGTCCACGCGGGAGTCGAGGCCGAAGATAGAAGCGCTGCCGCTGCTCGGGCGGATGAAGTCGAGTAGTGTGCGTATCGTCGTGCTCTTGCCCGACCCGTTTGGGCCTAAGTAGCCGAAAATCTCACCTTTATGGACCTCGAGATTTACCTTTCGTAGTGCCTCGTGGCAGCCATAGGATTTGCTAAGGTCGGTTGTAGTTATTACCATATCCAACGCATAACTTCTTATGTTTATTGCCTGGCCCGTTAGCGCTCCGATATGCTAACGGAGGGTGATCTCAAACCGACCTAGCGATAGCTTGCCTCTTGGTTCCTGTCCGAATCCTACAAAGGAGAATCCGTAGCTAATGGCACTTGACAGTACACTATCGAGTGGGGTTAAGCTGGAGGGGTCGTTTGCCCAGAATGAATCAGGAGCTACCCAACTGCGATACCATTGCGTTTCGTCGTTGTGGAGCGTGATAGTGTTTGGCTCCGAGTCCCACTCACCCTCGGAGATCGTTAGGGGGCTGCCGCTCATGTGCCACCGTACGCCGGGTTTGTTGACCCAAAAATAGCACTGCGCGCCATCTAATTGCAGATTGTCGCCCCGTAGATAGACGGACAGCTCAGCTTCCCTCAGATCCACCGGGCCGTCTCCAACCCAACCCCTATACAGGATCAACGGGAGTATTGAGACGGGACTTTCCGGCGTGTCGGCGCTCCAGCGGCTCTCGTCGGTCCAAACATAGGATCCATCGTCGACGCCGCCACTTCGTTCCCATGACGTGAGCACGAATATATTGTTTCTCTTTGCCACAATCGTCCAGTGGTAGTCATACGAGCACCAACCTTCCGGCCCTTTGTCGAAATTATTTTTTAGCACTCCCTGTCTCCATTCCATGTCATTTATGTACTGAGCGGTTTTTCTCGTCGCCGGGACAACAATCTCAACAGCATCATACATTGCTTCGGTTTCATATCAAGTCACCACAACTCACTTCAGAGTATTTGTAAAAATTTTGAATGGATCGTGATGAAGTCTCGATCCAAACGCATTCGGGCTTTTTCGCTCTTGTTCTATTCCTACTTGTCATCACTCTTAAAGGCAGGTTTATCTTCGCCGTTCTCGAAGTAATCCTTGACTGGGTCCAGTATTTTCTGTCGTATCCGTTTATGGGCCCAGGTCTTGAACCCAAACATCCGTAATATTCCGCGCAGCCAATTGCCAGGCACGTTCCACTCTACATTCCATCTTGTTCCCTCAGCCTCTGGCATGAAGTCGTCACGCCGATCTGCCCAGGTGGAATCTAAATTTTCCATTGTCCGGTAATTAGGGTAGACAAACGTGCAGCGCCACGAGATCAGATCTGGCGGATCTTCGGGGTATTTGTTTACGTCCTCGATGGTCAGGTACTTGTCACCGGTCCGCTCCGACACCTTGCCATAGTGCCTTGTGAATGCCTCATTGTCTGTAGGGCCACTGGGCCCGTAGAACGTGACATGCTCGTACACGTCCTTGACCGGGGCAGCGATGTAGGTGGAGAGTTTAAGTCTGACCATTCGGTGTCCTTTCCTACTCGAAAATTTAGAGCCTATGGAGACTGTGGCCGTGATGAACAGGTTATAATGGCGATTCCTTTACAGATTCTACGCTGGAGGACTCTACATGGCCAGCCCCCTCAAACTACAGCTTTACTCAGATCTCGAAAATTATATCGCAGCTATGGAACGAGAGGGGATTGCGTACTTTCCGGGCGTCCTCGACGCCGTGCAGGTTGCGGAGGTTCGGCAAGCCATTGACCGGCTCACGGCGATGGAAGCCAGCTTCGACAGAGACTCGGTGTCGGTAGAAGGCTACAGAGAGAAGCACATCAAGTGTGTTTTCAATCATGACCCGTTGTTTCTCCGCTTCCTTGACATGCCGCCGGTGATTGATCTAGCCGAGGCAATTCTAGGAATACTAGATAACAAAGGCCGTCAGATCGACTGTCATATTATTGGGATGACGGCGTGGATTACTGGGCCTGGTAGGGAGGATCAACAGCTGCACGTGGATTGGCGGCCCTTTGACCTGCCTGAGAATGTCGCGGCGGATCCTCGGGTAAAGTTACCGGTTATGGCTGCCACTGCCCATTACTATCTTGACGATATTGATGAGGAACTTGGTCCCACAAAATTTGTGCCGGGCAGCCATCGTGCTGGACACCCTCCGAATTGCGCCAGCCAATGGGGGGATGTCGAAGATCAGAGTGTGCTTTGCAGGGCAGGCGACGTGGGCCGGTTTCGCAGCGAAGTGTGGCATCGTGGCACGGCGAATCGTAGTGGGAGGACTCGCTACCTGCTCCAGGTACATTACGCGAATCGGATGGTCACACAGAAGTTTCCACCCTACTTGGGACGGTTTGAGTTTGACCAGTCGATTTTGGCCCAGGCAACCCCACGGCAACTTAGGTTGCTGGGCGATCATAGTCCCGGTGCCTACGACTAATATGCTGTCCAAAAACATAGCTGGGCTATTTGGTGCAACCCTTGTCTCTCGATAGTCTGTCTGGTTGAAGGACATGATAAGGTCGTTCCCGATCACTCTCCTTAGGCGAAGCTAACTGGTTACGCGTATAGATCAGCCATTTTCTAGTCTTCGAGTCTCCAAATGAAGTCCTAGGGCAATTCTTCCTTTTCAAGGACTTCCCCTATTGAGATTACCCTGGGTTGTAGTGTTTCGATGAACCGTTCTACGCAAACACTGGAGTGAGGGACTCTGAACTGCCGGTCCTGTACCGTCCGACGGTGGAGTTAGACGTATGCCAGACTAAGTGGGTGCTATCCGAATCCTGTCGAAAAGACGGGAAATCCGGTTAGCGAAATGAAGTTATAGGCCAAGCCCGTGTCTACGGTCTTCGGGTGTCGGAGCCCAGGGGCTGAGGCCACGAGGTACGAAATCGGACTAAGTATTAGATTGCCGATACTATACCGAATAAGATTCAACGATGGCCTAATCGGGCTGAGATTTCACCACTGCGTTATACCGAATTAGCTATCTTTAGTCCGGCCCATACCGCTACAAGGCCAAGTGTGACCTGTACAGCGGCATTTGAAATACCCATGAAAAACTCGCCGCGGCGGAGGAGTTCGATGGTTTCGAGCCCGAATGCAGAGAAGGTCGTGAATCCGCCGAGTACGCCTATCATTAAGAAGGCGCGGGTGTCAATGCCGATAACCGTACGTGTCGCTGCGAGGCCTGCCAACACGCCGATCACGAAGCAACCAATGATGTTCACGGCGAGAGTGCCGTAAGGGAAGCTTGGATTTCCAGCCAGATTGTTCACCCATCCCCCAACAGCATATCGCGTCAACGACCCAATCAGGCCACCGGCTCCAACTAGCACAATGGTTAACATATCGTTTCTTCAGCACCCCTTGTAATGTAGGCGTTTATCCTCTTCATTCGTTACCTTTGAATCAGAACCTCAGGACTATACACCTAATTCTGCCTGTACGTGGATGGTGGATAAAGGCTCGTGAATTCGGCGCGTGTGGCCTATGATAACAGGATCATGCCTACTAACGTGCCACCGCAGTATCGTAAGGCGGAGCAACGGTTCCGGAATGCTGGAACCGTTGAGGAGAAGATCGCTGCCCTGCAAGAAATGTTGACGATCATGCCCAAGCATAAGGGCACGGATCATCTGAAGGCCCAACATAGAGCACGCCTTTCGAAGTTAATAGCGGAATTGGATGACATATCCTCAGGAGGGCGTGGCGGTCGCACCGAACCATTTTCTATGCCCCGAGAGGGTGGTGGCAGGGCAACGCTCGTGGGGCTCAGCAACGCGGGCAAGTCGATGTTGTTGTCTCGTGCCACCGGGGCACATACCAAGGTGGGTGCCTATGCTCTGAGTACACAAACGCCGGTGCGCGGGATGCTGCGTTTCCAGGATGTGCTGATACAGTTGGTGGATACCCCACCTATATCCAACCCAGCTACGCAGGGAAGGCTGTACGGACTACTGCGTAATACCGACGTCTTCGTGGTTGTTGTTGACCTGACTATGGACCCGGTTGGCCAGGTGCGAGAGATAGTAATGCATCTGGAGCGATGGGGATTTAAATTGCTGGGCCGTGATGAGCCGAGAGTAGACGACGAGCCATGGCGGGGAAAGCCCACGGTAGTGCTCGGCAATAAGGCCGATCTACCCGAAGGACTCGACGGATTCGAAAAACTTGAGTCGGGACTGGGCGACGCCTATCCGGTGATAATGGCAAGTGCTGAAGAAGGGATAGGTCTTGATGAGTTGGCTGCTGAGGTATTCGTGTCACTGGGAGTGATCCGTGTTTATACGAAGTCGCCTCGGGAGAAATTGGACGAGTTCGTACGCGAAGATCCCTTCGTACTGCCTATCGGCAGTACCGTTGCTATTGCCGCGGAGCAGATTCACAAAGACCTGGGCCGACGTTTCAAATTCGCGGTATTGTGGGGTAGTTCTGGGAAGTTCGACGCCCAACGGGTTGGTCCGCGTCACGAACTGGCCGATAAAGATATCATCGAGTTGCATTCATAGAGGCAGTTATAAAAAACTTCGACTCTGCAGATGCCCGGCTCCATTCGAGTATGTAAAATAGTTCCCCGAAATCAACTTAAGGACGAAATATGAATCGTGGCGTCCCGGCACAGATCGGAACCGACCGCCAATTATTTCTAGATGATTATTGGATAACCGTGGCTAGGGGAGTGGTACGTGAGCTCCATATGCCGGAGAGGAAAGACCCTGCAATCAGGTCGCAGTATCCTTGGGAGACCCGTCTGTCGGCCTATCACATTGTATTCCACGACCGTGAGCGGTGGCGGATGTACTATCAGTGTGCCGGTTGTCTCGGCAGGGACCACGGCGCACTAAACCTGTGTGCATATGCCGAGAGCGACGACGGCATCTCATGGAATAAACCTTCGCTGGGGCTGATTAAATTTGAAGGCTCTACCGGCAATAATATTGTGTACTCGGGGCCAGGGTCCGAGATGGCTATTTTCCTCGATTCGAATCCGAACGCGACTGAGAATCAACGTTACAAGGCAGTGGTAAGGTCACCACGTGGGGGCGAACTATCACGTGTCCTGCATGCAATGGTATCCCCCGATGGATTGACATGGCGTCGTATGAGCGACAATCCGGTGCTTATTGATGGGCCTTTCGACTCTCACAACGTGCCGTTCTGGGACGAAAGGTTAGAGAGATACGTCATCTACACTAGAGGTGCTGCTGGATCCGGAGGCGGCTTTTTAGGCGGTTATCGTTGGATTCGCAGGGCCACCTCTGAAGATTTTCTTGAGTGGACTCCGCTCGAGGCCATAGACACTGGTGAAACCCCTGCGGAGCACCTCTACACGAATGCCTACACGCCATATGACCGGGCACCAGGCACCTATCTGATGTTCCCATCACGTCTCGTGCTGGAACATTCTCCGGATCCCGAATGGGAGCAGGAGTATGGCGAAGGGGTGAACGATATAGTGTTCATGTCGAGCCGTGATGGTGTCCATTTCGACCGTAGTTTTAGGAGTGCATGGATCAGGCCTGGTCTCGAGCGGGAGAATTGGCACGAGCGTGGTATCTACGTGGGCAGTGGCATCGTGCAGACCTCTCCTGAGGAGATGTCGATCTACAGCAGGCAGCATAGCCGGTTGCCGACAACCCATCTACGTCGCTATTCGTTGCGTACCGATGGATTCGTTTCTGTGAAAGCCGGTTTTTCAGGGGGTGAGTTTGTCACCCGCTCGTTCGTGTTCTCTGGCAGTGAGCTAGAGCTGAACTACTCTACGTCGGCCATAGGTTCTGTGCAAGTGGAGGTTCAGGATGGAGAAGGACGTCCTTTGCCAGGATTCCTTCTTGCCGATGCTCCCGAGAAGTTCGGAGACCAGATCGAAGGTATTTTTAGTTGGAATGGGGATGGCGACCTAGGTCGATTGGCTGGCACGACGGTCCGCCTGCGTTTTGTCTTGAAGGATGCCGACCTCTATGCCTTTCGCTTTAGATAGTCCTTGCTCCGAAAAGATAGGTGGCTTGTCTGCTGATGTAGTGGATGTGCGAGGTTTGTGCTCTTGAGTTGCAGACCAATCATCCAGGTTTAGGTATCTATCCACAACTAAATGGGTGTTGACTGCGAGTGTGATGGTACTGGTGCTAGTACATGCTTTCCTTGGTAGTGGAGTAGCACCACTGAGATGTTGTCAGGTAGTGGAACAGCGCCTCCTGGGCTTCCGGTGTTCCTATCCGTCGGAGGGCCTGTGTCGCCTTGCCTCGAACGTAGCGATCATTATCACTCAGTGCTGCAGTCAGTGCGGTAGTTGTGCCTTGTGCCCTAGGGCCGATACGAGCCAGTGCGAGGGCTGCGTTGCGTCGGAGGAACTCGTCCTCATGGAGAAGGACTCCCGCTAGGGCGCTAGCACCATCCGAGATTAGCTGACTGGTTGTGCCCAGAGCTTCGGCTGCGTGGCGTCGAACCTTTGTCGACTTGTCGTTAAGCGCCTGTGTCAACCGGGGTACTGCGATGCTGGCCGGTAATCCGATGTCTGCAAGTGTCTCTACCGCTGCACTGCGTGTTGACTCGTTAGAGTCCTGCATTTTATCCATTAGCGCCGGCACTGCGGGTGCTCCGATGGCGCTTAGGGCGTAGGTCGCATTCCTACGTACGGCCTCAACCCCGTGTCGGAGCGTATCTATCAGCGCTGGCACTGCTGATTCTCCCATCCTAGCTAGGGAGTAGGCTGCATTTAGACAGGTCGCTTCAGTGTCCACTTGCATGTCTTTAATCAGGCTAGGGATTGTGCCGGGTGAACCGTCGTTATACTCGGTACTTGTGCCCCGGTACCACTGCCACATGTGATCCCACATCTCGTCATGGTCGCCGTCACTGTCGGAAATCCACTCCACTTTATGGTTGTCCCAACTTGGAACGAGGGGTTCCTCCATCCGAGAGAACATGAATTTCATCATGTAGCGTTTCTTGTCGCTGGTGTTTCCCATTCCTCTGTGCCAGATGTCATAGTGGACGATGAGTACGGTACCTGCGTCGACGGCCATAGGCACCTCTCCAATTGTCCCATCGATCTGTTCCCGTACACCAATAGGTCCCTTTAGCCAGTTGTAATAATGGGACCCCGGTATCACTGCGGTTGGACCCATGTCGATGGCCGTGTCCTGCGGATAGTACATTGCCAAAACCCAACGGGTGTGATGTCGTCGCTTGGCGAAAGAGTCTTTGTGCATCTGCTGTCCCTCACTGTGTGGAGGGCGATAGTGGCAATGGCGGTGAGGGTGCAGGTAATAGTTGTTGCCCAGGACCCCGGTCAGGGCGCCGTTGACGGCCGGATCGTCTAACACTTTTCGCAGGTCAGGTATACGGGCCATGAGGTTATTTCCCGGATTACCCTCCGATTCGAACAGCGCTTCGGTCTGATCCCAGATGTCCTGGTTGGCCCTGGACGAGAGTCCACTCTTGACGGCCAGGTAACCGTTGCGGATGAATCCTCTCATTTGCTCGTCACTGAGGCTGGTTATTTCCATCTTATTGCTCCTATCCATCAACGGCCGATCAGTTATTTGCGGACTGCACATTCGCGAAATGCGTACAGGTCGGAGTTCTTTAGGGCAAAGCGCAGCGGTATCGTTTTACCTGCCAACGGCCCAGGTCGTCATTGCTATTCCAATGTGAAATACCATCGATATCTTCCCCGAGCATTACGGGGCTATCAGCCATCGATAGTTCCGGAACTGGGCGACCTTTGCTGTCCTGAATCTCGACTCGTACGGAGTCCATCGTCGCATTCTCTTTGACGGGCTTATGAAAGATCTCTTGCACGTCGATGTATTTATCGATCCAGAAGCCATCGACGAATAGTTGACGGTTAGTTCCGATCTGCTCCGGTGTGTCTAGACTCATGCCGAATCCTTGTGTTTGTGTGCGTGATTTTTAATCCTCCAAGGTGGAGTACACTTGTGTTGGCGTTCACAATCCGCTCATGAACTGGAAGATCTCATCCTTGCCTCCGGGAAGCATCTCATGCCCGAAGTCGGGATATACACGTAACTCTTTTTCAGCGCCTATCTTATTATATGCGGCGAACTGGGTTGAAGGCGGGCATATGGTGTCCATGAGCCCGATTGTCATCATGACGCGACCCTCGATGCGCCGTGCCAAGTGTTGTACATCGATGTAACCTAGCCGAGTGAATACCTCGTCTTCGTGCTCGTGTAGCGGATCAAAGGAACGGAAGTAGGCCTGTAACTCGAAGTAAGCTTCTTTGGCTTGGTCCATCTCCCAGACACGTTTATAGTCGGACAAGAACGGATATACTGGTGCTACGCGCTTGATTCCGGGGACGAGTGATGCGCATGCAAGTGTTAGGCCACCACCTTGGCTGGCCCCTGTTGCCCCTATACGATCAGGATCTACCTCGGGCATGGCCATGACGATCTTCGCCAGCTGCGCCGCGTCCAGGAATATTTGGCGGAAAAGCAATTTCTCTGGCGAGTCGTCGAGCCCGCGAACGATGTGCCCGCGATAGGTTCCTCCTCTGACACTTCCAGTATCCTCTGACAGGCCGCCCTGTCCCCTGCAATCTAGGGCCGCGACGGTATACCCAGCGGAAGCCAGACCGAGATGCGCACTCCACTCTCCCGAGTCCCCGGAGTATCCGTGAAACACGAGGATCGCAGGGTGAGGCTCCTTCGAAATCCGTGGGCGGAGAATCTTGGCATGCACTCGCGCGCCTCCCACACCGGTGAAATACATATTTAAGCACTCTGTAGCGGGCGTCTGAAATGATGATGGTGCGAGTGAGATCGCCGGGTCGATTCTGGCCATCTCACTAAGACCCTTCTCCCAGAAATCGTCAAAGTCTGCAGGTCTCGGGTTGATGCCCTCGTATTTTTGAAGCTCTTCCCAAGACATGTCGAATAGCAGTGGCATTTCTGTGTCTCCTTTTTACGTTGTGTACTTTGGGTGACTACCAGCCTTGATGACTTGCATGGGCGCCGCGTCGTTCGTTGGCCAATTTATCATAGAGTTTCCGTCAATGTATGCTGATTATGGTCTTTGACCCATTCCCACTCTGTAATACAATCTACCCTGACTTCGTGGTGACAATTCCGGTGTCATTTTAACCAATAGACCCTAGTCAGGAGAAAACGGTGGGAATCGATATATTTCGGCACACGTTACTCTTCTTACCCGGGTTTTCACTGCCAACAGGTGCGCAATTTGGAGAGACTCAGCAATGACTAGGCCGGCGTATTGCACAAGTTGCGGGGAATTGAAAAAGCCTGACAGTAACTATTGTATCTGGTGTGGTAAACCTTTCGAATCACATTTGAGTGAGGACATCCAGTCACTCACTTACCTGCTCAACGAACTACCGGAAATGCTGGGAAAGGGCATGATTTCCCAAGAGCAGCTCGTCGACATCGAGCAAATGTATGGAAGACGCCTTGAAGCTCTCAATCAAGTGCTTGCAGACAAGAAAGTCATGTCAGCCCATGACGACAAGGTCGAGCAAGTATCTTATCCCGCTTCGGTTTCTGCGCCTCCTTTGGATCCAGGCGTACCGGCAATCAAGTGGACGGAGATCGCTTCTTGGGGAGCAATCCAAGCTCCAAGTCTGCTCCTCTTCGTTGGTGCCTTTTTGATGGTAATGGCAGCTCTGATCTTTGTTGTCACGGCAGGTGAGGACGTCTCGAGCACCGGAAAATTCGTACTAGTGTCAGGCTTCACCCTTGGCTTTTTGCTGGCCGGGGCCATCTGCTATCAATTCCATAGGGTCATCCTCGCTGGTCGAGTGTTTCTGGGCATTGGTGCATTCCTGACTCCACTAGTCATCGCATCCGTTCACTTGTTTCTACTTAAAGGCTCGGCCTTTCCGAGAGATGTCCTCTGGTTGGCCGGTTCAGCGTATACCACGGTGATGTATGGTGCGATAGCCCTTTTGCGATTTGGTAGTCTCTACTCCTATTTGACTGGCATCGCGCTATTGATTGTATGGGGCTCCTTTGCTGCAGTTATCAACGTTCCTGCCGAATGGGTCCCGGCAATGTATGTTTTTCTTGGTGGGATTTTGAGCCGGCCGGTCTGGTACCAGTGGCGTTGGTCGCCCCTGAGGTTCATAAAGTGGGACTGGATTCTTGTTCATCTGGTCACACCAGTGGCCCTAGTCGTTACAGTGTTATATACAACAGGCACTGGAGAGAAAGACTCGAACCTTTGGTTCTTGCCCGCGACACTGGCGATAGGCGCATTGTTCTACGGCGTGCTGGTTCGTCCCTATACATTGACCCGGCTAACATCCCTGCTTTTGGCAGGCGGCGCGTTGGTTGGTGTGGTGATGGCGATGGACCTGGGCGCAGAATACTACGGTGCGATTTTGGCCGGATTGGGAGTCATCTATGGAGCAGGATGGTTCTTGCCTTTTAGGCGTATCTGGCGCTGGAAACTGTTTCTTTGGCCTTTGGGAATCGTCACTGTGTCGATGGGTTCTATTCTCTTTGCACTTGTGTACGTCGACCATCCAGTGTTTGGGACCCTTGTCTTCCTGGCGGCATCAGCAGTCTATTTGGTGGCCGCCGCCAGTCTTGCATCTTGGTTTCCGGACATCACCAAAATGGCTAGTTCGGTGCAGGGATGGACCAAGTTCGTGGGTGTGGCCTTGTTGCTGGCCGCCAGTGTGGCTCTTAGCGTCAGTTACTACTTCGTCCTCCACGGTGTGTTCGAGCTTCCCGCGAGATGGATACCTGCTAGTTACGTGCTGCTGGCTTGTGTTAGAGAGTTGGTTTTCAGGCTGCGCCTACTGAGCGCATCTCGAGAAACACTGGCGCCCCTAGCGGTTTTTACTCACTTGGTTTCGGTGCCGGCAATCGCGGTGGTGGTTGGCCTGGCGATCATGGATGTGCAGGATCGTTGGTATTTTCCAGTGACCCTCGCGTTAGCCGCCGTCCTCTATTTGATACAGAGGCCTCAGCGAACGGTCACTCAGATAGCCGCGCTCGCGCTCATGGGCGGGGCCGTGATAGGTGTGGCGGTTGCTCTGGACGTAGACACCCACTACTACGGAGTGACACTGGTCTGTGTGGGATTGGCTTACGCCGTGGCTTGGACTGTGCGACGGCAATGGATACTTACATGGCGCGCTCCGTTGTGGCTCTTGGGAGTCGCCGCTGTGACTGCCGGGTCTGTTCTATTCGTCCCCGCATACGTAGATTTTCCATGGTTTGGGGCATCAGCGTTCTTGACGACGTCTCTCGTTTTCGTCGTCGCATCTAGACTATATACCTCCTGGGGAGAACATATTTTAAGTAAGAAATACTCCGTCGCCGTCGCCGTAGCGAAGTTGTACGCCGGTGGCATGGCACTCGCGGGAGCGTACTACTATCTATTACTTGGTGCACTCGATCCAGGAGATTTGGATCGAGTCGAAGAATTCGCGATCGCATTTTTCCCAATGACTATCGTACTTGCGGTACTAGCAGCGACATCGAGATGGTGGCACGAGGCTTGGAAAGTCCACCTGTATGTGATGGCTGTTTGCCTCTCGATACCAGTTGTGGCTGGTAGTGGCTCTAATGAAGGAGCCTTCTTTGGTTTTCTCGCCGCCTATACAGCTTTGTCTATAGTAGGAGCGGTGTGGGAGGGTAAACCCCTTTGGGGCATCTTTACATTCATATATGGATTTCCGACAACAATCGCACTTGCACGGTACATGGATTTTTCCAAAGAGTACTGGCCGGTTACTCCGGCAATAGCCGGGGTTTTGCTCTACGCCACTAGTATATCGAGGGAACGGGTGGGGCGTTGGTGGGATGTCGCGCGAGTTGGTGGACTGGCTCTCGTAGGTGTTGCGGCCGTTGAGTCACTCATTCTTCTCATACGCACTGTCGACCGGCTTGAGCCCGGCATCGTTGATCTGGTTAATATGCCCATTTATCTAACTTTGACAGTATTGATAGGGTTATCGACAGTCTTGGTCTTGATCGAATCGATCCGGCGTGCTGACATGGCTCTTCAACTTTCGGCGGCCACTCTAGGACTAGTGACGCTGATGGCAGCGATAGGTCGATTTCATCCCGAAAATATTCAAATCTACTCTGTGCCCGTCGGAATCTATATTTTGGCAGCAGCTATACTGCTGCGCAGAGGAGCTCAACGTTTTCCAGCAGAGATCCGGGGTTTGCCAAGTGTACTCGAGTTCGGGGCAGTGTTGGTCATCGTTGTTCCTGGTCTGTTGCGATCTCTCGGCGATGAAGGATATCTGATATGGGTTGTTGGCCAGACCCTTGCACTTCTAGTCACAGGTGTCGTATTCCAGAGACGACTGGTCGTCAGCCCTGCAGTAGTGTGCATAGGGATTATTTCCTTCAGAGTCCTCATAGTGGCCGGCCAAGCGCTGCCGGGCTGGGTGTCTCTTGGGTTGGGCGGTATATTTCTCCTAAGTCTGGGATTTTTATTGTTACTTGGAAGGAATTCCTGGTTGAGATGGCAACGTTTCGTGGTAGCTATGTGGAGACGTTGGGGGTGATATGGCGGGGATTTTGCTCAACGTGGATTGGTATCCTAGGAAGCGAGGATGTGGCTCGTTGGGGCTCCAGTACATCTGTCGCAGCAGCGGTCGGTGATCGAACATGGACTTGGGTGCATCAAGCGTGAGTTAGGACGCCGTTCATGGATGAGTAAGTTGAACTATCCCCGATAGGATTGTCTGGTGGGTGCCTATTTATGTAAATACCTTCGAAACTGCTTCTTCATGGGTGTTTAGCAATAAATGGGCACTAGGCGCAGGCAAGGTTATCTGATGACCAGCGGTTATAGTGGAGATTGTTTTCTTGAGCCAGTCGTTCGCGAGCGTCGTGCCACAGTTGTGCCCATGTCTCGGCGTCAGTCAACTCCGTCTCGGGGTGCGCCTTGCTGCGGGCGACGAATCCTGGGAACACCCCCCGTCCAGAATGCTGTCCAGTGGGGTTATAACGTAGGTCTAGACTCCACCTGACGCGATCACTCTTGTTGGGAAGGGAACCGTGGCAGGTTAGTCGGTGCATGAAAAGTACGCTGCCGCGCCGCATTGGTACTGAAATCGCATCGTTAAATCGGAATAGATGGTCCGGGATGTGTATACCTGCAGCGAGAGTTGCGGTTCCACCAGGGCAGTGCTGGTTCAGTCCTTCCCGGTGGCTTCTTGGAACTAGGTGGAGGCATCCTGCGTCTTCGGAGGCATCCCATACAGGAAACCAGACCGTAATCATATCCGTCTCGTCTGCATCCTCTGTGACCACTCCAAGGTCCTGATGCCAGGGGGTCGCGCCCAACTGTAGATGACCTGTATCAGGGTTTGTGGGAGTGACTTCCTCAGGTGGTTTGAGGCGAACGTGTTGAGTCGGGTTGGAGTATATCTCGGGTCCGATTATTGAGGCTACGGCGTCCAAAATCTTTGACGCCGTTAGTGCTTGGAACACCGCAGGACCGTGCGACATGGGCGTGTCGTATGTCACGCCTTTTTGTGGGAGGGAGAAGTCGAAGTACTGTGAGTGCACCTTTCCGCTCTCTTGGTAGATCCGTGTTAGACGGTCTCCGAAGGAGAGCTCTTCGTGAATGGAAGTGATCGTACCCTTGTTGAGCAGTTCTCTGGCGAGGTTGTCGAGTATCGTCTCAAATTCGGCCTCTAGGGGGTCCAAAATCTCCTCGGGATCGATGAGATCCTCCACGACGAGGTAGCCCTCCCGGTGGAAGTGTTCGAGTTGCTCTACACTGAGGTGTGTCATTGGTCGGCTCTTGAGGAGTCACATTTTCAGGGCCCGAAGCGGTTCAAACACGATCCACCGAATCATAATGCCGAAGCCAATAGACGTCAATGTCGATATGGATATGAAGGCTTTACCCATATGAATACAGCGCTTAGATACGAGGGGCTTACTGGACTGTACCGAAGACACTTCTAATCCAAGAGGTGGTCCTGCTCCAGTTAACCAAGAGCATGCGCCGGCTGAGATCTAGGTCCATCATCCCCACTTCTGATCTGGTGATTTGAGTATCAGCTTGGATTCCAGACATCACCCCGCACAATCCTATTTATGGGAGTTTTATAGCCTTGCCCCTAGGAGGTAACTCTGTCTCCTTAAGACTGTTGTGAGAATGAACTATTACTGTGGAGTGACATAAGCATCTCTGGATGAATATCGGGCATTTGGTCCCTCAAGGATTGCTTTCTGATGATCAGTCATGTTCGGATAATCATTATGGTCGAAATAGTTGGCTGACCACGAAATGCTGGGAGGGCTGTACTTGAAAAAAATGGTGCGGCGCTCATCCAATCCTTGCCAGGGGAGTGTGCCGTGAGTTAACGCTTCTGTGAAAATTACGGCTGTACCAGCTGAACCTGTCACTTTTTCCACTATAGGTTCTAGTTTATCCATCTCTTTCCATTCTTCAGGAAAGATATAGTTACTCTTATGTGAACCTGGTACACAACCGAAACCGCCATCATCTAGACCTACGTCCTTAAGGTTATACGCAACTACCGATAACCCGTTGTGCATCTTGCCATCTTGAAAATTAAAATAAGAATCTGCTCTAAAGGGAGTGGCTCCACCATGTAATTTAGTGCCTATTGGCCCTTTTCCTGATCTTATTACGTCCAGGTAAACATGATCTAACCTGAAGTTTTCACCGAGTAACTCATTCAGATATGTGACCATCGATGGGTTATCTATAAGTTCACGGTATTCCTGGCCCCACTCGAGGATTGGTTCAAATCTGTGAGTGCGCATACCGGATGGCCATTCGGAGGCAATTTTCTTGTCCAGAATGGAGTTGAGGGCCACGATCTGATTCCAAGTAAGTGCGTGCGGGACTACTAGATAACCATTTAAATCGAATAAATAGCGTTCCTTTTCGTTCATTAAAGTATTCCTTTACATATGGAATTTCATTCAATGTTGGCCTAAAATGATAAATCATTCAGGCCAATCATCAATATTATTACAAGCATCAAACAGGAGAGATATTTAACTATGTGTAAATCACCCATGTGAAGGTTTCGTAAAGTTCGGAGGCGATTTCACGAGCGAAGGGGTTCACAGTTATTTGTTGTGAGCCTATTGGTTATGG
>CAYLLU010000043.1:0-18820 GCA_964384845.1 uncultured Dehalococcoidia bacterium
TGACAGGCTTATCTATGGTTAGATCGTCTCGGTAAGAAAATAGCGGCTTACTTGGGCGGTATGGTACGCTGGTGCGACTAGGCGGGACTATGGAAATGAAGCTGCAGGTCTCCGGCATCATCCTCGCCGGAGGCATGAGCACCAGACTTGGTAGGGACAAAGCCATCGAGCCCATTGGGGGGCAGCCCCTCATTAGTAGGGTCTTATCGATGCTGTCCGCAGTTATAGACGAGTCTGTGGTCGTCGTTAACGACGACCGTCGTGGCTCTGAACTGCCTCTGCCCGAAAACGTAGTGGTGGCAGTCGATGCGTACCCCGGCAGCGGCTCGCTTGGCGGTATATTCACCGGCCTGCAGATCGCCAATGCTGAATGGGCGTTTGTGGTAGCTTGTGATATGCCATTCCTGAATCCCGCGCTTTTTTCGCGAATGCTGGAAATGAGGCGCCTCCACGATGTCGTTGTGCCTGTGCTTGGTGGCCGTCCCGAGCCGACCCACGCTCTGTACTCCAAGGCATGCCTTCCTCATATGAAGAAAAGACTTCAAAATGGCAAACTCAAGATCACCGGATTTTTCGAGCAGGTTCGTGTACGCTACATCGCAGAGGACGATGTTGATCGGATCGATCCTGGCCGGCTCAGCTTCTTCAACATAAACACCCAGGAAGACCTGGATCGTGCGAAGTCGATTCTAGATACAGAGGAGTAGGGATCTTGTGGCGGAGTACGAGAAGCACAAAATGATCGCAGCACGTAAACGAATTCTGGGCCAAATCACCGTTACGGTAGAATTGTTCGGGATGGCCCGCATAGCCTGCGATAAGCGCTTGATCGAGTTGACCACTGATGCCCCCGGCAGCGTGTCAGGGCTTGTCGAAGCTCTGTTGCGGCAGTGCCCCCAACTCGCGGGCATCGCCGTACGGGAGGATGGTACGGGGCTGTTAGAGAGCTATACTCTTAACGTAAATGGCTCTCGGTTTGTGTCTGGCGATCACCTGGATTTGGAACATGGGGACTCGGTGCTTTTATTTTCCAGCCAAGCGGGGGGGTGAATCATGTATGGATATCATGGCAAGGCGTTGATTGTAGACCTCACCATGCGGCAGACTCGGTGGGAGATCTTGGATCAAGCGGTGCTGCAGGCATTCATCGGAGGGACAGGCCTAGGCGCGTACCTGCTGTACCTCCACTCCCCAACTGGCACCGAAGCTCTTTCGCCCGAAAATCCGCTAATATTTGCCGCAAGCCCTTTAGTAGGTAGCCGTCTAACGACCTCCAGCAAGTTTGCCGTAGTCACGAAATCACCCCTGACGGGGTTCATCGGAGACTCGCTCTCATCTTCCTTCCTAGCAACGGAGCTTAAGAGAACCGGGTGTGATGCACTTGTGATCATTGGCAAGAGCAAAACACTGACTCTACTTTCGATCGAAGATGGCGAGGTACGCTATATTGAAGCCGCCGATCTGGCCGGATTATCTACTTCAGAGACTGAGAGTCGCGTAAAGGAAAGTCTGGGTGCACGCACGAGGGTTGCTTGTATTGGTCCTGCCGGTGAACGGCTGGTGCGATTTGCCAGCATCAGTAACGACGGGGGACGGCAGGCCGCACGGACGGGGCCCGGTGCGGTCATGGGTTCTAAGAACCTGAAGGCGATAGCGTTTCGAGGCACGAGCGTGGTCCCGGTACATGATCCGGCGGCAGTGGCTGAAGTAGGTCGTGATCTTGCCATTCGAAGCGTAGGTCCAGCTACGGAAAAATACAGGACCCTGGGGACCATGGCGAACGTCTCGGTGTTCAACCGCTTGGGAATTCTACCAACCCGTAACTTCCAGCAATCGACATTCGATGAAGCCGATTCAGTCAGTGGAGAGGCATTCCACAAGACTCATTTTACAAAGAACGCCCATTGCGCCAATTGCACCATCGGGTGTGAACATGTCATGACTACAATAGATAAGGGGCCGTTGGTGACTGGTAGAGTCGAGTACGAATCCGGTTTTGCTCTGGGCTCCCTCGTAGGTGTGAGCGATCCCAACGCGGTAATTAGGGCATCGACCCTCTGCGATGAATTTGGCATGGACACCATTAGCGCTGGGGCCACTATCGCATGGGCCATGGAATGCTACGAGAAAGGCGTGTTCACGGACGCAGATACCGGCGGCATCGATATGAAATTCGGGAACGCTGAGGGAGTGATGACGTTCCTGCGGTTGATCGGAGAAAGGGACGGGCTAGGCGACCTTCTTGCCGATGGGACCCGTATCGCTTCCCAGAAGGTGGGTCAAGACTCCGGAACTTGGGCCATGCACGTGAAGGGCCTGGAGATGCCAGGCTATGAGCCAAGGAGCCTTCATACCCTTGCCCTTGCGCTGGCGGTCAGTACCAGAGGTGCGTGCCACAACCGCTCGTCGGCATACGAAACAGACCTATCCAACAGAGTCGACAGGCTGCAGGCAGGACGCGAACGTGGCAAGATCACCATGGATGGCGAGGACTTTTCTGCGGTGCTCGATTCCTTGATATGGTGTAAATTTCTCCGCAAGGCGTTCTATGACTTCTACGGTGAGTCCGCCGAGATATACGAAAACATAACGGGATGGCACACGTCCGCTGAGCAGCTTCAGCAGGCCGGAGAACGAATCAACAACATGAAAAAATTGTTTAATCTGCGCGAGGGTTGGACACGAAATGACGACACTCTACCTCAAAGGGTCCTTCAGGAGGTGCTGCCGGACGGGATGGCCGCTGGTACTGTAATTTCATCGAAAGACCTGGATATGATGGTCTCGGCATACTACGAAGCCCGTGGCTGGACCGTAGAAGGGAATATCCCCGAATCGAAGTTGGCGGAGCTTGGGCTTGATATCCTTGTAACAGATACGGATTCGACGGAGGTCAAGATTGTCTGATCGGACACAGCGCAATGTTCTTCGGTCTATTTTGCGCGAACAGTTCGCAAGGGAGCGTGGACAATTGCTTCCTGTGCTTCACTATATTCAAGCCGAACACGGCTATCTGCCTGGCTGGGCCATGGAAGTGGCAGGCTGGCACCTAGGTATACCCTCTAGTGAGGTCTACGGCGCGGCCACCAGCTACACTGAGCTTCGTATAGTAGAGCCGGCTAACCACGTAATGAAGATATGTACTGGGCTCGGCTGCCGGGTCAACGGTGCGCTCGAACTTCTTGAACGAGCTAAAAAAGAAATAGCCACCGAAGGCAAAAGTGAGCTGACAGTTGAGGAAGTGCCTTGTGGTTACATGTGCGCGTTGGCACCGGTGGCCCAGTGGGACCATGATTGGATTGGACGCACCACCATTGACGATTTGAAGGATATTGCAGGCGAGGCGATTAGAAAATGACGCTCCCCGTGCAGGACGCCCTCGAGGTTCTCAAAGCGTCCGCTGGACAGAATATGTCGGTGCACACTGGCAAGACCCGCATCGCAGTGCAGGTCAGTCACTGCTCCAGTTCGTTGGGTGCAGTTCAGGTGTTTGAGGCGCTTGTGACTCACGCACCCAGTCACACTTATGTCGTGACGGCTGGGTGTGATGGCGCATGTTACGACGCACCCAGGGTTGTCATAACCACCCCCGATGGCACACGCAGAGTGCTCGGAGATGTACGTGTGGAGGACGTGGAGCACATTGTGAAGTCGCGTGTAGAAGGTGTAAGTGATACACGGAAGGGGTCCTCGGATCTCTTTGCCGGGCAGCACCGTTTGGCACTCGACGCCTGCGGTGAAATCGATTCAAGCTCTCTAGATGAATATCTGTTAACCGACGGCTACATCGGGCTCGCCAAAGCACTTTCAACACCACCTGGAGAGGTCATCGACGAGGTGAAAGCGTCGGGACTCTTGGGGCGTGGCGGCGCATACTTCCCTACTGCTATGAAGTGGGAATCGGCTCGCAGGTTCCCATCGCCTGATCGTTATCTAGTGGTGAATTGTGAGGAGGGGGAGCCCGGCATTTTCAAGGACCGCCATCTGATGGAAGGAGTGCCGCACCGAATCCTCGAGGGTGCTCTCATAGCAGCCTACGCGGCGGGCGTCCAGTCCGTCTATATCTACATAAACGCGGAAGCCGAGTTGTCGACGTTCAGGATGCAGCAGGCGATGGATCAGTCTATCCGGTCCGGCATCATCGGTGACGACGTACTTGGATCCGGCTACAGCATAGATGTCACGATCATGCGTGGCGCCGGTGGATATGTATGTGGCGAGGAGACAACCTTGTTGAACACTATGGAAGGTGATCGCCGGGAGCCCCGACTCAAACCGCCCTTCCCGACCGAGGCAGGCTTGTTCGGCAAACCGACGATAATAAACAATGCTGAGACGTTGGCAAACGTGCCATTCGTCCTGTGTAAGGGCGCCGCCAAGTTCGCTGAAACTGGCTCTGAAAAAGCCAATGGAACGAAGATCATCAGTCTGAGTGGTGCAATAGATCGACCAGGCATCGTAGAGGTTCCTATGGGTGCTACGCTAAGGGAAATCGTGTTCGGCCTGGGCGGAGGCATTTCTGGGGGAGGTGCTATTTCCGGGATCGCCGTCGGTGGACCCTCCAGCGGTGTATTGCCGGCGTCTATGCTGGACATCGTCATCGCGCCTGGCATGCTCCATGAGTCGGGGATAATGCTCGGTGCAGGCGGTATCATCGTGCTGGATGAGCGCACAAAGATGATTGACGTGGTGCGATCTCTGGCCAAGTACAATGCGGACGAGTCATGTGGCCAATGTACTCCATGTCGCGAGGGCACACCTCGCATGGTGGATGCCTTAGACAGGCTCCTCTCAGGCATAGGATCGAAGGAGGATTTAGACGAGTTGAGGGAACTTGCCGAAGTTGTGGGCGCGGCATCGCTCTGTGGCCTCGGTCAAGCCGCGGGTGGTCCCATCAACAGTGCTCTGCACTTTTTCGGAGACGAACTAGCGGCGCTGGCCGGGCGCCAATGAGCACCTACCAGAACCTGTCCTGCGGGCGCAGGTTGGACGATTGGGATCGAGTACCTGTGCTGCGATCGGGATTTGGAATGGGCACTGCGTCAGGTGGGTTGATAGATAACATCAGGATTAGAGTTGTATAGGGAGTTGTAATTGGCACCTCGGTTGACGTCGTCAGACTTTTCAGAAACTCCAACATTTACCATTTGTCAACTAATAAGGACTGTCACAGGTAACAGAAAATGACGATCACTCTTCGAATTAACGGGAGCGATGTAGAGATGCCGAATGGGACGTCGGTGCTGGACGCCGTTAATGCGTCAGGGACCTATATCTCGCAGTTCTGTAAGGATCCGGACATGAAGCCCATCGGCGCGTGTCGTACCTGTATTGTTCAGATAGACGGTATCCGTGGCTTCCCTACGTCATGCTCGTTACCAGCGACCGATGGCATGCAGGTGTGGACAGACTCCGAAGATGTGTCCAGGGTGCGCCGTGGCGTCTTGGAGCTAACTCAGGCGATGGTTGAAACGAACCCTAATGGAGCAGAGAGCATTCATTCGAACTCCCCCACTAAGGATCACTACGAGCTGGATATCGCCGCTCGCCACAACGGTCTAGATGTTCCACGTTGGGCGAGCCGTAAACGTGAGTCGGTCGATACCAGCAACCCCGTCTTCAACATTGCTATGCAAGACTGCATCCTGTGTGGTCGTTGCGCCCAGGCGTGCCAGGATGGTCACCAGTTCATCGGCGCCATAGATATGCTGGGAGCGGGCCAAGAGAGCCGCATCGGCACATTCATGGACTTGCCCCTGTTGGAGTCGGTGTGCACGACGTGTGGTCAGTGTCTCTCCGTGTGTCCCACAGGAGCGATTGCAGTCAAAACGACGCCTGCGCTTGCTGTCAGGACGGTGAACACTACGTGCCCGTACTGCGGCGTGGGGTGCGGCATCAAAGCGAAGGTGGACGAAAGTGAGCGTATCATGGAGATGCTGGACGACCCCGACAACCAGTCCAGCCTAGGCATGCTCTGCGTCAAGGGGAGGTTCGGGTACACCTTCGTTCACCACAAGGACCGTATTACATCCCCGCTTGTCCGACGCGAAGGTATGCTTGTTCCCGTCTCTTGGGAGGAGGCACTAGACTATGTGACTGAGAGATTATCTAAATACCGCGGGGACTCCTTCGCGACTTTGTGTTCGGCCAAGGCTACCAACGAAGATGGCTATATTCAGCAGAAGTTCTCCCGCTTGATCATGTATTCTAACCACATCGACCATTGCACACGCCTCTGCCACTCCCCGTCGGTCGAAGCCATGCTCACCTCCTTGGGCTCCGGGGCGACGAGTAACTCGTATGTCGACTACGAAGAGGCCGGTTGTCTGATCATCATTGGTTCCGACGCCAATTCGAATCACCCTGTAGCCGCGTCTCGTATGCGCCGCGCCGTCATCGAGCGTGGGGCGAAACTCGTGGTGATAAATCCCCGGCGTATCGACATGTGCGACTTCGCGGATCTGTGGCTGAGGCCGAGGCCGGGGACCGACGTTGCGCTGCTCAACGCTATGGCCAAGGTAGTGTTGGAGGAGGGCCTGGCTGACGAGACGTTCGTTCGCGATCGCACCGAGGGGTACGAAGAATGGCGACAAGTTGTTGACAAGTATACGCTGGAGTATGCCGAAGGCATCACCGGCGTCCCCGCAGCCGACATCTCGGCTGCGGCACGTATGTACGCTAGTCCGCCGTTTAGCGGCTCGTGCCTGATTTGGGGAATGGGTATTACGCAGCACACGATGGGCACCGCCAATGCCCATGGCCTGCTGAATCTGGCTTTTGTGTCTGGACAGCTTGGTAAGCCCGGGAACGGCATATCGCCATTAAGGGGCCAGAACAATGTTCAGGGATGCGGCGATGCGGGATGCCTACCCGACTCCTTCCCCGGCTATCAACTCATTTCTGAGTCTAGTCTCGAAAAATTCCAACGTGCTTGGGGTGCCGATCTGCCACAGGAAGAAGGACTGGTCATTACCGACGTGGTCGCGGCAGCGGCGGTGGGCAACATCAAGGCGATGTACATTGTCGGTGAGAACCCGCTTCTCAGTGAACCGGACCTGCACCATGCCGAAAAAGCCTTCAAGAACCTGGAATTTTTAGTCGTACAGGACATATTCCTGAACGAGACGGCAGAGATCGCTGACGTGGTTCTGCCCGCGACCACGTTCGCGGAAAAGGACGGTACTTTCACGAACAGCGAGCGGCGGGTGCAACGCGTCCGAAAGGTGATAGATCCGATAGGAGATAGTAGGCCGGATTGGGATATTATCTGCGAGATAGGGCGAAGGCTCAGCGCTAGGATGGAACTTGGCTTAGAAGACGAGTTTAGATATGATCATCCATCAGAGATATGGTCGGAGATGGCCGCACTAACCCCAAGCATGGCCGGGTTTTCGTATGAACGGCTGGACTCTGAGGGTGGCATTCAATGGCCCTGTCCCACCGAGGACCACCCTGGGACGCGCTATCTGTACGAGAAAGACTTCCCGAGAGGGCCCCGGGCAAAATTCCTGGCGTTCGAGCAAGGGCCAGCCGCTGAGGAACTGCCCACGAAGCGTTTCCCACTCATCATGAATACGGGACGTGTTCTATACCACTGGCATGGCGGGACTATCACTAAGCGAGCTGAAGGGCTTTTGGCCCGCTCCCCGGAGCTTCAGATCGCGATGAGCCCCGATGACGGTGAGAGATATGACGTGGCCGACGGCGAGTGGATTCGACTACGGTCGCGTCGCGGAGATTTGGAGGGCAGGGTCCTTTACACGGAGAAGAACCGTGCAGGGGAGATTTTCGTGCCATTTGTAAAACTTCAAGAACATGCAGCAAATTTCCTCACGAATGCAGTTTTCGACCCCGAATCTAAAATCCCAGAATACAAGGTTTGCGCGGTCCGCATCGAGAAGATTTCCATAAAGTAGTGTCGGAACATAGCGACAACCCGGTAAGGGCTCTCATTATGTGTTCTACCTCCTTCACTGAACTTAAGGATTTGTGGCGGGGAATTCGACCGCATAACCGTCGTCTGGCGCTATTCTGAGTTCTGGAATACGAGAAACTTATAGATGCCAAACGCAATCTTTGCACCTATGTTCCACATACGGGACTTCGGGAGCCTGATACCGGTGGGTCTGACGACCGCGAGGGCATAAAAAGGACATGTTGGAGTGCTGTGCGGCGTTTTCTGACCTGAGGATAGAGGTCGATCGAATGATCGCGGGGATGGGTGGTATCGTGGTGAAGACGTGTAGTTGAAGGGAAGTCATTGGGGGAAGGTGCCATGTCGTACCATCCGCCAACGAAATCAATGTGAAGGGTACAGAGCGAGATCAGATTGAGTATTGGAGGATAGTAAAGATCAGAGTTAATCGACACACCCTGGGCCTGATGCGTCAGATCGACGCCCTCCCCTAATCAATCTTGCCATCCTCACCCAGCCCTATTACTATCTCCATGTATTACAGTTCTACAACGAGAGGCGCCGAATGACGCAACGCATCACACAGTTGCCGAAGCCGGACGCCGGGCAGTACACGGAAGACCGTAAGTTGTTTCTCGTGCCCAACTTCATGATCCCGCCGAACGCCCCTCAGGAGGGACAAGATCTTCTAGAGGTATACTGGTCGGAGGTCCGGAGCCACGTCGAGAATCTAGAGAGGTCACTAGGTAAGGTCGCCCATGTGTATCACGAAATCGTCTACGCTGACGGCGACGAAGGGATGGGTATGCTTCAGGAGGTCAACCCCAAGGGGTCGGCCTTCATACGGACTCTCTGCCAATCTGACGCGAAGTTGGTGGCCGTTGAGGACAGGGCCATGGTTGAGGAGAGTACCGACTGGCAGCGATGTCTTTCGGTCGGTCTCATGAGCCAAAAGGTGGTGTCTGTTGTCTTAGATGGTTTTCAGGAGGCTACCAATGGCCGCTTCGAGCATATCGCCAATAAAATCGACGAAACTCTGGCCAAAGGTGAGACGAGTGTCCTATTCATTGGCGAGGGCCACCGGGTGCAGTTTCCATCAGATATTCGCGTGTTCTACGTGGCACCGCCGTCCCTGGACTCCCTAAAGCGCTGGTTCTCGACCCCGCCGCCCATGTCGGAACCGCCTGGGACAGGCGAATCCGAGACAAGCGGTTAAGGAAGGCCTAGGATGTCTCCGGCGAAACAACCGAGACTACGTTCTCGCGAGTGGCTTGACACTCCTGATTTGTATGGGTGGCTCAGGCGTGCCGCGTTGCGCTCGCAGGGGTTTGGAGAACAGATCCTCGATGACCGGCCTATCATCGGGATCTGTAACTCCTGGAGCGAACTTACGCACTGCAATGCCCATCTGAGGCAGCTCGCAGAGGCTATCAAACGTGGTGTGTGGCAGGCGGGCGGACTTCCACTCGAGTTCCCTGTCATGTCGCTAGGCGAGTACAACATGCGCCCCACGTCCATGCTCTATCGAAATCTGATGAGCATGGATGTTGAGGAGTCGATCACCGCTAACCCACTGGACGCCGTTGTGCTACTTTCGGGCTGCGACAAGACCACACCTGCGATGATGATGGGCGCGGCTAGCGCCGACATCCCCGCCATTGTTATGACCGGCGGGCCGCAGCTCAAAGGTGAGTGGCGCGGCGAGGAACTAGGCACCTGCACGGATTGTCGACGCTACGAACAAGAACTTCGGGCGGGGCGCATCACACAGGACGAGTGGTTGTCACTGCAAAATAGTATCATTCGAAGCCCGGGCCACTGCGGTGTCATGGGTACCGCTTCCACGATGGCCGCGGTTGCAGAGGCGATAGGAATGGCCCTGCCTGGGACCGCCGCTATCCCAGCGGCGGACTCGCGGCGAAGCCAACTGGCCGAGACCGCAGGCCGGCGAGCGGTCGCGTTAGCCGAGGAAGATGTGCGCCCTTCATCTATCATGACTGCGTCCGCCTTCGACAACGCCATCAGGACCGTACATGCCGTTGGCGGTTCTACCAATGCCATCATCCATCTGTCGGCGATAGCGGGACGACTAGGCATTGACTTACCTCTGTCTCGATTCGACGAGCTTTCGCGCGACACCCCACTACTCTTAGATTTAAAACCATCAGGTCGCTTCCTGATGGAGGATTTTGCATACGCGGGCGGATTGCCCGCGGTCCTGGCAGAGATGTTGCCTCTGTTGAATATGGAAGTGCCAACAGTCTCCGGGATGACACTACAGGCGAATGTTGCGGACGCGATGGTACACAACTCCGAGGTGATCCATTCGCTTAGGGAGCCCATCTCACCCGAAGGAGGGATCGCGGTCCTGAGGGGCTCTCTTGCGCCGGACGGCGCTGTAATCAAGACATCTGCGGCGTCACCAGAATTGCTGAGACACCGGGGTAGGGCCGTTGTGTTCGAAGATCATGACGACATGCTGCGCCGCATCGATTCCGACGATCTGGATGTCGAGCCTGCGGATATCCTCGTACTGCGCAATTCAGGACCTCTAGGAGCGCCTGGCATGCCCGAATGGGGCTTTCTGCCGCTGCCACAAAAGCTGTTGCGTCGCGGCGTGCGGGACATGGTACGGCTCAGCGATTCCAGGATGAGTGGTACGGCCTTCGGCACTGTCGTCGTTCATGTTGCACCCGAGTCGTCGGCGGGCGGTCCACTTGCTGTCGTACGCAACGGCGACCTAATAGAGATGGATGCAATAGATCGCCGGCTCGACCTAATGCTGGAAGAGCGCGAGATCACACGTAGGCTGGTTGAAGGGCCCACAGAACGACAGCGGCGCTCTCGGGGCTACGGGTGGTTGTTTGAACGTCATATCATGCAGGCTGACCGAGGCTGCGACTTTGACTTCCTCACCGCAGCCGGAGTTCCGGCTGACGAAAACTGAGTCGGCATCACGCTCCGGCTGGTGGGAGCGTCTTCGATAGCCATCTATTTAGGTCTACCAAGACTTCCGGCGTGATTTGGTGATCCATATTGTATTCGTGGTATTCAGGTCTGTAGCCATTGGTTTCAAGGAACTGGCGGGCAAGCCGTGCGGCTTTTACAGGGATCATCGAGTCGATCGTACCGTGAGATATGAAGATTGGCTGATTGCGTGCTTCGGGCAACCGTTCGCGCATATTGCTTCGTCCCGGGATCTGGGCGCTTAGTCCTACGAGCCCTCGAAAGATGTCTGGCCTTGGCAGCCCATGGCGGAAGGTCATCATTCCGCCCTGTGAAAAACCTCCTAGAACCACGTTTCCCTTTACAACGCCGTAGTTGTCCAGGACCTCATTAATCATGGTGTGAAGCTGCTCTTCTGCAGACCCGTCGTCGTCAAAACCCTTCTCTACTGGCACGCTCCATGCGTATCCAACCATCCCAGGCGCGAGTTCAATTCGGATCGGCGCATTAGGGAACACATATAAGTACCCGGTGGTATCGAGTAGAGGCACCAATCCGGCTAGATCTTCCATATTTGAGCCGTAGCCGTGGAGCAAGATCACCATGGGATAGTTTTTGTCTTGAATGTATCCATCCGGCTCTACCACACGATACCGTGAGTTTTGTCCCTTGAACTGTCTTGTTTCCAATATTTCTCCTATTGCCCTATTGTCGTCGTGAACCTGACTTCATGATTATAACTTGATAGGAACTGACGCCTTGAATTAGAATCGTATTTGCAGGCCGACGCGGCCAATCTACTATTGAGATGCCCAAAATCTATTCAGAGGTGGCGATTGAGCAAATTCATAGAAATGCTGTTGAAGGTAGATGAGCAGATCCCGGCCCCCATGGGGTTCGGCCAAAGTAACGCGGACCGTCGTTCGTCGAATGCGCTAGCCATCGCTGGCTCGGTAGCTCCATCGGCCCTCACCAAAGTGAAGACCGCTGCCGAATCCGTCGACGCGGTCCTCCTCACCTCCTCCGACAAGGGCCAGTAGTCTCTTGATAAGGCCACCTCTAGACTGAAGAACGCGATTTGGGGCGTTCGAGGTGGATCGGTCAGTGCTAAGCAGGCCCGCCACCTAGCCGAGTCGGGTTGCGATTTCATAGTGTTCGATGTTGAGGGTACCTCAGCTGCGTTGCTTGATATTGAGGACGTTGGTAAAGTGATCACTGTCGGTGACGATCTGAACGACGACATGGCTCGCAGTATTGCCGGGATTCCAATCGACGCTGTGTTGTATACGCCACGGAAATTGGACCTCCCTCTGAACGTTGGGGCGCTACTAACTATTAGCCGAATTCGTGGGCTGTTGGACCTCCCCTATATCATGGCCGTTTCCTCTGCAATCACAGGCGACGATATTGCTGCTCTCCGCAATGTCGGCATCGCAGGACTGGTTATGAACCTCTCTGCATCGGACGATATCATCAGCACAGCGAATGCGATCACCAACCTGCCTAATCGAAAACCTAGGTCTACTCGAAACCGTGCTCTCCTCCCACACGTGATCGTTGACGAGCCGGAGGAGTATGATGACAGTCACCCTGAAGACGACGAAAATTTCTAAGATCTCAACGCTGGCCAAGCCAATGCGCTACCTACCCTTTTTTAGCCGGTGACCCAGGTACCTCTGGGTTGTGAAGTGCTGTAAGCTCACGGCGGCGATAGGGACTTGAGACGACGTACTTAAAAACGGGGCCTTGAGGGCTGCCGTGGACCATTGTAAAGACGGTCGACCTCGATCCAAAGAGGCAGGTTCGTCATCCATTCGTCCTCCTCGGCGGAGATCTGTTCAGTGGTCCAACGGACTGAGGCCGTGGCATCATAGTGGTCCAAGGACTCCGCCACTAGGTCGTGTTTGCCAGCCACTGTCCTAATCTCGTTCCGGCATAGTATCGCAATGCACGCTGATGGATCCGGACTATAGCCTACCAGGCCGCCTAAGGACCATATCTCATCGAATCCCCGCTGATTCTTCGCGTCCTTGAAGACGCTTTCCAGGTTCTCCAGGTTAACATGGACATCGGAAACAATTAATGCGCGCAATTATGTTGCCCTAATCTTGAAACGTCGTGGCTGTTGAGACGCCTCAGATCAAGAACCTATAATATAATGGCTCCTGCCAAAGTTTACACGAAGGGAATGGCTCCGTAGTCGCTTGTCCACTGGAGCAAGAAATTTTGACGACCCGTACTACTATCATTACGTCCAGTGCCGACGAAACACGTCGCCTTGGCGAAGTCTTGGGGTGCACCGCGCAATCAGGAGACGTGATTTTGCTCCACGGTGAACTAGGTGCCGGAAAGACGACACTCACTCAAGGCATACTACGAGGCCTCGGAGGCGACGAATACGCGAGTAGCCCGACTTTTGTGCTGATCTCACAGTACAAAGCTAGACTGACGTTGTACCATGTGGACCTCTACCGGATAGATGAACCGGAAGACACCTTTGAGTTGGGGCTGAGCGAGATATTGGACGGGGACGGCCTCTGTGTGGTGGAGTGGGCTGAAAAGGCGATCGACCAGTTTGCAGCAGATCGATTGACGATTAAATTGGTGCGGACAGGAGAGGAGTCACGTAGACTTGAAATCCAAGCCATTGGTGCCTACTATGCTCGCTATTTGCATGAGATCGACGCTATCGGTTTGACACAACAGAAGACTGATCAAACTTCCTCTGGCCTCGGACACTAGGATTACCTCATGGAAATTTGTATTGACACCGCCACGAGATATGCCTCTGTGGCACTGTCATCTCAGGGTAATGTGATGGCCGAACTTTCCTGGCGATCGGAGCAAAACCACTCCGCTCAACTGGTCCCTTCAATACGGCTCTTGATGCAACAGACGGGAGTGCAGATGGACGCCATTGAGGCGGTATTTGTCATGCATGGGCCCGGCGGTTTCAGCGCTCTGCGCGTCGGGATTAGCGTGGCAAAGTCGTTCGCGGTTGGACGTGACATCCCGATCGTAGGGATCGGCACTCTGGAAGTAGAGGCTATGCCGTACCGAGGGCTTGGACTGCCGGTGTGTGCAGTCGTGGGTGCTAATCGATCAACCGTCTACACCGCTACCTTTGATGAGACCCTGGGAAACAGTACACAAGGCGATTATCGGCTCGAAAGCCACGAAAAGCTGACGTCCGCTATTGACCGGCCAACGATGTTTTGCGGCGAGGCTGTGAATGGGCTGAGAGCCATGTTAAAGCAAGGCCTCGGCGATTTGGCGATCATAGTAGGGGTTCCACCACCTACAAGAAGGCCAGCGGTACTTGCGCAACTCGGTTATGAGCAGTTGCAACTGACTGGGGGTGTGGATCCCGCTTTGCTGCAGCCGAAATACATGCGGTCGGCCCAGATCAATGCCGCTACGCGAAACAAGTGATAATGCGTGGACATGTGATTCTGTCATGGAGTAATTCACGATAATTTAGCATGGACCTTGAGACACCGATTCACCATAAGATCTATAGATAGAACAAAAGACTAGGAGGTAACGAAAGAATTGCAAAAGACGCTTGTATTACTAAAGCCAGACGCCGTCCAGAGAGGCCTCATAGGCGAACTTGTGTCTCGCCTGGAGCGTAAAGGGCTGAAGTTAGTGGGGATGAAGTTAATGCAAATGGACGATGTGCTAGCTCGCAGGCACTATGCCGAACACGTCGATAAGCCCTTCTTCAAGGGCCTGGCAGAATTCATCACGTCAGGGCCCTTAGTCGCAATGGTGCTTGAGGGAGAGGATGCGGTAGGAATGGTGCGTTCGCTCATTGGTGAGACTAACCCGGCGAGTGCGGTGCCAGGCACGATCAGGGGCGACTACGCAGTGTCCATCGGCCTGAATCTAGTGCACGGGTCCGACTCGTTAGAGTCGGCTAATCGAGAGATAACGCTCTTTTTCGAAGATGCCGAGATCGTGGAATACCGCCGGGATACTGATCGTTGGCTTATTGAATCCTGATTGTCTTGGTGGCCTGGTCCCAGGCCTCCTCAAGGAGGTAAAACTCCCGCTTCTCGGGGGTGAACAGGTGGACAATCACATCGCCGAAATCTAGGAGCATCCATCCGCCAGCCGGGGTGCCCTCACTGTGGTGTTTCTGGATACCGACGAACTTCAGTGCGTTCTCCAGATCTTCGGCCAAGGCGGCGGTCTGCCGGGTCGATTCGGCAGTCATGATGACAAAAAAGTCTGTAAAATCACTTATGCCACGCAGGTCGAGCATCACGATGTCGGAGGCCAATTTGTCCGAGGCCACGCTCACGACGAGGCGGGCTGTATCCACGCCTGACAACGGGGTACATTCTGTTTCCACGTCGAAATTATAGGACGAGCTGCCGCGCCGGTCAACGTGAGATGGCGCTTCCGCGTTTGTACTGTGCCAACTGTTGACTTTTGATAGTAATAAGACGTCGATGCGAAATCATATAGTTGGTCGTCTGAGATCTGAAAGAATGGCCCTCGCCAGTGACCTTAGGTACGAATGATATCCAGTATTCTATTACAGGGTAGTCATTTTTGTTACTAAAGTGAGAGTCGAAGGCCCCAATTACAATCGCTGACCCCTCAAACGTGGGGATGGCGCCATCCATCACTCGATCGATGTATCAATCATTTCTGCGAGGTTCTTCATCACCCTAGTGTGGATGAAATCGGTTTAGGTATTTGAGTGTACCCTATAGTACCTTTTCGCATGGGGAACATATTCAATTTAGGTTACCCTTGCTCGGGAGTTCTAGAGGTCCGTCTGGGTGCAATTCCTAGTTTTAAGGACGCCAATACACCACGCTATATCAAACCCTAGCCTCCGTTTGGTGATCAATCGTAAGATATCTGGAGTTTAATCCTGCTCCATAGTAAGGGCGTCACATCAGGATTGGCCACCTCTTTAGACTGACTACCAAAGACGGATCTTTGCTCAGTGACTACACAAATACCTACTTATTCTCGATACTTGGATCTCACAATATTGCTCTATCATTTTGACAATGATTTAAATTGCAGGGTTGGCCCCATGCTGCAGATTTTATGGAGATTGCCGAAGGTTAATGAGGTCCATTGGACTCCGTTAACCTCAAAACTGGACTGTGTGGATAGACAAGAGCCGCCGTGCTAGAATCCACACTGGCCCGAGAATTCCGCATTATCAAGAGGTCAATATGGTATTGCCAGCTCGTTTGAGCTTCGGAGTATTTCTAGGGCCTTTTCATGCCCTTGGAGAGAATCCGACCTTGGCGCTTGAGAGAGATATTGAGCTGATCGAATGGCTCGATCACCTGGGCTTCGATGAGGCCTGGATAGGCGAACACCACAGTGCCGGGTGGGAGACGATCGCATCTCCTGAGGTATTTATTGCGACCGTGGCAGAGCGTACTCGGTACATCAAGTTGGGCACAGGTGTCTTGAGCCTGCCCTATCACCACCCTCTTATGGTCGCAGACCGTATGGTACTACTCGACCACTTGACCAGGGGGCGTGTCATGATGGGGGTGGGACCTGGCGCTCTAGTATCCGATGCCTACATGATGGGTATTGATCCACCTACTCAGAGGCCACGTACCGAAGAGGCCCTCGCAGTCATCATGCGGCTACTCACAGAGGATGAGCCTGTCACTCACGAGTCGGATTGGTTTACGCTCAAAGATGCACAGTTGAACCTGCGACCCTATACGCAGCCCCATTTCCCCATAGTGGTCGCGGCGTCCCAGTCTCCATCTGGAATGATCCTAGCGGGCAAACATGGTGCCGGGGTACTCTCTGTCAGCGTCCTCCGGGGTGGCTCCGTCGTTCACAAGCTTGATGAATTTTGGAAAATTGCTGAAGAGACCGCCGAAAAACATGGTAATACGGTCCGTCGAGAGGACTGGCGTATGGTTATGCCGACACACTTGGCTGATACCAAGAAAGAGGCCCTTGACCAAGCACGGGCGGGCGCTGCTAAATACCAGCGCGACTACTTTGAGGATACCATGGGTTTTGACACGGTCTACGATGGCCCAGCCGACAAGATCGTTGATCACATGGTGGATCAGGGCGCCTGGTGTATTGGTACACCGGACGATCTAGTAAATACCATCAACAGATTGAACGAGGACAGCGGAGGCTTTGGTGGCATTCTGATACAGGCAGCTGAGTGGGCGGCGACACGAGAGCAGACGTACCGTAGTTATGAACTAATGGCCCGCTATGTGATGCCCCAGTTCCAGGGCTCTCTTACAAGTCTTGCCAGGTCTCAGGCCTGGGCGTCCGAAAACAGACATGAATTGATGGCCCTTCGAAGCAAATCTCTAGACGCAGCCACGAAGCGATACGGCTACAAGAAGTAGATTCATGGACAATACCAGAGAGGTTCGCCTAGAAAAACTCACTCGCCGCGAGTTCAGACAGGCACTCGGTGTTGGTAGCTTCCGGGCCGCCGTGATCGCGACGGGCAGTATCGAGCAGCACTTAGAGCACCTCGCGTTTCCCCAGGATATCGCCTCAAGTACTTATGTTGCGGAGAAGGCTGCTTTGCTACTATATCCTGACGTAGTAGTGGCCGTGCCTATCTCCATCGGTATTGCCGAGCACCACATGCACTTCCCTGGGACGATGTCTGTGAAACCAGGGTCTTGGCTCGCAGTGGTCTTTGACGCCGTGGAGAGTCTTGTGCGCCACGGTATACGCAACGTGCTAATACTGAACGGCCATGGCGGTAACGTCGCACCTGTACAGGGCGTCATCCAGCAGTGGAGATTGCACCTCACATCTACCTTAGGACACCCGCTACCCATCGACACTGCCAAGTCGATACACACGCATGGCAATTATACCGATGCTTTACTCGGACGCGACGAACCGGGACTTGACCTAAGGTTCAGCAGCTACTGGGATCTGGTGTCCAAAGAGCTTGCCGAGGAAGTTCTGGATAGTGGTGAGTATCCTGGCCACGCGGGGGAGTTCGAAACATCTTTCGCACTGTACGCCCTACCCGGCAACGTGCGATGGGATCACGTCGCAGAATCTGACCCAATGGCTGTCCACGCGTCTGTCGAAAAGGGTCGTGCACTGGCCAACGCAGCCATCGAGGGAACGGTCGGCCTGCTCAGAGAGATGTTGCAGTAGAGCTTCGGTAAATCCGGTTCAATAGTTGCAGCCGAAGATAGGCCCCACCATGACCGACCCTATCCGGATGGATTGGCGAATGTCTGTCGTATTGGCGTCTGTCAATTTCACTGGGTTGTCCTCTGTTCCACTAGCTCACCTTCGCCAACTTTTGGAAGCTTCGCACACCGTCGGCTTCCAGACCAAGGATATTCATGTGGGTCCATGCAAGTTCACTGAGATATATGTTATCTCGGGAGTCCAGGCACATGCCGTGGGGTGCTTCGAACTGGCCTGGCGCCGTGCCCATTCCCATGTCCCCTACCCTGGCCAGACGCTTGCCGCTAGTGTCGTAAACGCTGATTCTGGGGCCTATGTTAGGCAGATTGCGGTTCACATCCATTCCCCATCCCAGTTCGCTTACGTACACGTGCTGTTCCTTGGACACATATATGGTGCATGGGCGGTGCATGTTGACCCACTGGGTCTCGTACTTGCCGTTCGCGTCGAAGATCTGGATACGATGGTTTTCGCGATCTGCGACGTAGACCCAACCGTCTAGATCGGTGGCGATGTTATGAACGATATTGAACTCGCCGGGGTCGGTGCCTGGTTCGCCCCACGAAAAGAGCAGCTTGCCATCTGGAGAGTACTTGTGGACCCGGGAATTGCCGTAGCCGTCCGAGATGTACAGGTCGCCAGTCCGCTTGTCGATTGCTACGTCGGTGCAGCGGTTGAAGGGATCACCACTCTGGTAGGTACTCGATTTGCCGGGAACGACCAAGGTGAGCAGAACTTCGCCGACGGGAGTGCACTGTCTAAAGGTGTGGACCC
>CAYLLU010000044.1:0-15368 GCA_964384845.1 uncultured Dehalococcoidia bacterium
GCGTGTTTTTCGACTGGGAATAGTCGTCTGGTGTATTTAGATTCAAGTTCATCTTATTTCACCCCATGTGAAAGAGCACATGCGAGCAGGTCACCCACAGGCATCAATTAACTGCCGAGTGGCAAAGTTATGAACTATTAGTGGGAACCCTTCCTTCTGTTCAATGACAGAGGCGCCAAGACGTTTGGCGCTTACTTGGTATCCAAAGCGCCACTTTTTAGTCGAATGATGTATTCCGTGAGTGGAGATGCTTCTGGGCCCGTTTTGATGTTCACTACCGCAGGCTTCCCCGAGGAGAATGCCCGCTCAAGGGCACTCGGTAGTTGACCCGCTTCTTTTACGTACTCGCCGTGGGCGCCCAATGCCTCAGCCATCTTGTCATAGCGCACCGGTTCCAATTCCGTTGCCGCGGCCCGACCGTAGAGTTGGACCTGCTGGTGGTAATCTATACCCCAAACACCATCACTACCTACCACGATAACCACGTTAAGGTTATGCCTGACCGCCGTGTCGATTTCCATGGCATTGAACCCGAACGCGCCATCTCCGGTGAGTACGACTGGGCTAGATTGCGGTGCGGCCACCTTAAGGCCTATGCCATAAGGGACGCCCCATCCTATCATTCCAAGCGTCCCATTCGTGAACCAGTGATTAGGCTTCAAACTTGGATGATACGCCGCGCCAAAAAACGCAAAGTCACTGCCCTCGAACACGAGACTGGTGTCCTCCGTCAATTGCTGGGACAACGCCATGTGAACGGACATCGCGTGAAGAGTAGAGGGAGCATTTGCACGTTCTTCCAAGGTACGCCTCTGGGATGCTTGGGTTGACTCAAGTTGGCTAAGCAGTGAGTGATCCTTCCAGTGTCGATCCTCGGCTTCGGCGATTAGCTGCTTCACGACGGCACCCACATCTCCATGTATCGACACGTCGACACCGCGAGAGAGTCCTATGAGTTCGGCTGAAGGTTCCACTTGAACAATACGTACGTCTCTATCCATCACCGGTGGGTCGCCGAAATTAACCGTGTAATCTAGTTTCTTACCCAGCAGCAAAATGACGTCTGCATCCTTGATTTGGGCTGCCGCATCGTTGACCCTGCCATCCGCAAAACCAAAACAATAAGGATGGTCGTCTGACACAATGCCGCGGGCAGCTTCTTCTGTAAAAATCGGGATCCGAGTTATCTCAATCAGCCTCTGTAGTTCTTCGGGATCGACCGAGTAGGCCCCGTTGCTGGCAACTATCATCGGGCGTTCCGCACTGTGTAGTAATTCTATAGCAGCCCTTACGCTGCCTGGATCACCGAAGGGTACCCCTGTAGCGCGGTACTCGTCGGCACTGTAGAAACGCACATTAGACTCATCAACCTCAATCTCCTGGACATCCAACGGGATCGTCAGATGAACCGGGCCGCGCCTGCCGGAAAGTGCGGTTCGAAACGCCGTGGCCACAAGATCGGGGATCCTGTGGGGATCAGGTACCATCCATGCGCCTTTGGTCACCGTGCGTGCCATCCCCACCTGGTCGATCTCCTGGACGGCGCCTTGTCCCAAACGATCACGAGGCGCACACCCCGATATGTTGATGATAGGCGATTCTTTGTGGCTCGCCAGACTAAGACCCGGAATGGCGTTGACATGGCCAGGAGTCGTGAACATTGTGATTCCAGGACTCCCAGTGACTTGCCCCCAAGCGTTGGCCATGTCCACCGCCCCTTGTTCATGACGCGTATCTATAAAGCGAAACCCTTCTTCCAACATGTGGTCCATCAAAGGGAGCGTGTGGTCACCCGCTACGGCAAACACCGTATCCACGCCTTCCGCCTTCAAGGCCCGTACAATAAGATTCGCTCCACTGACCTTCATGAATGCCTCCTAGGTTCTGAATTCGCATTTACTGCTAGAAATCAATTCGTTATTTGATTGTTCTAACATAATATAGCTCACTCTAGATGTCAGCGTATCAATCAAATATAGTGAGGTTAGAAAATTTGAGTCCGGTTCTATGAATTTTAACACCAGCCATAACTCTCAATTTCTAACTCAGTTTTATTCAACTGATAGTTTTATTATCCTACGATTATCCAATCTATGACCTAAGCTTTGACCAGAAAATAGATGACCCCATCAACATTGGGATTCCAGGCCGAGAACTATCGAAAACATTTCACAAAACCAGCGCATTATAGCGGCAATAGACCTTCATCCCTTAACTTGTTCAAGGCCCTGCCAAAAGCCGAGATGGTTCTATCAATATGTTCCTCTGAATGCACCGCTGACACCATGAATCCTACACCTGCCATAATATCTACCCCCTCATTTAACATGGCCACACGAAGTGCATCTGCACGCGGCGCAGCAGTGGCCTCAGCAATATAGCGATGTGGCAGTGTACATATCCCACCACCACAACCGCACTCTAATCCTAAAAGAATGTGAACTATCGAAGACACTCCATGAACATGTCCCGGGACCTCCATCCTAACTAGAGCCTCGTTAAGACCTTCTTTCAAACGCTCTGCCATAATATCCGCACGTTCATTAATAGGGTCCGAGGCAACCAATTCAAGTGATGCTATACCTGCAGCTGCGGCTAGTGGAGTCGCATTAAAAGTACCTGTGTTCACCACTCTTCGGGAGTTATCTTTTGATACCATAAGATCCAGGATTTTTGCCTTACCTGCCACAACCCCTGCTGCGAGACCTCCACCTACAATCTTGGACATAGCAGTCAAATCGGGGAGCACATTGAACTTTTGTTGTGCCCCACCACGAGACGTCCGGAAGCCGGTAATCACTTCATCCATTATCATGACAACGTTGTGTTTATCAGTAAGATTCCGCAAATCTTGTAGGAACCTTGGATTTGGCAAGGGGAATTGGCCCCAGTGACCACCGGTAGCTTCTAATATGATAGCTGCTACATCGTCGTTATTGTTAAGCAATTGCCCTACTGCTTGAATATCTGGATCGAGTACTATCACAGTAGACAGCGTTTCTTCAGGAATTCCGACTTCTGTATTCAAGCCCGACTCTGGCGTTACGTAATCATGCCAGCCATGAAAATGATTGCGAAATTTGACTATCGATTTTCTACCCGTATACGCACGAGCCAAGCGAAGCGCCAAGTATGTACTTTCAGTTCCGGAACCTGTGAATCTCACTTTCTCGGCTGAAGGCACCATGGTCTTGATCAGTTCGGCCCACCTGAGAGCCAGCGGATTGGCAATTGTATGGATGCCTTGTCCAAGTTGCTTTTGAAGAGCTTCGATTACAACTGGATGGTCATGGCCGAGTAAAAGGGCACCACTACCCATAACATAGTCTATAATCTCGTTGCCATCTATATCCCACTTTAACGGACCTTTTGCACACTGCGTATAAATGGGGAAAGGAAAGGCTACACGGCTAGCTGGGCTAGCCCCAGGCATCACCTCCGATCCTTTTATATACATATCTCTGGATTTGCTGAATTTCTGAGTAAAGCGTTCGACCGATGTTGCCATCGTATGACCTCCAATTTCGTTTACGCCACTCATCCGTAGATTGCATGCTATAGCACATACTTTTCTTCATCACAAACTAACAGGATAAACTCTGCCAAGGGACTACATGGTAAAAGGAGCAATCATGAAAGTCACAGGAGTGAAGACGTTCCTAGTGACCCCTTCAATAAAAGGAGTCGGTATCGCTGGTGATAAGAACTGGCTGTTCGTAAAAGTGGTTACAGACGACGGTATACACGGCTGGGGGGAAGCTTACACACAGTCGGATCGAGATCGGACCATCGAAGAACACGTCCTTGAATTGGAGAGATACCTGGTTGGACGTGATCCTTTCGCCATTAAACATTTCAGTTGGGTAACTTACGATGATTTCAGTAACCGCCGAGGTTCAATGGAATTATATTCGGCTTTGAGCGCGATTGAGCAAGCCCTTTGGGACATTGTAGGAAAGAAACTTGGAGTGCCAATTTACCAGATGCTTGGAGGTCCTTGCCGGAATCGTATCCGTGTATACGCCAATGGTTGGTATAGAGATTGTTCACAACCTGAAGAGTATGCAGACAAGGCCGTTAAGACTATCAAGCGCGGCTTCACAGCGTTAAAGTTCGACCCCTTCCCAAAGCCTTGGCGTTCATTTATCAGTAAAGATATCCAGCAGTCCGCCATAGAAGTTGTCCGTGCCGTACGTCTGGCAGTCGGACCAAATATAGATTTGCTTATAGAAGGCCACCGCCGATTATCTCCAATGAACGCCATCAACTTCTCCAGAAAGTTAGAAGAGTTTAATCCATTCTGGTATGAGGAGCCCACTCCAGCCGACAATATCCCAGCACTGGCTAAGGTTCGAGAGTGTACAGGCATCCCTGTAGTGACCGGCGAAACCCTATACACCAAAACGGGTTTCAGAGAAGTATTTGAACGCCGTGCGGCAGAGATTATCAACCCCGACGTATGTAATTGTGGCGGCATACTGGAACTCAAAGAGATCGCTGCGATGGCAGAACCGTACTATATTGCCGTCGCACCACATAATTACAACAGTACAACGATTGGGTTGGCCGCTACAATACAGGCTGTCGCATGCATGCCAAACTTCTTAATCACAGAGTACTTCCTAAATTTTGAGGAGGCTGGCGCCGAGATTTCTGTCAATCCATTCCAAGTTGATAAGGGTTACATCAATTTGCCCAAGGGACCTGGGCTAGGTCTAGAGTTAGACGAGCAAGCACTGCTAGAAATACCTTACGTTAAAAAACCCACAAGGGATATCCGCCATTACAATGAAGAAGGACCATAGTTAGACCAAGATTTCAGACTTTATATCATAGCCATCAATAACAAAGCTCAGATATCATTCATGTCTCAAATTAATGCTTGAGTCAAGAGGCCTCATTCATCACATATTCAAGATTTTTCGATCAGCACAGTCGATTACTCTGGTAAACATTTACACTTAAACTCTGACTTTGACCCCCAAATTGAAGTTCACCTCAAAAAGCACCACCGTGTAATCACGTGACAGTGCCAACGGGCTTACTTAAAATGTATAAGCTAGAAGCGTCTACCGTATAATGTCTCCTTCACCTATTGCTCTCCTCATAAATTGGACTATTCTTCCGCTAAAAAGTTCAGGATCCATATTTCGTCAATCCGAAAGACTACTTGGAGTCAAATAGACTCACAGGTAGGAATAGATCCAGTTTCTTTGTCAGGACAGGTTTAAATGAAAATCAAGCAAGTCAGGGCTGTGGAACTAAATATTCCTCGTATGCGGCCCAAAACAAAGCCGCGACGACCAAACTGGAATACCCACGCCCGTCGAGCCTTGCCAATCAATAAGTATCCTGAGTTTTCAAGAGTCCATGGCTCTATGCCAGGTGCCAATACTTCAGATCATGTCTGGGTCCAAGTGATTTGTGAGGACGGCAGTTGGGGACTAGGACAGTGCAGTTTTGGAGAACCGACAGCTGCAATAATTGACTATCATTTTGGTCCGTTGTTGGAAGGTCGAGACTGTATGGCATTGGAATACCTCAATGACATGATGTGGCGCTCGACACATCGTTTTGGAGCAGGTGGAATTGCGACTGTTGCTCAGTCTGGTATCGATCTAGCACTTTGGGATCTCAAAGGCAAATTGTTGGATCAGCCAGTGTACTCTCTGATGGGTGGTCCTTGCAGAGACAAAGCTTTGGTTTACTGCACCTCTGATGACCTCGACTGGTCCAAGGAACTCGGATTCAAACACTTCAAGATCTCTAATCCCGCACATTATGACGAGGGGATTGATGGAATCAATATTGTCGAGAAGAAAATTGCACATGCCCGTGAAGAGGTTGGACCCGACGCAGAGCTCATGTTCAATCCAGTCATGAGCTTCAACGTTGAATTCGCTGTTCGGTTGGCTGAACGGTTACGGCCATACGGTCTACGTTGGTTCGAGGAGCCACTGATACCAACAGACTTGGAAGGATATATCGAGTTAAGGAAAGCAATTAACTGGATCCCACTCGCTACTGGAGAAGATCACCACGGACGCTGGACCTTTCGTCAGTTAGTTGAGCATCGAGCAGTGGACGTCCTTCAGCCAGACATCAAATGGTGTGGCGGACTTTCCGAGGCTCTGAAGATTTACACCATCGGGGAAGCCGCCGGGATTATTACCATCCCTCATGATGCTGTCAGGATGCCTTGGGGTCAGCATTTTGCTATTACAATGCCCGAATCTCCAATGGCCGAATTCTGGATGGGTAGCGACCCGGGAATTCCCCTGGAGGAACTGCGCGCAATCCCAGGAGTACCTGTGCCGAAGGACGGATACATAACGCCCTCAGATGCACCAGGTTTCGGTATGGAGATCAAAGAGGAATGGATTAAACCTTGGGATCATACCGCTGCTATGAAAGTACGAGCCTATCAAGGTCACTAAACTGTGACCATCTTCATTGAAACGTTGCCGAACTTTACGAAACCAGCATTATCGTAAACATTTCTGACTCATCCAACAGACAATAGTCGACAGCTAGGCATCGGGAATGTGTCAATACTGGTTCGCCGGAGCAGTTAACAGAAGGGCTGCCTGGGTATTGAATCCTGGTGACAGACAATTTGTCCCATTTGGGCCCAATCCGACGATTGCATCAGAATTTCTTCCATGTCGACAGTCCTGTTCAAGATTTACTATCACACGCACAGGACTGTGAATATAGGTCCCTCAACTAAATAATCAGGAGACATCTATGAACGCGCAAATAGCGGATGTGATCGGTAAGGTAATGACCGTTCAAGGGCCTGTAGGACCCGATCAACTTGGTGCCACTCTCATGCACGAGCATCTGTTCATAGATGTCCACCGACACAAGGCTCCAGACGAAAATGCGCCAGCCTCGGAGTTGGTCCTCTGGGAACAGAAATTGAATCTTGAGAACCTTCACCATGCCAGGGAGCGTAGGCAAATTCGAGATAACTGGATTCTCGGGGATGTTCAGACCGCTGTGGAAGAGGCGATGGAATTCCGTCATTGGGGCGGCGGTACCATAGTAGATGTTTCCAACATCGGACTTCGACGAGACCCAATGGCGCTGCTTAAGGTCTCACACTCCACCGGCCTCAATATAGTTATGGGATCTGGCTGGTATCAGAGCTTCTACCACCCAACTGACATGAACGAACGCTCAGTGGAAGATCTGGCAGAAGAGATCATACGCGACGTCACAATAGGTGTGGACCATACGGGTATACGCTCAGGGATTATCGGAGAGGTAGGAATTGAAGGTAATCCTCTCACCCAAAATGAGATAAAGAGCATCCGAGCCTCCGCTATGGCTAGCCGTATTACTGGAGCGGCGATTTCTTTCCACTGTGGTGGTCATGAACGAGAAAAACTCGAAGTCATTGATATCTTATTCGAAGAAGGTGCGGACCTATCTCGCGTCGTCTTCGGGCACAGCGACGTGATCGCCGGTAACATGGATCTATTGTTGGAACTACTTGACCGGGGTATTTACATCCAATTCGATTATCTAGGCCGAGTAGGAGCCGGTCTAGCTCTACAGGCGCCAAAAAACGTCCGATGGGACATGTATTCGATATATGATAATGCATTCACTGCACAGGTAGTGCTAACGATACCCAAATTAATATCTTCCGGCTATGTGGATCGTATTCTAATTTCTCATGACCTCTGCACCAAAGAGCAGCTCAAACGGTATGGTGGTACGGGATACTCATTCATTCTAGAAAAATTTATCCCCCACCTCCGAGGGACAGGGGTAAAGGAAGAGCATCTCCAGAAGCTTATGATAGAGAACCCGAAACGTGTGCTCACTTTGGCAAATCCCAAAAAGTAAGAACAAATGTCGATTAAGTTGATTTAGGGCTGGGCACTGAGCAGTTAAGTAGCGATAGAATATACACCGGACAAACCGGCGGTATCATTAACAGAGTTACCGTCTATCGTAACGCCAGGAATCGTGGATACCGGCGGTGTTTAAGGTTGGCCCAGTGTACGTTTCACCGCTGCGATTACGTCTTCTTTATCAGGAAGGACGGCCTGGTTTAGCTGTCTGGCATGCGGTACTGGTACTCCTGGATTAGCAACGCGTTCTATCGGAGACTTTAGTCTAGAGACCACGTCGCTCCCTGCGACCATCGCGGCTATCTCCCCACCAAACCCACCACGCCTGACGGCCTCGTGGACTATCACCAGTCTGCCCGTCTTTCTAACGGACTCCAACACGCACGTACTGTCGAACGGCACCAGTGTCCTGGGATCAATGACCTCGACCGAAATATCATTATTGGCAAGATCCTCGGCAGCCGCCTCAGCGGCCGGTACTGCCGCCAGCCAGGCTATGACAGTGACGTCGGATCCCACACGCCGGACGGCGGCTTTGCCCAGAGGCACCGACAAGGTCTCCTCCGGAACCGGGCCTGTGATCTTATAGAGATCCTCGTGCTCGACGTACAGGACAGGGTCAGGATCTCGAATCGACGAGATCATCAGACCCTTGGCGTCGGCTGGAGTCGATGGCGTGACGACCTTAAAACCTGGTATGTGAGTGAACCATGTCTCAAGCGCCTGACTCATATAGGCGTTTCCGTGCATCATGTGCGTCGAACGCACCACCATGGGAACCGACATCGCTCCATCATGGACGTAGCGAGCCTTTGCCCCAGTGTTAACGAGCGGGTCCATAGCCACCGTGATCAAGCCTGTAAATTGCATCTCAATCACGGGGCGTAGTCCCATGAGAGCGGCACCGACTGCCATGCCGGAGAACCCCGCCTCTGAAATAGGCATGTCCATGACACGCTCAGGACCGAATTCTTCCAGCATTCCTTCTGTGACCCCTAGGATACCTCCGTAGTAGGCAACATCCTCTCCGAAGAGGTATACCGTCTCGTCCCGATGCATCTCTTGAGCGATCCCCTCCCTAATCGCGGCTTTTAACTCCATTTCTCTCATATCCCCATAGCCTCTATCGATTCTTCATAAACATTCGTAAAGGCCTGGTCAGTGGAGGCGAAGGGAGTTGCCTGACACTCTTTGAAGGCATTCTCCAACTCTTGCAGAATCGTAGCCTCGATCGCTTCAGAGGTAGCGTTATCCTGGTAGCCCTTCTTTTCAAGGTATCTGCCCAGTATGGTGATGGGATCCCGTTTCTTCCAGCGAGCTACCTCATCAGGAGGACGTGTGTCGTCCATCATTAATGGGTAGTGGCTCATAAAACGGTAGGTCTTGCTCTCAAGGAGCGTGGGGCCATTGCCCGCACGTGCCCTGGCAATGGCCTTCTCCGTGGCGTCATAAACCGCGAGGACATCCTGGCCATCGACAACCTCGCCCGGCATCGCGTATGAATCTGCACGATCGGCGATGTCTTGGATTGGCTGGCCTACAGTACTCGGTACGGTCTGGAAGTATAGATTGTTCTCGCAGACAAAAACGACTGGTACTTTCAAAAGAGAGGCCAGGTTCAATCCTTCGTGAAAGTCTCCACGCCCTGCCGCGCCGTCGCCGAAAAAGCAGATCATCACGTTATCGGTTTTCTTCATCTTCATCGCCCAGCCAACACCCACGGATTCAGGGATCTGAGCGCCGACCATGGCGGTGCCGGCTAAGATACCCAATTCGGGATACCCGCTATGATGAAAGGACTCTTTGCCTGAGTTAATGCTTTTTGAATTCCCCATAATGGCGTTGAACATCTCAAGTACGGTAACGCCACGAGTCCAGAATGCCTCTGTTGTTCTGAGGGAGGGCAGTACCCAGTCGCTGGGCCGCAGGCTAAAGCAGGCTCCCACTCCTACGGCCTCCTGTCCTGCGCTGGGGTGCATTCCAACGGGCAGATGCTTTTCCCAGGCGAGTTCCAATGATCGCTCAGTGAAACGACGTCCTAAGAGCATGAGCCGGTACATTTCGCGTAGATCTTCGGCTGTCAGACTGTCCCGCGGAGTTATTGACATTGGTAGTGTTGTTCCTTGCCCAAATGACCTAGTAAGTCGCTCGGCCGCCACTGATGTCGAAAACAGCGCCGGTAGTGAATGAGCATTCCTCCGATGATAGCCAGGTGATCATCGCCGCCATCTCCTCCACTGTACCCGTTCGGCCCATTGGAATTCTCTGTGTCATATAGTCCAATTCCCGTTTTTTCAGTTTCCGGTTGGGCCGTGTCATGACAACGGCCGGCGTGATGCAGTTCACTCGGATGCCCGTTAAGGCCAGCTCTTTGCCGACCGATTTAGTAAGCCCTATGACCGCTGCCTTGGACGCGGAGTAAGGAACACGCTGCGGGTTTCCCTCTTTGCCGGCAACTGACGCTGTGTTGACTATGCGGCCATAATCACGTTCCATCATGTGTGGAACCGCCGCACGAGTAAATAGAAAGGTTCCCATGAAATTGTTGTTGAACGATATATCCATCGCGTCAGTGGGTAGTTCCCAGATATTGCCGTAATCGTATGTGCCGCCACCTCCTGCGTTGTTGACTAAAATATCGATCCGTCCCCAGGTTTCAAGAGTAGTTTTAACTGCCACATTTGCGGTCTCAGAATCACTAACGTCACCTACGACCAGTCGGGCATCCACATTCGCTTCGTTTAGTAGGGCTACTGCAGTCTCGCCCCGCTCCTGGTGAAAGTCAGTGACCGTGATAGCCGCCCCCTCACTTCCCAGACGACTGGCGACAGCGAACCCGATTTCTCCACCGGCGCCGGTAATTATCGCGGTTTGTCCGTCAAACCGACCCAAGGTTTTATCTCCGTGAATTCCTGTTTCAAGTATGCTAGCACTACTAGCAATAGTCTGTATATTGTACCTACAGCTAATCTGAGCGAAAGTGCGCAATGGGACGTTTGCTCGATCACAGATTCAAAGGCGTTTGTAGATCCAGTAAGAATCTACGCTATTTACATCCAAGGCTCTTAGTCCAAGCTTAAATGGATGGTCGTAGAGGAAGGTAATCAACTCCTATATTGTCGCACGCAACGCCAATATGAGGACTTAGTGGCATCTTGGTCACAATATGGATACCAATTTTCAACGACAACATATCACAGCACGCGGTCCATGCTCGGGGCGGCAATCTCTTACAGTCCAGTAATCAGATATGAGTATTTATAGATCGTGAGAGTGATGAAAGAGTGTCCCGGATCAGATTGGGCAATGGCTAGATGCTCGTTGTCCATCTCCACGGATCGGATGACACGGTCGCTCAAAACATCGTCTCATAAGTAGCAGAGCAAATAACCTAGCGCCCTCTCCTGAAATACACGCCAGATCGACTGGCCTACGACCAAACCATCCTCAGCTTTTGATCCTTGTTGGGTTAGACAATATTGTCGTCTGTATCAGATATGTTTGTGGGCGACTCCGCTCTATGGAGGCTGCCCACCACTTCTCCTAACGATAGATAGGCAAGGTTTTGCCCAAAAGTAACCGGAGAACTACATCTTCACTATCATTTGGAGTTGAGTCGATGGCTTTGTGAGCTTCTCGAATGCCTCCTGAATGCCCTCCAGGGGAATGAAACTGGATTCCGAGAGCATCGGTTCAATCGTCGCTTTTCCACTCTGGAGCAGATTCAGCGCTATGCGCCAGTCCACAGGATCCGACGAAAAGGATGTTCGAAGCACTATTTCCCGGGCCATCCAGTCAACAGGAGACAGGGAAGTTTTTTCCCAAGGTACCGCGACAAGAATCACGTGTCCTGAGCGCCTGGTCATAGTCAACGCCTGGTCCAAAGTTGGGCCGACACCTGCGCAATCAATCACCACATCAGGCCCGAGGCCGTCCGTTAGCGCCACCATCCTTGAGACCACATCCTCGCTGGAGGGGTCTATAACCTCATCGGCACCCAGTTTTCGTGCTGCCTCGGCCCTGGCAGGCGCTGGTTCAGACACTAACACCTTGCCCGCTCCGGCTATCCTAGCAGCCTGTAGAGTGAACAGTCCGATAGGTCCAGCACCAAGAACGGCTACCGAGTCGCCCAAGCGAATGTTAGAGGTTCGGACAGAGTGTACGGCTGCGGCAAAAGGCTCGCACATTGTAGCCTCTTCGTCGGTAACGCTGTCCGGTATTGCTGTGAGTTCCCAATCCTCGGTCACAGCATACTCGGCATAGGCCATCAATCGTCCAAGGGCAAAACCGGTCTCTATGAAATCTCGGTAGTTGAATCGGGGGTCGATCCTGACTGGAGAGATGTTACTCACCGGGGGTTCTCCTCCTCCACCCAGAACACGCTCTCCCTCTCTCCATGTTGTAACTCCCGGTCCAAGTTGAGCTATGGTGCCGGACCACTCATGCCCCATCACCATTCCCGGAGGCACTACGTCATAAAGGAATCCGTGGACATCCGTGCCGCAAATGGCACAGTATTTGATCTTGACCAATACCTGTCCCGGACCAGGATCAGGGATGGGTATTTCCTCGACGCATAGTTGCTGTTTACCTTTATAGACTGCTGCTCTCATTTGTGTTCTCCCGCATAAAGACAACGGTGCCTCTGATTATAATTCGTTGAAATCGCATTACTTCGCTTGGTGGTTGGCATCTTCGGACAGATTCTGATCTATTACGGTCAGCTCCGAAGAGCCTTGGTCCAACTGTTGTTCTACACAGTCAAGTAGCACGTGAGAAAACCGATCGCTGCTGTAACCACGATTTCGTACTTGACACACAATGACGTACCTTTGAGTAGTATCAAGTGTATCGACAATCCGGTGCCCATCACTCACTTCTCCGATAAGGGACTCTACCACCCTGATTTAACCGGCAAGTTGCTCAGACTGCACTACCATTACCTTCCTCGTTAGATTCTAGACTCTACTTGGCTTAGGGGAAGCTCCATACAGGGTTAAGGAACCTATCGTCCCACTGCATAGGCGTCTCGTCTCGGATCGGCTCCCGCCTTTAGGACACCGGAGTCCTGGTCGACAAGAATGCCACATGGGCTACCTGCTGCTGGCGTCCAATCGTCGATAATCTGGATGTCGTGGCCTCGTCGGGATAATTCGCTGGTGGTTTCATGGGAAATTCTACCCTCGATGTTCAGGCGGCCTGGGAGGTAAGTATGAGGCCAGAAAGAATTAGGGAAGTTCAACGGAATGAATCTGGGCCGTTCGACAGCCTGTTGTGGATCCATACCAAATTCCACTATGTTTAAGAACATTTGGACCATCGCGGAACACTGTGCGTCACCTCCCGGGGTGCCGAATGGCATGAACAGCTTACCCCCTTTGAAAGCGATAGCCGGGTTCGGGGTAAGACGAGGACGCTTCCATGGATGGACACTTGACGGGTGATCTGGGTCCAACCAGCTCTGGCTTCCCCGATTGGAAAGCACAAAACCCAGGGAGGGCACTATAGGACCTCCCGACAGTACATCACTGGGCGTAGCAGAGAATGCATTGCCCCATTTGTCAACAACGCAAGTGTAACTTGTATCTCTAGGTTGGACGCCTCTCAACCTAGTATAACTGCGATTTGTAACGCCTGTTGCACTGTTCGGGACATGTATCGAAGGTTCACCGGGTGGTGGCATCTCGGAAAACGCCCGCACCATGTCTACGGCTCGTCTTCGTTCATTAGTGTACTCTGGGGAAAGCAGCCCCTCGATCGGTACGTCAATGAAGTCTGGGTCACCGTAGAAGTGCTCACGATCGGAAAAGACTAGGTTAAGAGTCTGGGAAAGCAGGTGGATGTAGTCTGAGCTGTTGTGACCCAGCGCTGCCAGGTCGTCTTTCGCAAGCATCTGTAGAGTCTGGGCAACGACTGGACCCTGGCACCAAGGTCCACAGGTGTACACGGAGTAATCCCTAAATTGACCTACCTCTGGCTCCTCGACCCTCACAGAGAAATCTTTCAAATCCTCTAGGGTTAACAGACCACCACGTTCTTGGCTGAAACGAGCCATCTCCTCAGCTATCTCGCCTTTGTAGAAATAATCCCTAGCCGTTCGGATGGCGGCTTCGCGCCCTAAGTGGAGGTTACTTTTTTCTACCTCGATCAATCGTCTGAAGGTACGCGCAAGATCATTTTGTACAAGAGGCTCGCCGACCAATGGCATTCGTCCATTGGGCATGAAGACATCTCGTGTCGAGTCCCAGGTCGAAAGACTGCCATCCTTGGTCTCCGCCGCATTGCTCAGATAATTTCTTAAATATGCAGAGAGAGGGAATCCGTTTTCCGCCAGATCCAATGCGGGAGTCACAACTTGTTCGAACGTCATAGTGCCGTATTTTTCGAGAGCGGTGAGCCATGCGTCGGCTGCGGCCGGCACGACAGTCCTGTGGACACCAAGAGGTATTTGTCCGCCTAGTTCGCGCAGAAAGTAGTCAATGGATGTCGCCCGTGGCCAGCGTCCAAGACCGCTGATAGTCACTACAGAATCGGTGGCGACATCATAGATAACAATAGGTGCCACGCCCCCGAAGCTGGTGTCATTGGGCAGCGTAACGTTAATGGCGATGCCCGACGCAACACCCGCGTCGATGGCGTTGCCGCCATCCTCCAGAATTCGGTAACCCGCTGCCGCAGCCAGATAGTGGCCAGCAGCGACCATATGGGTAAGTCCCATGATAGGGGGCCGGTAGGTATCTCTTCCGAAATCCAAACGACGGCCACCTTTCGAATCGTAATTACTACGAAGTATAAACTACCCTTTGTTTCTCCAATGCCCGTTTCTACAAGTGGCCTTCCCCTTGCATGCCGGTATCATTACACTTTGCGGCGCTCCTCAATCTATAACCGTAAAAAACACAAAGTAATGTTCATTGCTGGGTCGATCTGATCTCGTATTGATCAAGACCTTCTCCCAACGGTAGTGGAACCATTGTTCCGGTTTTGTGGGAGATATGCATCGCCGTCAGTACCTCCAATGTCTTGAGACCGTCAAGTCCTGTACTGACGCTCTCACGGTCCTCGAGGAAGCAGCTTACGGCCTCGCGAGAAGCGCCGGCGAAATAGTTGAGAGGATCAGGCTCATCTGGCATATCCGGGATATCTTCCCATGCATAGGCGGTACCGTAGCCCTTGCCGGGGGCCTCGATTAGTGTACCGATCTCCCAAATACCTCTCCACTCCACGAAATGGATGCGCCCCTTCGTCCCGGCGATCATAGTTTCACCCTCCGCCTCTCTCCTAGTCGCGACGCTGTTCACGAGGATTACTACGCCGCCCTCACACATGATCATACCTGCTCCTCCAGGGTCAGCGAGCGGTTTACCAGACTGCTGATTGGGGGTGGCTCCGAACGTTGACGACACACTCGCGTCTGGCCCTGGTGAGGGCTCGTGACTTAGAAAGCCTGCGACCAGTTTAGGTTTGGCGTCCGTCCAGTTGAAGGCGTAGTCCACCGTGTGG
>CAYLLU010000044.1:15378-18638 GCA_964384845.1 uncultured Dehalococcoidia bacterium
GGGTAGCGTTAGCTAACAGGGGCCTTGCACCGGACGTCTCTACCGTACGAACGTCACCTATCAGACCATCGGCGATCATCTTCTTGATTTTCTGGAAGGGAGGTAGAAAACGTCGGGTATGGCCAGTGATCAGCCTTGAGCCAGCGCGGTCGCAGGCCTCTACCATTTTTCGACCCCATTCGACACTCATTGCCAGAGGCTTTTCCACCAGGATGACTTTAACTCCGCCTTCAGCTGCCTCGATAACCGGGTGGTGATGATGGATGGGTGGAGTGGTAACACTGACCACGTCAAGATTCGCCTCTGCAAACATCTGGACGGCGGTAGAGTATCTGTGTTCAGGAGCAATCCCCCATTGCTCACCAAACTGCTGTAGCCGTTCGGCATCTACGTCAGCAACCGCAACGAGATCACACTCCTCGAGCCGGGCATAGCCACCAGCATGTGAATTGTTTGTTGCACCTTGAGTGCCGCGACCCAGGCCACCAACTGGGCCTGCACCAACAACTCCTGCGCGAACTTTTGCTGTCATAATATCCTCCTAATTACTCATAATTTGTTCTTTGGAACTAGCGCTATTCAACGGCCAACATAAAATCTATCAATGGGTGGGTCCAATCGGTTAGTCGCTCTCTTTACATTGGTCTCGATCGATGCACAAGGTCCTGATCTCAAATATTGTCGTGAGCAGTGCTTGGGATTCGATCATACGTAGCTGCCATGTATACCATATCTAGAGGTAGCAATGCCGGAACAACCTACATTATCGGCACGGGCGTTAGTGTAGAATCCAATATAACCTGGCGAACCGAACCATGCTACGGTGCGCATAACTAGTCCAGGAACACTTAAACTATAGATAAATAAACTCTGACAGTAAATTTACCTGACTCCCGTGCAGTATAACCGATGCGCCAAGTTTTGGGGGTATGAAAGCTTACGATCGTACCAAATCCCTCTTACCATCCCTGATAAAGACTGGGCTTCTTTTGAGTACATAATTACAGAATTTTTTCTAGTAACCCACCGCTGTTGCGGTCTGGAGCGTGTGAGTGCCAGCACGTAGCACACCGTTATCTCTATCGACTAAAAGGGCTGATGGCCGGCCGAATCGGTACCACGCCTCTATATCGCTGACTACCTCGATCCGGTGGCCAAGTTGCCTCAAGGCCTCTACCACGTTGACATCTAAGCGGGAGTCTACCAGGTTCAGCTCCCCAGCTGTGTCAGTTCTCGGGACCGTGATGGATTCCTGGGGATCCATGCCGAATTCTAGGATGTTCAGGGCAACGTTGATGTTGGCGTTTATCACTTGGCGTCCGCCAGGTGAGCCTACGCTTAGGTATGGCTTGCCTTGCTTGGTCGCAAGTAACGGGGCCATATTGACCAACGGACGCTTCCAAGGGGCGATTGAGTTGACCGCTCCTGGTTTTGCATTAAACCATATCATGCCGTTGTTCCATAGAAATCCCAGGCCAGGCGTGACTACTCTTGAACCAAAGCTACTAACCGCGGTCTGGGTACACGAGACCATGTTGCCGTCACCATCAACTGCACCAAGGTGGGTTGTGCAGTCGCCGGAGGTGTCCGTAGACGACATCGTCTGGTCCGTCAAGCTTGACCTATCTTCGAATTGCCAAGGATCGTGAATTGCTCGGGTCGCGAAGTAGATCCATGGCGGATCGCTCGACATAAGCTCGATTTCTGCCCTATCCGGGTTGATCTCTCCTGCTATCTGTGTGGCATATTCCTTGGACAACAGACCATTAAGCGGTACGTCAACGAAATCCGGGTCCCCCATGAATCTGAATCGGTCGGCGAACGCATGACGTGCACTCTCCACGAATGTGTGCAGATATTCTTTGGAATTGTGCCCCATGGAATACAAATCGAAGTTTTCGAGAGTGTTGAGGGTTTGCAGGGCTGTCCATGAACCAGACGGCGCGGTCGGAGACAATACCCGATAATTCCGGAATGTGGTCGCGAGCGGCGTCTTGACAGCGGGCTTATACTCCACCAGGTCTTCTCGAGTGATGAGGCCTCCGTTACGCTGCATATCCTCCTCTACAGCTGCTGCAACCTCCCCTTCGTACATACCGGCCCGCCCGGACTTGGCGATACGCTTCAGTATCTCGGCCAAGTCGCGCTGGACGAGTCTGTGGGAGCCTATGTTGGGTGAGCTCGGATCAGGGGTGTAGTCCGGAGGAACCTCGTTCGGCAGAAAAATATTGCGGCTGCCCGGATACTTCTGTAGACCGGCCATTGAACCGCCAATCATTAGCGAGAGTAGCCAGTACACATCGAACCCTTCCTGCGCTAGACTGATGGCGGGTTCCATCACCTGCTCCAACGAGAGCTTGCCGAGTAACTCGTGGGCAACACATAATCCGGCTACTGTTCCTGGTAGAGCGATCGATCGATAACCCTCTTGGTTCTCGTTGCCTTTTACCGCAAAGGTCGATATGCCGGTACCCGGACCAGTAATCTTGTACATATCAGGTCGCGCCATCTTGGGCGCTCGTGGACCATACTCGATAACCAGATCCGTACCCGGTGGATACTGCCCTGCCCCCGTTGCAAGGTGGACGAGCATGAACCCGACTCCAGCAATACTGGTATTGTTCGGCTCAACTACCGAGATGGCAAAACCTGTCGCTACTGCGGCGTCAACGGCGTTGCCACCATTACTGAGCATCTCAAGGCCCGCCTCCGCTGCCAGTGGATGCATAGCAGTCACAACACCATTTTTTGCGACCACTTCGTCCTTGTCGGGCTGCCAGACTCCCCGTAAATTCATCAGTCTTCCCCCCGTTGAATACTCACACAATTCTCTCACTATGCCATATCGCAATTGCATCGTCCGATGCACCGGCAAATCTCGAGGGATTTCGTTGGTGTGCTAACCTAGTCGCGGACCGAGTCGATGGATTGTTTCAGTGTCGCTGGCTTTGAGGATCTCTGCACCTAGGTCAGCAAGATGCATGGTCACCAGAGGGCCAGCACCGTAGTGTTCGAAGAACAAAATCCGAACACCGTCGAGTGGTGGACGAGAACTTTCACTTGGAACGAATTTCCACATAGGCTCCAGTTCCTGATGGATGGTCAGTGAAACCGGAGTGAATACAGATCGGCATCTTTGAGTACCAACCTTAGGCGGAGCGGTACCCCCGAGAGCTTGCTAAGGTCGTTGCCTCCAGACCAGCGCACCACCCGATCCAGATCGTCTCCCAGGACCTCGATGCAATCCTCCAGACCGAATC
>CAYLLU010000045.1:0-17657 GCA_964384845.1 uncultured Dehalococcoidia bacterium
CTAGATGCGATGGGCTCATTATCTGGCCGCGGTACTATCGTGTCTTCAGAGTGACACTACATCAGAGGGCATTACATCAGAGATGACTCTGGCACCGACCATTCTACCCCGATTAGGACCCCTCGTAATTTGTCCATCTCCACGTCATTGAGCGTTTGAGATGGTGGGCGCATGGACCCAACCGGACGCCCCTGAAGCCAGACAAGATCAACAGGGTTGAGGTTGACACACGTTGGTTTACGTGAATATACTGGGCCTAGTCAACTTAATAGTGAGGCTGGGAACAGGAGTAGTAGGTCTTTAGCGAGGCTCAGAGAGCCGGGTAAGGTGTGAACCGGCGCCTGCGCAGAGTCTGAATGGACCTGGGAGTCTCCACCCGAAAGCAGTGTCAGAATCAGGGAACTGGCTGTAGGAGTGGACGGAGAAGGCACCGTTATCACAGCCTAGGGTATCGAGGACGCCGTTCTCCGTACCCGAACAGAGATGTCGTTGAGGCCCCGTTAGGGGTCTGTCAGCGGCGAACCAGGGTGGCACCACGGACTAACCCGTCCCTACATGAGGACGGGTTTTTTGCGTTCCTGGGATAGGTGACGCCGCGGCGTACAAGTTTCGGGGAGGAACCTCGGAATCATCCCCATCTCAGTTCCCTGCCTCAGTTTGATGAGGACAGATATGGAACGCCTCGGGGGGGAGAATGGGTGAAATGGATACAGGGTTCCTGGTAGGAGTGACGGCCTAAGTAGGGGGATGGAATATGCAGACTAGGACATCGACTCAGACAGTAGCAACCTTGAAGACTCCCAGGAGGCGCGTCTTCAGCGGTATTCAGCCTTCCGGAGACCTACAATTGGGGAACTATCTTGGCGCGATGAAGCACTGGTATGAAGAGCAGGGGGAAAAAGAGAACTTCTTTTGCATAGTTGATCTCCATGCCATAACAGTGCCCCATGATCCGGCCGAGATCCGGCGCCTAACACGTGCGGTCGCCGCCATGAATATAGCCGCTGGCCTCGACACATCGGTGAGTACGATTTTCATTCAGAGCCATGTCAGCGCCCATGCGGAGGCATGCTGGTTACTGAACTGCGTTACGCCACTAGGCTGGCTTGAGCGAATGACGCAGTACAAGGACAAGTCTGCAAAGCAGGAGAGCGTATCTACCGGGCTTTTGGACTATCCTGTGTTGATGGCCGGCGATATCCTTTTATACGATGCCCATGAGGTGCCGGTTGGCGATGACCAGAAGCAGCATGTGGAATTGTCCCGCGATATCGCGCAGCGTTTTAACCATCTGTACGGCGACATCTTTGTGGTACCCGAGCCGATGATCCCGAAATCAGGCGCGCGCATCATGTGCTTCAACGATCCTACAGTGAAGATGGCAAAAACTTATTCCCATATACCGGGGCATGCCGTGCGCTTGCTGGACGAGCCTGACCAAATTAAGCGCACGATAATGCGTGCGGTCACCGACTCGGGTAGCGAGATTTGTTTCTCTGCGGACCCGGATAAGGCGGGTGTGAACAATCTTTTGGAGATCTACAAGGTGATCACCGGCAAGGACGAGACTCAGGTAGAGGCCGACTTTGTGGATTCTCGCGGCTATGGGGACCTCAAGAAGCGGCTGGTGGAGGTTGTTATTGAGACTCTCAGACCCATACGCGAGCGGTACCATGAGTTGATGACCGATCTTGGGGAGATGGACCGTCTGTTGGCCGCTGGTGCAGCCCGGGCCGAGGCGATAAGCGGCCCAAAGCTTATACAGATGAAAGAGGCTATGGGTCTGGTTCTGCCTTAGCGCTACGCATGCCGTATGTGGTTGGGTGTTAGTTTAGTCTTCAGTAGTATCTCAGAGCTGCTCAGATGGGCATCAATATAAAGTCGAGAGTGCGAGGGGCCGATAATCTGTATCTATCGTTGCTTTTTGAAGAATGAGTGTATGGGATAGACGAGGCTTGGTTGACCAGACTCTAAAGAGGAAGCTATGTACCATCCAACGCTGGACGAGGTCCAAAAGCTCGCAGATCAGGGCAACCTGGTTCCGATATATCGCGATACTAACGCGGATCTGGAAACCCCCGTTAGCGCCTACATGAAGGTAGCACGAGGCCCCTACACCTTTCTACTAGAGAGTGTGGAGGGAGGCAACCGTATAGCTCGATATTCCTTCATCGGCATTGAGCCATACGATGTCATTAGGACGGGCCCCGGACAGAGCCATGGTGATGTCGATCCCCTAGTTCTACTGCAAAAGGCCATGGCCGACGTTAGAATCGTAGGCGAGCCGTCCGGCGAACGATTCCACGGTGGCGCTGTAGGTTTCCTAGCCTACGAGGTTGTAGGCCACTTTGAGCGTCTGCCCACGCCTGGACAGGATCCACTAGGTCTACCAGAGTCGGTATTCATGCTAACCGACACATTCCTGATCTTCGACCATCTGTTGCACACAATCCGAGTTGTCAGCCACGCTCGCCTCGACGGCGATGTCGAGCGCGCCTACGCAAACGCTGTGGAGAGGATAGACGAAATCGTGTCACGCCTTGATGCGCCCTTGCCAATCCATCGGGACCTGCGTCGGAACGAGGCCACGATCAGTCCTGAGACAAACATGTCTCGCTCGTGGTTTGAGGAGATGGTCGGCACGGTTAAGGACTACATAGTTGCGGGGGATGTAATTCAGGTTGTAGTGTCGCAGCGATTCCAGCGACCCATTACGGTGCACCCTTTTGAGATCTACAGGGCGTTGCGAGCCATCAATCCATCGCCCTATATGTACTATCTGCAACTGGACGATTTCCAGATCGTGGGGGCGTCGCCGGAACTGCTGGTACAAGTTATTGATGGCAAGGTCTCGACACATCCAATAGCAGGTACCCGGCCTAGGGGCACCACATTGGAGGAGGACCGTGAGTTGGAGGAAGGGTTGCGTGGGGATGCGAAAGAGCGGGCTGAACATATTATGCTGGTGGATTTGGGGCGTAACGACGTGGGCCGTGTTAGCAAGCCAGGTACGGTCGAGGTCACCCAATACATGGATATCGAGCGCTACTCTCATGTGATGCACCTAGTGTCGCACGTTACTGGCGAACTTCGGGACGATTATACAAGCTTCGATGTGATGCGGGCGTGCTTCCCAGCTGGCACCGTGTCGGGGGCGCCCAAGATTAGGGCGATGGAGATCATAGCTGATTTAGAGTCCGACAAGCGTGGTCCCTATGCCGGGGCAGTCGGCTACTTTGACTTCGTTGGCAACATGGACACCGCCATAACCATCCGTACGCTCGTGGTCAAGGACGGAATGGCATACACGCAGGCTGGTGGTGGCATAGTGTTCGACAGCAAGCCTAGCTCGGAGTACGAAGAGTCCGAGCACAAAGCCTCCGCGGTTCTGAGGGCCATTGAATGTGCAGAAATGGGGGGCTGAATACTATCTGTTCTATCTAAGGGGAAGAGGCGTCCAGAGATGTAATACACTCTGGGTCTTTGACTTCGGAGGACGAAAATGATTTTACTACTCGACAATTATGACAGTTTTACTTACAACCTATACCAGTATCTTTGCGAGCTTGGCGCGGACGTTGAGGTGGTCCGCAATGACCAGGTCAGCGTTGAGGAGATCGACGCTATGGTGCCGGAGAAGATCGTGATATCCCCCGGGCCACGTACTCCCGACGTGGCAGGTGTATCGAACGATGTGATCCGCCACTTTGGTCCAACTACCCCCACCCTTGGAGTGTGTCTTGGGCACCAGTGTGTGGGGTACGCTTATGGAGGCACCGTGGGTTTCGCGGGAGAGATAAAACACGGTAAGACATCGATGGTGCACCACGACGGAGAGGGTCTGTTCAAGGGGTTGCCGAACCCCTTTGAAGCCATCCGATACCACTCCCTGGCCATATCAGAAGAAGACCTTCCGGCTGATCTCGAGGTTACTGCGTGGACGGACAACGGGATCATTATGGGAGTGCGGCATAGGATACATCCTGTGCTGGGCGTCCAGTTCCATCCGGAGTCTATCATGACAAAAGCAGGACATGATCTTCTACGGAATTTCCTGGAGATGTAGGATTCTAGTCAACTCTATCTTATCTACGTTCTCTGCGGTGAAGCCGGTTCAGTTGGTTCAATTAAGGAGGGCACAATGATACGTGATGCGATCGACAAGTTGGTCGGCGCTGGCTCCCTTTCGATGGACGAGGCTGCCCATGCCATGGACGAGATAATGGAGGGTGAGGCGACGCCAGCTCAATTCGGCTCCTTTGTAACGGCGCTGCGGCTCAAAGGAGAGACCGTGGATGAAGTGGCAGGGATGGCACGGACAATGCGGGAGAAGGCGTTACATGTTGAAGTGAGTGGGCCTCTGGTGGACACCTGCGGCACTGGCGGCGACGCTTCCGGGACGTTTAATATTTCCACCACTGCTGGGTTTGTTGTAGCGGGAGCTGGCGCAAGGGTAGCTAAACACGGTAACCGTGCGATGTCGAGTGCCTGCGGGAGTGCCGATGTACTCGATGCCTTGGGCGTCAAGATAGACCTAGGTCCTGACGGCGTGCGCCAGTGTCTAGAGGAGGTCGGATATGGGTTCATGTTCGCCCAGACTTTCCATCCCTCTATGCGGTTCGCGTCGGGCCCGCGCCGGGAGATCGGGATTCGGACGGTCTTTAACATTTTGGGACCACTGACCAATCCTGCCGATGCCCAGGCACAGCTCATTGGGGTAACTGATCCGACGGTCGCGGAGACTATGGTTTCAGTGCTGGCTACCCTCGGCAGTAACCATGCGATTGTGGTTCATGGCAGGGATGGCCTTGACGAGATCAGCCTCGGTGATACCACAGACGTGTGGGAACTACGGGATGGCAAGATTTTGACCTATTATGTCACCCCGGATGAACTGGGACTTGAGTGTGTGGACAACGCTGATCTTAAGATAACAGATGCTCAGGAAGGGGCACGGAAAGTGCGCGAGGTGTTGGGTGGTGTGGTGGGACCCGCACGCAGGGTAGTGCTGGCCAACGCGGCCGGAGCGCTCCTAGCGGCGGACAAGGTAGCGACGTTGCGTGACGGTGTCACATTGGCGGAGGAGTCCATCGACAATGGAGAGGCCCTTGGCAAGCTCGACGCTCTCGTTGATCTGAGCCATAAGCTGGGGTAATTAGATTATGATACAGCGGCCTCGATAGGTCAACTTGGACTTCGACTATACATAATCCACTTCGACGACATCGCGGAGAACTCGGTCTGCGTCGGAGACGACCTACGGTATACGCCGATATTTCTCATGGACCCGAGGTGAATTTCGTGTTCGTCATGATGGCAGTGTGGGAGTTCAACGCTCACGATACCTTGATGGTCATCGAAAATATAGTGGGGTCTTCCAGATTGTTTGAAGCGCAGGGGGTCTAAGCATGACCAATCCAAGAACGCCTGACATCTTGATGAAGATCATCTCCAACAAGCGTCGTGAGGTGGAGCAACTGAAGCTTGATCATCCTCTGGTGGAGTTACAACAGTGTATCGAGTCAGAGGGACACCCGGCCCCTCTCAATCTGGCCGGTGCGCTAATGGGCGACAAGGTTCGGGTAATCGCTGAGGTCAAGAAGGCTTCGCCATCTAAGGGCCTGCTCAGACAGGCCTTTGACCCGGCCGATCTTGCAAAGTCCTACGCTGATAACGGTGCAGCGGCGATCTCCGTACTCACCGACGCCAATTTCTTCCAGGGTAGTATTTCGCATATCGTGGAGGTTCGTAGGGGAATAGAGCCGCATCGACTACCTATACTGCGCAAGGAGTTCATACTAGATCCGTACCAGGTCTACGAGGCCAGGGCGTATGGCGCCGACGCCATTCTGCTGATTGTTAGTGTGCTCAGTCCCCTAGAGCTTGTGGAGTTGATGGCGCTGGCCGGAGACCTGTGGATGCAGTGTCTCGTGGAGGTGCACGACGAGGAGGAGCTTGGGATCGCACTGGACGCTGGGGCTGAGATCGTGGGAGTCAACAATCGTAACCTCCACACCTTTGTGACTGAACTGTCGGTCACCGAGCGGCTTGCACCTCTTGTGCCACCGGGCAAGATCATAGTGAGCGAGAGCGGGATTGATATACGCGACGATATTATTCGCGTAGGCCGTGCGGGGGCCCACGCGGTGCTTATTGGGGAGGCACTGGTTACTGCAGCCGACCCTGGTGAGAGATTGAGAGGATTGTTGTGACGCGACTCAAGATATGTGGTTTGAGGGACCCGTCCAATGCCTTGGTTGCCCTGGAGTCGGGCGCCGATTTTCTCGGAATGGTGTTCGTCGCCGGTGTGAGACGGCAGATTACTCCAGAGCGAGCTCGTGAGATCGTTGACCAAGTTTGTGTCTCTAGGGAGGCTGGTAACCCGCGGTTCGTCGGTCTATTCGCAGATCAGCCTATCAATGAGGTCAACGAAATTGTGCGGCGATGTGATTTGGACATGGTCCAACTTTGCGGCGACGAGATACCTGAATACTGGGCATGTGTTGAGGCGGACGTCATCAAGCAAATCAAGGTTCGCGACAACTCACTGGCCACTACGCTGTCCAGTGTGGAGGGGGTGGTTCAAGCTGGTCATATGGCGATGCTAGACCGGTACGAGAAGGGTGAGATGGGCGGGACGGGTCGCTCCTTCGACTGGAGCATTGCTCGGGCAGTGGCGGAGCGATTTTCGGTGGTGTTGGCAGGAGGGTTGATTCCGGACAACGTCGCCCGGGCAATCGCTAAGGTGGGACCATGGGGTGTTGATGTCTCCAGTGGTGTTGAGACTGATGGGTACAAGGATCCGGTCAAGATTCGTAGTTTTGCCTTGGAGGTCGCGCGTGCAGACGTGCGAGTGGAGAACACACTCTCATCCTAACGTTGCCCTTTGAGAAGCAGATACCTAATCTTCCTACACTCCTTCTCGGTCTACGCACGAACAGTCGCACGGATGCCCACATATCATGGTGGGTCAGGTGGCGTCGGTCCTTTTCCACATCCTGAGGCTGGTCACTGGCTTAGAGGCGGCGGTGTAGGATTACTCGCCCCCTAGCAGTATTTGCAGCACCTCGGGTGCGGCCTGGATTGCCTTCTTACGCAGACTGTCCTGGTCTAGGCTTCCCAGGGGATGCGGCAGAATGACATATGGGTACCCGGGGATACCGCCCAACATAGCCATGGCGTTGGCACTGGAGACGAAGGGCTCAGTACAAATCACTGCTACGGGAATGCCTCGCTTTTCAAGAGAGATGGCGTCGTGCACACTGCACGACGAGCAGGAGCCTCAGTCCCCGGTGGAAGTGATTACGACATCGCACCTCTCTACTAGTTCTTCGAGCAAATCCTCTGGACAGGGCCTGGACGCGTTGCCCTTGTTCTTGGTGATCACAGTGCTGAATTCGTACTGGTCCGCAAGCACCTCATAGACCATCTCCAGAAGCTCCTCTGCATTCTGCTTGCCGTTGGCCAGCAGCCCGATAGATGCCCCTGCGAGGGAGGTTGGACGTGGCGCGATGATAGCCTGTTCCGGTATCGGTTGCACTCTCGGGTCCAGTACCTCTAACATTGACGATGTGTTCATGTGATGACCTCCATAACCATGTGCATCCTAAACTACTATGTCAAAATAGCAGAGACTACCTTGCCAGCTTACCCGCCTTAGTGTCGTCTTCTATGTTGGGGCATATTCTTCATACTCGTTACAGGGGCGTTTTGAGAGAGTCTCCAAGGTGAGGATCCCACGGAGTCCGGCCCCAAGTTTCACTAACTGGCGACCTCTTTAGTGACAGGCTTCGAGTCTGAACCTCCGCCCCAGAGCTTAATTACGGCGCAGCCACCGCCGGCCTCTCCACCCGCCACAATGACAGTGACCCTCTCCGGGGTGTTCACGGTACCAATTAACGGGTCGTCGTCTTGCATGGGGGCTTTGGTACCGCCCCTTTCCCACTCGGAGGCCGGCCGCTGTCCCGCGCGATAAAGAGCTTTCTTGACCCGATCCTTGGACCAGCCGGCGGCTCTCAGGTGTCCTACGATCTCAAGGCTCATGACCACGACTAGATCGTCCTGGCACGGTCCAGTGGTAAACATGGCGTCAGCGAAGGAGGCTAGGATACGCTCTGGGTCGATAGTGGCCGGCGGGTTGACCTGAATGGGCGACAAACCAGGGTACACGGTAACGGCGCTCTGAAACGTGGAGAATCCCTTCTCTTCGTGAAGAGACGTCCAAGGACTGGCGGCTTCAGCCTCGGCGAAACACCAGGTGTATTTGCCCGGGTGGCCGAGGGCCGCCTTGTCCAATTCCCCAGACACCGAGCCGGTTGCGTTGGCTATTATGAGTCTGATCGCGCGACCTATCGTCGCATTACCCCGGTTTCCTGGGCCGAAGAGATCGACGCCGGACCTAAGTCCAATCTTATCGACCACCGGCCCATTTACAACGATGAGCACAGCGGCGCCCATGGTGCTGACAGAAACGGCATGGAGGTTGAATTTCGGCTCGCATATACCCTGTACTGCAGCGAGGATCACGGGCAAGTACTCGGGCAGGCAGCCAGCCATTACGGCGTTGATGACTACCTTCTCCGTGGTGATGACGCGCCCCTTGGTGGGCTCGGTGCCTATGATGGTTGATGCGGTACACCCTGCGTGGTCGAGGAACCGGGCGACCCGGTCCGGTGTCGGAGGCACGATCGGCAGGCCATCGGTCCAGCCCTGCTCGGCATAGTACTCCATCGCCGCGGCGTCGTCTTCGAACTCTAATCGTTTGGACGTTAGTGAATGCATGGTCATATCAGGGACGTGATCAAAGGGGGGCCTCCGTCAGAATAGGCCGATTATATGGAGGGCCTACTCGATGGTCAAGCGCCAGGTACTACTCTTCGGGCTCGGCTTCGTCTTGATTGGGTAGCATGGGGAACTCTCCATTGAGACCAGAGGCCACCAAGGCCCTGACCTGGTTCGAAAAATCCTGGTCGAGCATCCATTTCAGGTAATCAGGTTCCAACTTCACTATTTCCCGCAGCAATTGTCCTTTGTGCTGTCCGAAGTTTATTGTAACCTCACCGTCGGTCAACGCGAGTTTGCCGTCGGGGTCGATCCATGTATCTTGGTTTGGGTTACAGAAGTGGTGGAGCGCTGCTGCCGTTTGAGGCAGGTCCGGGTTCTGGGCGAGCTGTGCGTCTAGGATCTCGGCGGCCGCACGGACATCACCCTCCGCGGTGTGAGGCCTCTTGAGCTCCATACCGCAGTACTTGGCATAGGCCGTCGCCAGATCACGGGGTTCCAGACTGTGGTAGATGACCAGTGTGTCAATGACGCGGCGACCCTCCCGTGAGAATTCGATTTGCGCGCGCCGGAACTCTGCCTCAAGTATCGGCAAATCAAATCTGCTCACGCCAAAACCGGCAATGTCGCAGTCCTCCAGATAGTTTCGGAGACTCGTGGCGACCCGGCTGAAATCGGGTTCATCGGCCAAGTCCTGGTCTGTGATGCCATGGACCTCTGTGGCCTGCGGTTCTATGGACCTGCCTGGGTTGAAGCGTCTTGTCTTTTGCTCCTGTGATCCGTCGGGAGCGATCTTGAGGATGCTCATTTCGACGATTCGATCCACGGACACGCTGAGGCCGGTAGTCTCCACGTCCAAGAAGGCTATTGGTCGGTCGATCTGGAGGTTTTGCAAGGTCGGTCTCTCTTCTGGGTGCTTTATCAACCGGACCTGGCGAAAGGAACTTAGGTCCGGTTCTGGAGGCTGGATTCTGGTTTGTATCAAACACCTATCGATTGATATATATTAGGCGGTATCTGGCCCCTCCCCCGTAGTGTGAACAACACTATAGACTAGGGGAGACTAGGATTCGGAAGACGTCTTTGGTGGGTTGGAGCATACGATCGAACCCTTTTTCGATGACCTCTCCGAGCCCGATTTTGTCGGTGATGAGGGGCGTCGTACGAAGGTTTCCGGCGTCCATCATTGCCACTACCTGCTCGACATCGTGCCGCTCGTAACCGAGAGAACCGATAATCTTTTTCTCGGACGCTACTAAGCTGTTGAAGTCAAATTTTGGTACTGCGGTGTAGATTGCCACGAGCAGTACCCGGCCGCCGAATCTGGCCCAGTCGACCGCCAGGGTAGGAGTGTCGATGCCACCGGCGGCGTCGATGACGAGATCCGCGCCGGCGCCGTCGGTCAGCTCACGCAACTTGGAGGCGAGGTCAAGGTCACGGGCGTCCAGGGCGACGTCTGCGCCCAGGTCTATGGCCATGTCGAGACTGATCTGTCTTCTATCCACTGCGATGACATATCCCCCGGCCTCTTTCGCCTCTTGCAGGGCGAGGAGCCCCACGGTGCCGCAGCCCAGGACAATCACGGTCTCGCCGGGTTCAAGCCGAGCGCGCCGAAGTGCGTGTAGGGCCACGGAGGCCGGTTCGGCCAGAGCAGCCTCCTCACTACTGATGCTGTCGGGAAGACGGATGGCTTCCGATGCGGGCCACACCATGTACTCGGCGAGCCCACCGTCCCTTGCGAAGCCTGCGGTGGCCATGTTGGGGCACTGCGTCTTTTGATTGTTGAGGCAGCCGTGGCATTTGCCACAGGTCAACACCGTGTTGAGCACGACGCGGTCGCCCTCTACTATATCTTCGCCACTTGCCTCGACTACGGTCCCCGTAATCTCGTGGCCTGTGATGAGAGGCACGGACTTGCCTGTAAGGGCGTTCGGCTCTTCGGCGAATATAAACTTAGGGCCGTATAGGTACTCTTCGATGTCGGTGGCGCAGATGCCACAGTAGTCGATGTGGAGCTTGATCTCGCCAGGGGCCGCAGCCGGTTCGGGGACTGTCTCCAAACGGAGATCCTTGTTACCGTGATAGACCAGAGCTTTCACCGCGCCTCCTTGATCTGGCGGACTGGAGTGCCTCAGAGTAGGGTGAGTGTAGTCGTGGTCCACGGGCCTGTCAACGAGACGTTGAGGCGTGCGCGCAGGCCGTGTATCATCCATTGCAAATCGCAAGTGAAGGAGTGCCGTGTGCAGTACGATCTGTTGTTAAAAGATGGCCGCGTCATCGACCCGGCTAACGGAATAGACTCGAGGATGGATGTTGGAATAAAAGACGGCAGGATAGCTGTAGTCGCGCGTGATCTGTCTGTGTCGGATGCTGCCATCGTTGTCGACGTGTCCGGACGCTTCGTGACGCCCGGGCTGATCGACCTACACACCCACTCTTACGGCTATTCCGCCTGGACCTTCCCCGATGAGTATGCCTTCCCCGCCGGAGTGACGACCGTTGTGGACGCGGGTGGATCCGGTTACAGGAATTTCGAAGATTTCAGACGGACCATCATTGACAAAGCACGGGTCCGACTACTGGTACTGCTTAACATTGTAGGTGCTGGAATGCTGGGGCCGGTGGAACAGGACACGGCGGAGATGAGACCCGAGCCCTGTGCCGAGGTAGTGCAGGCGAATCTGGACGTTATCGTAGGTGTCAAAGCGGCCCACCACAGGGGGAGAGGTTGGGAGTCGGTGGACGGTGCAGTGGCCGCGGGAGAGCTATCAGGCACGGTTGCTATGATCGACTACGTGAATCACCCGGATCGCACTTATCGAGAGCTGATTATCGAGCACCTGCGGCCAGGCGATATGCACACCCACATGTATGGACAGCAGCATGCGCAGATCGATGCTAACCGGCGTGTACATGACTACGTGTGGGAGGCTAGGAAGCGGGGTGTGCTCTTCGACGTGGGCCACGGCGGCGGCAGCTTTTGGTTCCGGGTGGCCGTGCCCTGCATGGAGCAGGGCCATGTACCGGACACCATCTCCACGGACGTACACAAGGGCAGTTTTTTTATACCGCGAGCCACGATGCCGATCACCATGTCGAAGTTTATTAATATGGGTATGTCACTACAGGATGCCGTCTCCAAATCAACGGTTGCGCCAGCGCGGAACATAGGTAGGTCTGAGCTGGGAACGCTGTCTGTCGGCTCCGAGGCCGACGTGGCGGTGTTCGAACTGGAGGAGGGCGAGTTCGGATTCGTGGACTCTGGGCGTGCCAAGATGACTGGAAACGAGCGACTACTGTGCCACATGACCGTGCGCGCTGGTGAGGTTGTCTGGGACCTGAACGGGCTCTCTAGACCCGCCTGGGAGACGCAGGGTGATTATGTGCGGCTTGAGTGAGGGACTTTGTGGAGCATATCGAGCGTGATGCTTTACTACGAGAGGAGCCGACTTGTTGCAATATTCGGGACCTCAGCGAGATCTTGATCCAATATCCTGGAAAGCTCGAACTCTTGGATAGTAACCCGCCGCACCAACGAAATCGTGGTTTGGGCCAGTTGAGCATCCTTTAAATCGTGTTTCCAGAAACGCTAAATTGAGATTCTTTGGGAGCCGAGCACGCGGGTGTGACTTACATCTTGTCTGGAGTTAGCCGCTAGTTTTGGTTATGAACTACGCGCCTACTGACCGGGGGGCCTGTAGTTGACGGTCTTCTTCGCTGCCGCGTCGATCTCTTCCGGATCGATCAGAACAGTTGTGGTCAGGTTCACGGTGCCGGCTGCTGCGACCGCCAGTGACAAAGCCGCGGCCGTCGCGTTATCGGGTACGTCGACTATGACGTGGAAATCGTCCCCTCCAAAGGCGAAGTAGAAGGCTTCGACGCGGCCGCCCATTGACTTGGCTAGCGCTGAAATCGTGTCTCTGCGGGACGTACCACCCTCCTTGAGGAGGCCTTGGGCACCGGTCTGGGTGTAGGATCCTTGGTAAAGATACTTGGGCATTTCGGTCATCCTTGACGGGGGTATTGGGGCCATTGCTGATTGGCCACATGCTAGTGTGATTTTGTCCGAGAGTCAACGCGACAGCTTATTTAAGGCGGGTGGAATTAGAGCCTAGGCTCTGGTTATAGCGACGAGGACTGAATCACTCTGCGTGAGTAGTATTGTCTATGGACAGTAAGCTTAGGATACGGACATCTTCGGGAGGCGCGGCCGAGGAGCAGTCCGGGCTTACAAGCGGTGCAGCCATCTCCAGAGTGGTCCGGGATACCCACTGCCAGCCTTCGTTGAGGTTTGGAGGGCCGGCGAGTCGGCAGAAGTAGATCATGTCGATGTGCTGGTGGTAACCTTGCACAGGATCTTGGATGTCCTCGACCATGATGGTGAAAGGCGGGGGCACCTGAGTGGGGTATTCGAGGCTCAGGCGTGGTGTGGTTGGTACCACCTCGGCCTTTAGACCAGACTCTTCCTCTATCTCGCGCAGGACGGCCTGCACCGGATCTTCGTTCTTCTCTATATGCCCGCCCGGCGGGAGCCAAGCCTTCACCTTAAGGTGCCAGTGAAGGGCTACGGATTTATCGTGAACTACGAAGCCGGTCGCTGTGAAGTGCCTGATTGTGGACATGCTGTGATAGCCTCCAGCGCACGCGGCAAGGACAGATACATTGACCTGCCCTTGTGATATCCCTGAGAAATCAGGTGTTAGGCTCTAGCGACTGGGTTCTAGTCGCTGCACCCAACATCGGGCTTAGTATTTGGACACTAGGTTGTTTCGTCACTCATAGTATTTGTTGGGTTGCTCTTATTCCGGCCGGCTCGGACTCGGCGCCTGGTCATTACACCTAGACCGATGACTATAGCGATGACTGGGCTGAAGATGCCTAGCCAGATTAGGCCGGTGATGCCCCATTGCCCGGCGGCTGATAGTGACCTGACGGCGGTCTTGAACTCCTCCCCAAGATTCCAGCCGCTGATGACCCAGCCCTCGGTCTCAAGTACACGGACCTCTACGATAGCTTCGCCTTCTACCTCACCTGCATTGCTCTGGGCAGTGATGGTCAGTCTGGCTGTAAATGGGAACGGCCTATGATTGGGATAGGTGTGTGTCGCCACAACATTGGTAACACCATCCGCCACGTTGCCCTCAACAGGATCAGATCCGTCGCCGAAAATCCAACTGTACTTGACATCGGTAATACCCGCGGGCCTGGTAAAGGATCCATCTAACTCCACCTCTTCGCCCTCGTTGACGATTACGTGATTACCCGCAAAGACCTCAACAGTCGGAACCCTCGTTATCGTGACGACGAGGGTGTCCTTGCCCTTGGCCTCGCCGGCTTCCCCGATGCCCGTGATCTCGAACTGGACTATATACGGTGAGTCGCGTTCGTCGTGGTAGACGTGGGTAACGGTGGCGGTCTCCCTCGTGCCCTCATCGTCTGAGGGGACGGTGCGGTTGCCCCTGATTATCTCGGATCCATCGCCGAAATCCCAGTTGTATAGGAAATCTTCTATGCCTTCGGGGGCGTTGAACGATGCGCGGAACCTGAGGAACTGGCCAACGCCTGACGCCTGATCCTCACCGGCGTCGGAGGGTAATTCAGCTGCCTCCAACTCGAGGGTCAGGTTAAGGAGGGAGAAAGCGGCAGTCTGTTCGATGAAATTGATCTTGCCAAGGAGAACTTCGATATTCTCCTGTACCCCGATTAGACTATCATGAATCTTGAGCGCGTCCTTAACCTCCGTAGCCCGGTCTAGCAACTTTAGTAAGGCAACCTCAGTGGCTCGCTGGTTTTTAAGCCGAGAGCGGAGGTCGACGTACTGGTCGGTTACATCGCGGCTTGACGAAATTTCAGATTCTACATCTACGGCAGTATCACGCAGTCTCTGAATGGCCTGATCAAGGCGGTCTGCAGGGACACGTATAGAGATGAAGCCCCGGTGTTTTGCGCTGCGATTGGAGGAGACAACCCACCCGCCCAATTCTTGCGCCAGGCCGGCCGTAATGTCCACAGTGCCGGAGACGTCTGTTACGACGATGCGCATATCAACGGTGCGCACGATGATGCGTTCTTGCGTTACGAGCTGGGCGATTGGGCCTGTGAAGTCGCCACCGTCGGACGGCACAGATTCGGTGGCCATCTTAGTGGTCATGTTCGGATCTGAGATGGCTGCTGGCGTTCTCAACTGGGGCTGGGACTCCACTAGGGCTCCGTGGACCGCCATCTTGTCGCCAGTCATCTCGAATTTGACCTGTGGCATGGCAGAGAAACCACTCGAAGCAGCGGTGTCTTCGGCGAAGGTGACCTCGCCGTCGGATCTAATACTGCAAGCGGCCAATACGACTGCCATCATTATCAGAATCGGTGTGATTAGTTTGCTCATTCTCGGAATCATAGTTGAGACACCTGCCAATATCAATCCGACCAATTGCGAGCCGTGTAACAGTAGGGGTTACTGTTATTGGGAAAATGTGCAACCCTTGGGTGTTTTTATCGCGGGCAAACGCTAACGGTTGACTCGGCACGATTGTGTGACGTAACCTAAAGTTGTGACGGACAGGGCTGGGAGCCTGGGCATGCCAGGCTGAGAGGCCTCGATTTATCGGGGCGACCGCCATCACCTGATCTGGATAATGCCAGCGCAGGGATATGCCTAAAATGCAATCTAACCGCTGGCGCGAGTCGGCGGTTTTTTTGTGGGAAAGGGGATGTTCAAATGGACGAGGCTTTCGAGATTGCGGGTAAAAAATTTGGCTCAAGGTTGATGGTTGGTACCGGACGTCACCGCAGCATGGAGGAAATGGTCTTGTCCATCGAGGCCTCCGGCACTGAGATCATCACTGTCGCTATCCGCCGCCTGAATCTGGACGACCCCTCCGAGAAGAACATATTGGACTATTTCGACTGGTCCCGGTACACGGTTCTTCCAAATACGGCGGGTTGCAAGACTGCGGAGGAAGCAGTGTTCACCGCCCACTTGGCCAGGGAGGTGACGGGCTCTAACTGGATCAAGCTGGAGGTCATTCCCGACGTCCGGCTGCTACCCGACCCGGTGGGGACATTCGAGGCTGCAAAGCAGCTTGTTGACGAGGGCTACGTTGTGCTGCCGTACATCCACGCCGATCCGGTCCTTGCCGACAGACTGGAGGCGATCGGCTGTGCTACTTTGATGCCCCTTGGGTCCGCGATAGGGACCGGCCAGGGTATACAAACCATCGATGAGATCAGGCTCATTATCGAACACGCAGGCGTGCCGGTTATAGTGGACGCAGGACTGGGGGTGCCTTCGGAGGCCGCTCAGGCCTTAGAGGAGGGAGCAGACGCGGTCCTGGTCAACACCGGGATAGCGCAGGCGGCGGACCCAACGCTCATGGGCGAGGCTTTTAAGCTGGGCGTCGAAGCGGGTCGCAAGGCGTTCCTGGCTGGTCGAATTGGCCGCAAATCCGTGGCAACTCCGAGTAGCCCCACGACGGGAGTGGTTACAGGGAATTGAAGGTGGCAACTCATCTCGAGGGTACTTCGCTTGCTACTTGAAGTTGACGTCCGACCGGGTGTGAAGGGAGGTTGGGTACAGTCGACTGTCCTTAGTCTGCCTAAAGGCCGGGCGTTCGAGGGTGTCTCTCGGAAAAGATATTATACATCTCACCTTGTTTGGTTTGGAATGGAAAACAGGAATAGACAAGAGTGTCAATTAACTCACTGCTAGATCTACCGGTGCTGTGCCTAGTCACTGATAGGCGTAGATGCGGTGGTCGACAGTTGGAAGACGTGGTCGCCGACGCGGTGGAAGGCGGAGTCGACATTGTGCAGCTCAGAGAGAGGGACCTACCAGCGGACGCGCTTTTCAAGTTGGCCTGGCGGATTCGCGAGATCACACGGGGTCACGCTCTGTTCTTCGTCAATGATCGCATAGATCTGGCCCTAGCATCTGGTGCCGCCGGCGTGCACCTCCCCGAGTTCGGGCTGCCGGTGGAGGCGGTCAGGAGTATCGCGGGGGACCGATTGCTCATAGGCCGGTCGGTGCATGATGTCGAAGGCGCCGTGGCTGCGGAGGCTGATCGTACGGACCTGCTGATAGCGGGCGCCGTTTTTGCCACGGCTTCCCATCCAGGGCGTGCGCCTCAGGGAATCACCTTGTTGCGCGACCTGTCGGAAAGTGTGAGTGTAGTGCATCTGGGCATAGGCGGCATAACGGCGGAGAACGCCGGTGGGGTGATGGGTGCAGGGGCATCTGGAGTGGCCGTTATCACAGCGATCACGGAAAGCGAAGATCCGCAGTTTGCCACTCGCGAACTGGCCGGCGAGATGAGACGGGCATGGGCAGCTGCGAAGGCAATCGCGGCGGGACGCTCATGATTGCCGTGCAGATCAACGGGCAGGACAAAGTGATAGCGAAGTCCACCACGCTGCGGGAGTACCTGGACTCACTGGGCGTCGATCTGAAACACATCGCCGTGGCCCACAACGGTACGGTCTTAAGGCGGGAGGAGTTGCCGCACGTCACCTTATCGGAGGGCGACAGTGTTGAGATCGTACGCGCTGTCGGAGGCGGCTAGGCAGGCGTGGCCTCTTTTCTATAGCCACCGAACCCGTGAATGTCTATTCGTGTGGTCTTAGTATTTAATTCACACAGGTGTCTCAGGGTCTGCTCAGTCTGAGACTGTCGAATGGTTCCATCCACCGGCTACCGTGATGAGAGGGTGGTATGAGTGCCTAGCTTCCTTGACCCTCTGCATTACCCAAAGCTACAATTAGCTGTCCCACATTGCCGGTAACGGCCTCGGCGTCACCCTGTCGCTGGATGATCCGGCAATTAGCATTGCGGCCCGCTAGCTCAATTGGCAGAGCAACTGACTCTTAATCAGTAGGTTCTCGGT
>CAYLLU010000046.1:0-6246 GCA_964384845.1 uncultured Dehalococcoidia bacterium
TGTCTATGCATCTCACCGCCTTGGGACAGGCCCAGATAGGAGCTTGCGATATCTTATCACTCTTACGGAGCTATAAGCACAACGCCAAGTATCCTCAGGAGGTCTATCGATCTACATCAGTTTATTGACTACAACATTGATTCGATACTCAAACCCCTTCCCTTTACCCTCCCATTATCTGCTACATTCTGCAATGTGCTTCCTAAATCTCCGTTGTCGTCGAAACACACGACGCTGTGGCAATGATTGTTTTCACATCGAGATTAGTAGATCTGATAACTGTCATGTGCGCTCCTACCGGGCTGAAAACTCAGGTTGCTACAGGTATAAATCCCGTTACGTGCAAAATAAGACTCGCTCAACTTGCGCATATAGGTGCGAAGAACAGTTCCCTATGCCACTTCGGTTGGGATTATGGTCCATTGAGGATACTAGCGGACAGTGGTATGGCTTCCGGTTGATCAGATCCGACTACGTCAAAGTTGCCAACGACGCCCAGGGTGAGCAGACCGGCCCCCACGTGGATCGAAAGGGAACACCCGAATTCGCCCGAAGAGAGTTGAGTTTTCTTCGTAAACGGGTCCCCGAACTGAGCACCGGCAAGTTAGTTGCGGGACGTACTTGTTTCTATACCAAATACACCCGACGATCACTTCGTCATCGACTGGATCCCTGGGGCATCTATTCAGGCTGGGTGATAGGTTTGCCAACGTTGTCACAGCACGGAATCCGGGCAACACACACAACAAAGGTTTTCTGTATTTGGCAAGTCGACCATCGTGCCACACTTGAGAGATGGGCCGTCAGACCACATTGTGCGACAAGATTCCCATGGTCTGAATGTCGAAGCAATCTAACCTAACGTGAATATCCCCTCGGCATACCAAGCCCGGCTCAACCCAACATGTCCAGCACTTATCATGAACCCTTGCGAAAGAGACTTAAGAAACGGTCCTGGTAGGCGTCGAATAGGCCCCATCGATCCAGTTCTCTCTTCAACATGTCTGGGTTCGCACCCTGGCTTACCTCGTGAAATAATCGCTCTATCACCTGAACCGCCACTGCCGGGACCCCGCCGAGCGCATGTTGAGGTTCCAATAGTCCACGTGACTGAAATTCCCTAGTGTTGCCTGCTACGGAGGAGGAGGTAAACTCATAAATAAACTTCAGAAGCGCAATATCCCATAGCTCATCGACACCCACCATAACCACAGCCAAATCTTCCTGACGTCCATCCAGATCACCACTGATTTTGTGGGCAATTTCACTAGGGTTGCCACTCACTATATCCATCTCACCTGCCTCGTTCTTGTACTGGTAGAGAATTCCGGGGCTGTTAGGACCGGACTCGCGGGCGACATCCCTAAAGTAGTCATACGCCTCAGGGCTGAACCCTGACAGGTTCATGGCATAAGTGGGTGTAACGACCGTGGGACGATCTGCACGCACCCTGCCCGTACGAACGACCCCTTCTTGCTTAGCGTCATCGTGCTCATGATATATGGGCTCGGTAACCACGTAGTAGGCGATATTAGTCGATCCGAAGGTCGCTAGGTGCTGCTTCGGATATCTGACTACCCAGGTCTGTTCTATAGCACGTCTCCAATCCCGCTCACTCTCAAATGTCACAGGATCACGCCTCCCAAGGATCAATGGATATTGATACATCCCGCTAACATCTGCTGCTAGTTACGGTCGGAGATCTATGCCAATATTATACTCCCTCATTAGGTCTCGGGGAAACCCGCGGTCCAGATATTCTTCCCCTACCCGATGATATACTTTGCTGGGCACACGGCCCAATAAAGTTCCGTCTCCGGCAATATATAAGAAATATAATACGTATGCACGTAGCAGTCTGTAGACTCACATTGCGGCTCCCCGAAAACCACGATCTCAAAGGAAAAAGGAGTGCCATCGGCTCTCTCTGCTCTCGGATCCGCAACAAATTCAACGTGTCGGTAGCCGAGGTCGATGACAGCGATGCTTGGCAAGTGGCAATTCTCGGCATCACCTGCGCCAGCAACGACGCAGCCCACGCTGACAAGATTATATCCACTGTAGTGAAATTCATTACCAGCAGCCGCGAGGAGGTGGAGATCATAGACCAAGAGCAGGAATTAATCTCGGGCTTCTGACTTATCGATTCAACTCACAGGATGTAATGATGCCTGCTATGTAAGTTATCAGCTTTCTACACGGCCGGCCCTTCCCTGGTGTTATGGACCATTCACTGGGAACACATCCCGCTGTAGCCTGCTCTTTACATAAGCCAGGCGCTACCCTCCAACGCCTCCTTGAGGCAACGCCAGGGGGCATCGTAAGTGTCGAAGGGCCACACCCACGCTATTTTCTCTTGAATTGCTCGCAAATAACTTATGACACTCTGGCGAGTTGCCGGTCAATCTCCGTTACCTGTCGTAATCCCTCGGGACGTCAGGGCAACGACGTAGGGGCCCGGTGATATATACACTGTTCCCACGTTGCAACAACCCTCAATCATGCCTGCAGTCTTGTGGGCAACTTTTGTGCACGTCCGCGATTACTGATTCCATCGTCATGATCTGATCCCGCTTGGAACTAAGATTCAAAGAGGTGGTCCAGTTCCCAAATATTAAAGAATGCAGCGATTGTCGCACCGAGACTTACATGACATAATTATGCGTGTGAAGTGATCGCCCTGGGAGAACCTATGCCATCCACACCACTGACCATGGCCGATCTGAAGTCCTCGCTTCCGGATGTGTCCAGTACCCGCATGGTCAAGGGCATCTGCGACTCCATCGAGATATTCCGCGACGCTCACGGTATTCCGCACGTCAAAGCCCGTTCATACCACGACGCCTTTTTCGGCCAAGCATTCGCCACGTCACAAGACCGGCTCTGGCACATGGAGTACGATCGTAGGATGGCCTATGGTCAATGGGCGGAGCTGGTGGGCAAGTCTGGTATTGAGCAGGATGTGATGATGCGGCGTATGCGAATAAGAGAGTCCGTCAAAACCGACTACGCCGCCCTAAACTTGGCAGCAAAGTCGATGCTGGATGCCTATGCCGCTGGGGTGAACGCGTTTATAAATGGGCCGGATCCACTACCCATTGAGTACAAAATTGTGAGAACGTCCCCTAAGTCGTGGCAGCCGTGGGACTGTCTAGCCGTCTTCAAGGCAAGACACATCCTGATGGGAGTCTACGAGGGGAAGCTGTGGAGAGCCCGCCTCATTAATGAGCTGGGTACCCAGAAGGCGGCGGAGATACTGCCAGCTTACCCTGAAGGCCACTTGCAAATCATCCCTCCTGGTACAAAGTACAACGGCGATGACTGGGCGGCGCTCGTGCAGTTCAGCGCCGGAGCTGAGTACGCCAGCTGGTTGAAGAACGCCGAGGGCGGCAGTAATAATTGGGCCCTCTCAGGTTCCAAGACCGCCTCGGGTAAGCCTTTGCTAGCGGGCGATCCCCACCGTGGCCTAGACACGCCCAACGTCTACTACCAGAACCACGTTTCCTGCCCAGAATTCGATGCCATAGGGCTATCATTTCCCGGTTGCCCCGGATTCCCACATTTCGGACATAATACACATGTTGCCTGGTGCGTCACTCATGCCCAAGCCGATTACACGGACATCTATCTGGAGAAATTCAAAGACAGCTCGCCCCCACTCTATGAATTTCGCGACAAGTGGCTAAATGCGGGTCACGACCAGGAAGTCATAGTTGTCCGAGACGACTCCCCGGTCGAGATCGACACGACATGGACCCAACACGGTCCAATCATCGCTGGAGACCCCACATCCGGCTATGGCCTCGCCCTCAAATCCACGGCCTTGCAAGATCCCAACAGATGGTCGGAATGTATCCCGCAAATGCTCAAGGCCAGGTCGGTCGACGACATGGACGAAGCTATGAGGCACTGGGTGGACCCGTCTAACAACTTCGTGTTCGCCGACATCCACGGTAATATCGAGTACCTGAACAGGGGTCAGCTGCCAGTGCGACCAGAGTTGAACGCGTGGCTTCCAGTACCTGGATGGAGTGGTGATTACGAATGGCAAGGCTCTGTTCCCTTTGAGGAACTGGTGAGATCCCGCAACCCGGAGAAGGGCTACATCGTCACTGCCAACAACCGGATTGCAAGTGACAACTACGAGCACTACATCGCCCTGCACTACTCACCAGACTACAGGGCCCGTCGGATTAAGGACCGGCTCGAAAAGCTGGACAAAGCTACGGTGCAAGACATGGCCATGATACATATGGAGGCGGTCTCGATACCGGCCCAAATCTACGCCGGTCTGCTCCGCGGCATCAAGCCAATTAATAACGCGTCCGCACTGGCGTTGGAAAAACTGAGTGGCTGGAAAGGTGACATGTCGTTGGACTTGGCTGCACCAACCATATACAGTGCATTCAGGCTCAGCCTAGAACGCATGCTTCTCAGACACCACCTGGCCGGTTTGGCGGATGAAGCGTTATCGGCCTCAGGTCGTGGAGCGCCAATGCACGTCACACAACTACACGCTTGGTTCGCAACCGCCGCCGAAAAGGGCGATACCTCTGTGCTACCGCCCGGCACCGACTGGGATGCTGCAATTGGGACGGCCCTGGCCGAGGGTGTGGCATTCCTGAGACAGGAGTATGGGGAGGACATGGACCTATGGATATGGGGCAAAGTCCACACCACCAGCCCCCGGCACACGCTGTCAGACGCATTCCCGAATACATCCACCCTACTTGATCCTCCAAGGGTACCGATGTCAGGCGACGGGGACACTCCTCACTCGGCCAGCTACGATCCGTCGCATCCATTTGACGTGACCGGGACATCCGTGGCCCGATACGTTTTCGATCTCAAGGACTGGTCACGCTCCCAATGGATCACGCCTCTGGGCTCATCCGGACACCCTGGCAGCCCGCACTATGCGAACCAAGTGCCAATTTGGAGTCGAGGTGCTCTCCTCCCCATGCTCTACGATTGGGATCGAATCAAGATAGAAGCGGGAAGTAGGCAAGAATTGAAGGCTGAAGGCTAGGGGCTAGTTTGTGCGCATTACAAACACTAAATTGGTACCACTCTGCTCCGTATCATCCTTCACATTTGCTTAGGATCTGGCCACGTAGAGCACTCTTGAAGACTGAACATACGAGTCCCTAGTCTCAGATAGTTCTTTAGGAACCTCGTCAGCATATATTTGGATCTAAATGAAGTATACCCAAGTCATATCGACATATTGAAATCAGAATACCAACACAACATACGCTCTACTTAGTCCTGAACCCCTAAACTCTAATTCTGGAGGCCCCATTGAGCTACGAAGGCTCGTTCCAACAGTATGCCGTTATACGTGAACCTAACGTCATGGTCCCGATGCGGGATGGAGTGCAACTCGCAACCGACCTCTACTATCCTGCCACTGGGGACCGGATAGCAAGGGGAAAATTTCCCGTCGTGTTAGTAAGGACACCCTATAACAAGGTCGGAGAGAGTGCCGTCAGCGACGCCAAATTCCTCGCGCGCAGGGGCTATGTGTGCGCATTACAAGATGTACGAGGCCGGTTCGCCTCAGAGGGCGAGTGGTACGCATTTGCGAAGGAGGCGCCAGACGGATACGACACTGTCGAGTGGCTCGGGATCCAGCCATGGAGTGACGGCAAAATCGGTACTATGGGAGACTCATACGCAGGTAGCGACCAGGCCGCCTTAGCCACTTTGAATCCGCCTCACCTCTCGACCATGATCGTCGGCGTCGGCGCATCCAACTATTACCACAGCTCCATGCGCCAGAACGGAGCCGTGGAGCAACGGTTCCTGATCTACGTGTTTCGAATGGCGACCACGAGCAAGGAGGCTGAGGCAGACCCAGGCCTGAAAACCGCCCTACTGGAAGCATTCGAACAGCGTATGCCAGAGCACATAGCGCGCTTCCCGTTGCGTGAGGGAGCCACCGTACTCAGTAGGATTCCTTCATACGAGAAGTGGGCCATCGACATCCAGACCCACGGTGACTACGACGACTACTGGAAACAGCGCGGCTACGCGATCTCAGATTATTATGATGAGCTCTCCGATTTCCCGACGCTATACCTTGGCGGCTGGTACGATTCTTATGCCCGCAACACTTGTGAAAGCTACACCGCCTTGAGCAAGACCAAGCAGTCCCCACAGCACCTACTAATGGGACCATGGATCCATGGCAAGTACGAAGATCCGTACGCTGGGGACCTATTCTTCGGTACCCAGTCGCCGATT
>CAYLLU010000046.1:6256-17027 GCA_964384845.1 uncultured Dehalococcoidia bacterium
AATCCCTAAATACAACTGCAACTCAATACTTAACATAATCACAAAAAATGACAAAATACTCAAGTAACTCAGAGGTCACCGGTAAGAATCTTCACCATGGGCACAGACGACGGCCTACCTGGAATCCCCGGGTCGCCAAAGGTCGGCAGTGACTACCTGGGGCACCTCAACCACGGTGGCCACTGGCGCAACGAGCCTGACTGGCCCCTACCGGAGACCCGGTTGACACCGTACTACCTGCACAGCGACGGCTCTATCTCACCGAACAGTCCTGATTTACCTGAGGATGCAACCACCGAGTTTACCTACGACCCCTGTAACCCCGTGCCTACGATTGGTGGAGGTATCTCGGCGGCGGACGGTTTCTTGCCCCCTGGAGGCTACGATCAGAGAGGTCGCCCCGACCTCATCGGCGTGCAGGATACGCTTCCATTGAAAGCCCGAGGCGACGTACTCACATTCCAGACGCCGCCGTTGGACCGCGACTTCGAGGTCACCGGGCCTATAACGATGCATCTATGGGCCTCGTCGTCCGCGGTAGACACAGATTTCACGGCCAAGCTAGTTGATGTTTATCCCGCTGGAGAGGACCACCCTGAGGGACTGGCCATTAACATCACCGACTCTATCATCCGAGCCCGGTATCGTAACGGTTGGGACAGCCCCGAACTGATGGAGCCCGGCGAAGCATATGAGCTAGTCTTCCAACTCTATCCTACGTCCAACATATTCAGAATGGGCCACCGCCTCCGCCTGGACATTAGTAGTAGTAATTGGCCGCGCTTCGACATCACCCCCAACACGGGTGGTCCCCTAGGCCGCGACCGCGCATACAACATCGCGACCCAGACCATCTATCACGAGCCCGACCGAGCCTCCCACATCGTGCTCCCCCTCCAGGGTACAGAGGCCGTGGACTAGGAACCAGGGATTGGCCAATAACTAAGAAGCGAGCCGGTTATTGTCGACCATGTTAGCAACAAGATCAGCCTTTACCATTGGTTGTTCGAAAGGACGCAGTCCTCGCCAAATATGTGCCAAGGAGATGAATCCACTTTAATACCCTCATCCATGATTGATAAGATAACTGACAGGTACCTTGTGCCCAGCCCTTAGACCACGTCCATTAGCTCCCTGATACTACCCTGCTATAATCAATCGAACGAAAAATGAGACCTCGTATAACCTACTAGTGCGCTGCGACGTTCTATATACTGTATGTAACCTATGTACACCTACAGGGCCACAGATATAAAGATATAAATGAACGAGATCAAAGGAACCGCTTCCAAATTAGTGGAAAGAATCTCTGACCTAATGGTGCATCTTTGACCTCGCAAACAAAAATAAACAGGTCTCGGAACTAGAACGCCATAGTTCCACCCCTGGTTTTTGGGACGACTCGGTCACGGCACAGAGCATGATGCAAAAACTTGCAGGACTGAGGTCCGAAATCGACGCATGGGAAACCCTCGATCAACAGGCTCGATCGATCGAGGAGCTTCTCGAGCTATCGATGGCTGAAGGAGATTCTTCCCTCCTGGAAACACTGGCAAAAGAGATCGGCGCCGTCCAAGACACTTTGGACGATCTTGAATTTAAGCTCCTACTTTCGGGCAGGTTCGACCGGAGAAACGCCATCATCGCAATCCATGCAGGGGCAGGTGGAACCGAATCCCAGGACTGGGTCGGTATGCTAATGCGCATGTACCTGAGGTGGGCTGAGCGCCGGGGATACAAGAGCGACGTGATGGACATCTCCCATGGGGAAGAAGGTGGCGTGAAAAGTGCGGTCATGAGCATATCGGGTGATTATGTCTATGGCTACCTGAAGGCAGAGCGAGGGGTCCATAGACTGGTGCGGCTCTCACCCTTTGATGCGGACCACGCCCGACACACGTCCTTCGCACTGTTCGACGCACTGCCCGAGGACGAGGAAGGTGTGGATGTCACCATAGACCCTAGTGACCTTAGAATAGATGTCTTCAGAGCCGGAGGTGCGGGTGGCCAGAGCGTCCAAAAGAACTCAACGGCGGTTCGGATAACCCATATCCCCAGCGGCATTCGGGTAAGTTGTCAGAACGAGAGGTCGCAGTACCAGAACAAGACCATCGCTATGAAGATTCTCCTAGCTCGCTTAACCGAACGTGAGATCCAAACGAGGACTGAAGAGGTTGCCAAGATCAAGGGGGATCACATCTCCGCCGAATGGGGGAACCAGATTCGTAGTTACGTCCTCCACCCATACCAGATGGTCAAGGATCATAGGACCAGCTTCGAGACTTCGGGTACAGAGGCGGTCCTTGATGGCGAAATAGACGGGTTCATCAGCGCATATCTGAAGCAAGGTGTAGGCAACCATACCAAGTCGGTTTAACACTGCAACGCCTAGAACTGATGTCCATCTGACCAGCAAGTACCCAAATCCACCGTAGGAAAGTAGGCCATGAAGAAACTGCTCTACTTATTGTGCATCCTAGTGTCCATCGCCACAGTAGCATGTGGACTGACGGGGAGGGGCTCGGGTAAATCCGAGGAACCACTGACGACGTCCTCGACACCTAATGTATCACTCCTGTCAGATACGTCAGATCAAGCCGTCGATGCCTCAGCCCCTTCCACCGATAAGGCGAAACCTGAAACAGGTGATAATGAATCCACAGATGTCGTGGTTAAGACCCCTGCCCAAGAGTTCACTGAGCCCCTGAGCGGCGGCGTCTTCAGACGGTTGTGGGCGGACCCGCCGACCCTAGACCCTCACCTAACATCTGACACTACGTCCGCTGGAATAGTTGTTGAGGTATTCAGCGGCCTCGTGGCTTTAGACGTTGACCTGCGCCTTGTGCCAGATATTGCAGAGAGTTGGACTATCGACGATGGGGTTGTCTACACATTCAAATTGCGCCCAAATGCAAAGTTCCACAATGGAAAGTCGATCACAGCCTCGGATTTCAAGTGGTCCCTGGAGAGAGCCGCCAATCCCGAGACTGCCTCGCCCGTCGCTGACACCTATCTGAACGACATCGTCGGTGCTATGGACTACATCGAGGGTAAAGCCTCGGAAATCACCGGCGTCAAGGTCATCGATGATCGCACGCTGCAGATTATCATCGACGCACCAAAGGCCTACTTCCTGGCTAAGCTCACTTACCCTACAGCCTATGTCCTCGATCAGGCAACCGTCGAGAATGGTGGTCGAAGTTGGTGGGTTGAGAACCCGGTGGGCACAGGGGCTTTCAAGCTCGCCGAATACAGGATAGGGGAGCGTATAGTACTGAAACGCAATGATGAATACTATCGTAAGCCCGCCCTACTAGACAGCATAGTCATGAACCTGGCAGGTGGACAGTCTATGGCGATGTATGAGAACGACGAGATCGATATCACCCGTGTGGGTTTGTTTGACCTAGATCGTGTACTCGACCCCACGGAACCCCTCAACCAGGAACTTGTGATAGCGCCCCCAAGTTTCAGCGTTTCGTACATTGGCTTCAACACAACACAGCCGCCCTTCGACGACATCAAATTTAGGCAGGCCCTTAACCACGCCGTAGACAAAGAGTTGATCGCCACGGAGGTCCTGTCAGAGCTAGTGCAGCCTGCCTATAGTATCCTGCCACCAGGATTCCCTGGCTACACTACCGATATCGATGGGCTGACGTATGATCCCGACCTTGCAAAACGGCTACTGACAGAGTCAGCCTACGCAAACGTGGAAAGTCGTCCACGCATTGTGGTCACGGTCCCCGGGACCGGAGGCACAATCGGCCTCGACCTTGAGGTGATTCTGGAGATGTGGAGACAGACCCTAGGCGTCGAGGTCGAGATCCAACAGGTTGAGTGGGCCACGTACTTGGAGGATCTTGAGAACCAGAAGTTCCAGGCCTTCGCCGGGCTAGGCTGGGAGGCCGATTACCCGGACCCCCAGGACTTCCTCGACATCCTTTTCCACAGTGATAGTGGCATTAACCACGGCGCCTACTCCAACGAGACAGTGGATGTGATTCTGGAACAGGCTCGAACCGAGCCAGACGTACTGCGTCGTATTGAGCTATATCACAATGCCGAGCAACTCATTGTCAACGACGCAGCCTGGGTGCCGCTGTGGTTCACAGGCGAGCGCTACGCGTTGATCAAGTCCAATATCGATGGTTACACTATGACACCGATGATCGTGCCTAAACTACATGCGATCAAGATCAGTGATTAGACGGAGACTTTCACACCGTTGTCTGGGCCACTATAGACTAGGAGAATCTGAATTGGCCATCCCGCCGTATTAAGATTTGATGGCGCTGCTCCCAAAAATCCAACTGCCATAGAACAGTGAACTCAAGATGGGCCCGAAATATAGAACCCTTCTTGATATAAGGGCTCCCGGTTCAGGTTGTTACCTTGGTGATAGTGCAGGGAGCACGTTCTCGTAATGTGAGGATCTGTCAATGTGGGTCTACATACTTCGGCGACTCGTGTGGCTTCCCTTTCTATTAGTGGCGGCATCATTCATCACATTCACACTGGGCCACTTAGGGCCAGGTGATCCCGTCATCGTCATGTTGGGCAACCGGTATGATCCTGATTCCCAAGTGACTAAGAATTTGCGTCACGATCTGGGCCTGGACCGCCCATTCCACATCCAGTATGTGTCCTACATATGGAATTTCGCACAAGGAGATTTCGGCGAAAGCCTAAGATTTCGTGGTCAGCCTGTAAGAGGGCTTATCTTGAAAAAAATGTGGGTGTCAGCGCAGTTAGCCATTGCTGCTATGACAGTTAGCATTGGCATCGGGCTACCCATCGGGTTCATGATCGCCCACAAACAGGGCAGATGGCAGGACCCGACAACGGTGACGATTGCTCTCGTGCTAATGGCTGTTCCGATCATGGTGTCCGTACCAGCCCTGCTCTGGGTTTTCTGCCTGAAGTTGCACTGGGTACCGTGTTCGGGGTGGGGAGGCCTCTTTGACGCACGGATTCTTGTGCCAGCGATAACCATGGGAGTCCCGGGAATAGCCCTATTTGTTCGGCTTATGCGAGCCAGTACGCTAGATGTCTTGGGACAAGACTTTATCCGCACCGCCAAGTCCAAGGGGTTGAATCCTCTGACAGTAGATTCGCGGCATGTGGCACGCAATGCGATGATCCCCATCATCACTATCTTAGCGTTCTCTCTGGCAGGACTCATCAGCGGATCATTCATCACCGAGACTATCCTAGGTATTCCGGGAATCGGACGTTTCGCCGTCAGCTCCGTGTTTGACCGTGATTACCCGGTAATAATGGCGATTACCCTGATCGGTGCGGCAGCCTTCGTGCTCGCCAATCTCCTAGCAGACGTGGCATACGCGTTCATCGACCCGCGTATCCGCTACCGATAGACACTGAAACACACTACAAGACCTTGTAAAAGCAAGAAAAGAAGTCGACCATGAAATGGTTAGACTCACGAAGTATCTGCAGACATCCTCTACCTCAGACGCTTCGACTAGAGAAAATATAAGGGTGACAATAACTTGGTCTCCAATACGATTTCGCTAATCCTGTTGAATCTTCGGCTGACCCTTCACATTGCAGTAGAGCACGATGAGGATCGATAGATTTTTTGATAGACAATCGATTTCGCTTATAGTGCCGGTGGCAAGTCACCTACGAGGGCATCTAGCACTCGCGCATGTCCCTCACCGTCTACGCAGCACATGGGAACACATTTGGCCAGCATCCAATACAGTACCTAAAGGGACATAGTGTCAGTCCGAGAACTAATCACCGCCGCCGATGATGAGCAGTATAGCCACAAAGGGCACCTGAATCTCGCCTTAAGCCGTCTAATGCGGAAAAGGATCGCAGTCGCCTGTATGGCCGCATTACTTATACTCTACGCCGGTGGCGCCCTGGCAAACTGGATCTCTCCATACGGCTACGCAGACCAGGACTATACTGCAATCCGAAAACCCCCAAGCATCGTCACCGACCATGGAATTACCGGATTTTTCACCGAGTCCCACTTCGCAGGAACCGATAGGATAGGGCGTGATGTTTTTACGCGGGTCCTATGGGGCGTCCAGAATACAATGGTGTTGACACTGGTCGCCACTCTCACCGGCGCTCTGGTCATAGGCTTAACTCTTGGCCTCGTCTCAGGATACTACGGAGGTCGAGTCGATGGATTCATAATGCGGGCCGGGGAGATGGCATCTTCGTTTCCAGAAATATTCCTGGTACTTATCATCGCAGCGACACTGCGTCCACGTATCCTGGAGTGGGTTAGATGGCTCGAAGACAACTCGACCCTCGACGGACTGGTGAGAACCGGTGTAGTCGATTACGTAGTGGTCGCAGTGGCGCTGGTGTCGTTCAGTTGGATCGGTACGGCACGACTACTCCGAGCTCAGGTCTTCACTCTCAAAGCAACCCAGTTCGTGGAGTCAGCAAGGGCAATCGGTGCTCCTACCCACCGCATCATGTTCCTACATCTATTGCCCAACGCAATCAGCCCAATTGTCGTCACCGTCACTATGGGAATGGGTAGTATGGTGGGCACAGAGATTTTTCTGAGTTGGATCGGCCTTGGCATCCAACCACCACGACCTAGCTTGGGGGTCATGCTACTACAAGGGGGACACATCAGTGTGCTGCGTTCGGAGCCCTGGTTACTCCTGGCACCGGGCATAGTTGCGTGGCTGATGGTTTTGGCTTGGAATCTCATGGGAGACGCCCTTAACGACGTCCTTAACCCCAGAACCAGATAACTAAGGCCAGATAATAGATCCTGATTGCACACCCAAGAACTATTATCTGGAGTCTAGAACCTTCTTCTAAATCCCAACCCCACCAGACCTAGTGCAAATCCCACAGTCGCTAGGTCCAGGGGACGTGCTATCCCCAAAGGTGAAGGATTGCACAATGCGCTGGATCCGGTCTGCGTAGGCTCGGAATCCGAGGAAGAAGATGCCGTCGGCTCCACTTCCGCGTCCTTCTCGGCAAATACTACCTCCTGCTCTGACGTAGACGATGGTACAGTAATGGGCGCGGGGATGACTGTTGGTTCTGGAGTCATAGTCGGCTCAGGTGTGACCGTCGCCAAGTCTTCGGCATCAGCAACGACCTCTGTTTGCGCCTGTGGCGTCAGACTATATAGTAAAGGCACCCGCTGCGGCACCGCAGTGGGACGCACTTGTCTTCGCTCCGTCAGATCCAGAGGCTTGGCACCAATCGCCATGCGCCAGGCATTATCCAATGTCTGGCGAGTAAGGCCATACACAGTCAGCAGAGCCGTGTCCATGTTCTTGCCGCTCTGAAGACTTGCCATAAACTCCTTCATTTTCTCGGGACCGAACTGGGATATCATCATTCTAACGATGCTCCGAGACTGCCCATAAAAAATTATGACGTCCTCGGGATCCCCCGGAAGGGCAGGCATATAAACATGGGGCAGCAGGCGGTCGGTCTCAATGGCAAAATCTAGTGCGATGTCGTACGAAAACCCAGGGTCCACGTTGGCGAATTCCGAGAGTCCCTCACTCAACCATGCGGGCACTTTTCGGAACACACTATCTCCGACCCGGTGGGTGATAATGTGCATCACTTCATGCGATGCAGTACCCAGAGCAAGCCGTCCACCTCCCAAGACTAGAAGCGTGCCTACCTCGGTGAAGGCCTGTCCCTCCGTTATTAACTCGCGACTGATAGCAGCACTCTTTGGCGGCAGTGCCTCGAGCATTTCCTTGTTATTGTTGTACATCGTGACCCGGATGGGCTCAGCAATCGCCTCCTCACCCATGATCGGAGCCATCTTTTCCAGGGTTTCTACAATGGTCCTTAGGATTTCTTCGGCGCGCTTCTTGACTGGACCCTTGTAGGCCACAGTCACCGAACCATCGAAGACCTCCTCCCACCTGGAATTACCCTCATCGTCGACAAAGCGTGCGTCGAAGTATATGAATTCGAAGGTCTCCGTCTCAAGCTTATGGCCAGCCGAGTCCTCGATCTCGAAAGTGTATTTGATGATGGTCCCGGGAGGAATGTAGTTGGAGGCAGTCTCAGTTCGCCAAAAGAACTCACCATCCACCAATTTACCGCTTCCCTCGACTTTCTCGTCGGAATCATCGACTAGTTCGACACTCCCGAAATCCAAGTAGTTATATGTCCCACTAGTCAACTGGCCAACCCTAAGACGCACAGCCATAGAGGCAATATCATTTTCCCCACTTGCGCGTACGTTGATGCGAAAGCCTGCAGGAAACTCGCTGGTAATCTGGTGTGCCTCCAGCGTTGGCCCCGATGCCCTAACAGTCAAAACTGGCCACTCCAATACCAATGCCAACAGAGCGAACATCACCACTCCTGTCAAGAATCGCACTAATAGCCTAGTCATTAACGATACCCCTGTATGGTATCGGCGCATCATAGCGCCAAGGTATTGGACACGTGACGATATTGCCCATGATATTTCCCATTAGAGGCGCGCGCGATCCATCTCAAGCTCATTAAATCCACTGAACAGTTCATACTCAGTCCGCAGACCTCATAGATTTCGTCGATACAGCGTCATCAGATTACGAACCAATTCTAGCCCAATCTACCTTGGGGTTAAAGTCAGTCCTCACACCAAAACCCGAGATCGCCTGGGAGCATTACTTCCATTGCTCAGCACTCGGTCGACCTCCTGAGACGGGGTAGATCCGGCCTGACACACCAAACGACAGGTGTCCTAGCATATGATTATCCTGGCAGTTCTTGGCTGTCGATCATTTCACCAGTCTCACGGTGCATCGTCGTCTACCATCGTCGCTGTACCAATAAGGGTCGCCTCCCCGAAGACTTCTGTGTCAGAATTGTATAGTCGCTGTTTTGGTCTGCCCCTGAAAAAACCTCTCCGTACCATGTCATAGTTTGATAATGTTAGGTATACATTACCCGAATCGACCAACTCCTGAGAGTTCACTACTAATGTGTGGAGGCAATACACTGGATATGTTCACTTCATCACCTCTCATCTAAGCGTCACTACTCTCCCCCTGTCCTCCTAAAATATATTGCCTCAGAGAAAGCCGCATATGGGATGGTAAGTTGAGGTCTAGATTGATGTTAAACTCTCCATACAGCATATATTTAGACTTCATAGGAGATTGACTTTAGCAATGGCACTGACACTAAGTAGCAACAATTTTAACGATGGAGACTACCTTTCTGATAAGCACAGTCTCAGTTCAGAGTTTGGTTTTGGTTGTAATGGCACTAATTTATCCCCTGAGCTTCACTGGGAAGGTGTCCCTGATGGAACAAAGTCCCTCGCTTTAACCTGCTACGACCCAGATGCTCCGACTGGCAGCGGTTTTTGGCACTGGATTATAGTAAATATTCCCCCGGACGCTGTTTCAATATCAGAGAGCGCTAATAGCTTGCCCAATACAGCAATGGAAACTAGAACAGACTTTGGGCAACCCGGCTACGGTGGCCCTTGCCCACCTGTAGGAGACCATCCTCACCGCTATATATTTACACTGTTCTCTCTTTCAGTAGAGTCGTTGTCCGTGAACCCTGATACCTCTGCCGCAGTTGTAGGATTCATGCTGAACTTTAACACTATTGAAAAGGCTACTCTGATGGGCCTCTATAAGCGATAGACCTTTTTGGTGAATGCGTCCAAGAGGGCCCAAAGGAGCCGGCAGCGATATGGGAGATCTTCTAAAGCTTCCCCCTCCACGCACTGAAAAAACGAGTGCTAGGACCCCCACGTAGATGTAATGGCCCCAGGGGTACTTTCAGATGAGATACATTCATGTGGTGGAGTATGGAGAGTACCTCTCAAAACCATCACCCTCCCACCCAATTTTTGAGAGAGAGTCATTGTGATTGAAGGTAATTTGACAACATATCGATCAGCATTGATCGGTTGCAGTCGCATGGGGGCGTTCATCGACAACGAAGTGTTCGCAGGGCGCGGAGCCTATTCCCACGCCGCGGGTTATGAAGCCTGCTACCGGACGAATATGGTGGCTTGCTCGGACCTTCGTACAGATGTCATGGAACAGGTCGGAACCCGGTATGGGGTACCTGCGAACGCCCAGTATATCGATTACAAGGAGATGATCTTAGAGGTACAACCTGACATAGTCAGTGTAGCCACTCAGCCAGAGCAACGTGCCGAAATCGTAGTATACGCCGCAAACCATGGAGTTAGGGCCATCTACGCCGAAAAGGCCATGGCCGCATCGATGGCGGAGGTGGACTCGATGGTTGAGGTATGCGAGCGCAACGGTGTGTATTTCAATCTTGGCACTAACCGTCGCTGGGACCCAGGCTTCGACACGATGAAGGCCGTCATAGATAGTGGGGAGTTAGGCATTCTCCAGTCCCTCATCATACACGACACCAACTCGCTCTTCAACGGAGCCAGTCATAGTTTTGATCTAGTGATCCGTCTCAATAACGACGTCCCTGCAAAATGGGTTCAAGGCCACCTGCAGAACGGCGCCGATGCTATCCAGGGTGACCGATTAGTGCTCGACCCCATAGGGCATGGCATGATCCAATTCGAAAACGGCGTCACCGCATATGCCCTCAACTCCGGCCGCCGCACCGAATGGGAGGCAGTGTGCGAACGCGGCGTGTTGACGGCCCTAGCCAATGGGAAAGAATGGCAAATGAGAATCTCCGATACACCCGACCAACGCGGTAGACCCGGCCTAGTACTAGGAAAGTTCCCCGCATCCGAGTGCACCAGTTCCACCCTCCGGCTAATCGAAGATCTGGTCAATTCCCTAGACAC
>CAYLLU010000047.1:0-17016 GCA_964384845.1 uncultured Dehalococcoidia bacterium
AGGCGGGTGACCCCGCTCCAGATGCTTCGTCCGGGTTCTCCTTGGTATGAAATGGATTTGCAGTGCAGCATGATTGAGAGTGTCGATATTAGAGGGCCCAAAATCCCGATTTAGACTAGTGGGTTCAATAAGGTAGACTTCCACGCACTTTCAAGTCGTGCTTGAACCATTGATATGTTGATCCAAATTCAACATAACGATAGCGAGCACGGCTCTTGACCTCCATCTAAGCGTCGCCTATCGTGGACTAGTGATTGAGAATCACGGCGTGCAAAGGGGAGTTGTCTATGAAAATCACTCGGCTGAAGACCTACCATGTCCAGGGTGACGGCCCATTTGGCTACCTGGTCGTCCGAGTCGAGACGGACGCCGGAATTCACGGGCTCGGTGAAGCTGGTATCCGTTTTTGGGGCAGTTCCATTGAGAAGGCGGTCGAGCGTCTTTCGGAGATTGTCGTCGGGGAGGATCCCTTCGGTACCGAACGATTGTGGCAGCATATGTTCCGCGGCTCCTTTTTCCCCGCGGACGGCGTATACTCATGCGCCATAAGCGCCATTGATATCGCCCTTTGGGATATCAAGGGCAAGGCGCTGAATGTGCCTGTCTATAAATTGCTGGGTGGCCCTGTCCGCGACAAGGTTGTCTGCTATCCCCATTGCCAGGGCGCCACGACCGAGGCCCTGGTCGAGAATTGCATGGCACGGGTCGACGAGGGATGGAAGTTTGTGCGCTGGGGCCAACCGGAGACCAGCGGTGTATTCGAGGCGCGAGGCCACGCGCTGCTGGAGCCGGTTGAGTCGATGCGAATTGCCGAGGAGCAGATGGCTCGTGTACGAGAGGCGGTTGGACCCGATATACAGATATGCTTCGACGTACATACCCGGCTGGATACTGCCCACGTCGTGTCTATGTGCAGGGACTTGGAGCCGTATAAACCCTTCTTTATTGAGGACCCACTACGAGCCGAGAACGCGGGTAGTTACCGGACCTTGGCTCGGCAGGTCCGACTTCCTATCGCGGCCGGGGAGCAGTGGTCAAGCAAGTGGGCCTTTCGAGAAGTCGTCGAGGAGGAATTGATCAACTATGCGCGTATCGATCTGTGCAACGTCGGTGGGTTCACCGAGGCGCTGAAAATCGCCCACTGGTGCGAGACTCACTTTATTGATATTGCGCCTCATAATCCCCTGGGACCGATCAGCGCGGCGGCGTGTGTTGCCTTATGCATGGCCACGACCAACGTGGGCGTACAAGAGATGCCAAGGCAGCCCGGCACCGTCGACATGGATCTGTTCCCAGAACAGATTGAGTGGCGCGATGGTTACGCGTTCGCCCCCGACAGTCCGGGCCTAGGCGTCGAGATGGACGAGTCGATCGCCGAATCCCGTCCAGCATCGCAGGGTGGCTGGCCGCCGCTTTTGCGCCGCAATGATGGGGCATTTACAAACTGGTAGTGCTGGTGGTTCAGGGTGGCGGGAACGGGGTATTTGTGATAGATTGCACACATGGTACAGGTACCTCTCGCCGCGTCCGTGCGTCGACCTCCCGGGGCCAATCCAACTCAATGATTAGGGACGGATTGCTCATAGCGAGTGCGGCGTTGATGGCATTAACCCTCTGGATGGTGTTCTTTTGGGTGCCGACTGAGAGCAATTTGGGTGTCTCTCAGCGCATTTTCTACTTCCACGTCCCTGTATCAATCCTGGCTCTGTCGTCGATCATAGTGGTGGCTGTTGCGAGCATAATCCACCTGATCACCAGAGGGCAGAAGTCGGACGATCTGGCATATTCGGCGGCGGAGTTGGGGACTTTACTTGCCACTCTCACAATTGTCACTGGCGCCACCTGGGCAAAGCCGGTCTGGGGAGTTTGGTGGGCCTGGGATCCGAAGTTGACGCTGACGTTGTTGCTCTGGTTCATTTATTCTGGATACCTGATGCTGCGGGCCTACGGCCCCAAGGGCTCGCAGGGTGCCCGTTATTGTGCCGTAATCGCATTGATGGGTGCAGTCAACGCCCCAATAATTTACTATGCGACGGAGCTTTGGCGTTCACATCATCCCAGTTTGCTGGTCGGGCCTGCGGCATCGGGTTCACTGATCCCCAGTATGGCTTTGGTATTGCTAGTCTCGATGGTCACATTCAGTGTTCTTACAGGTTATGTGCTGATCGAAAGATACTCTCTCAAGCGTTCGGAGACGGCGATCGATGTCTTATACCAATATATTAGTTAACATTCGCAGGATTCACATTATCACAGCCGCCCTGGCCCTCGGCGTGCTGGTGTTTTGTTGGGACGGGACGGTGTTCGCGTCCGACGAGGTGAATACGGAGATGTCCCAGTCGGTGGTTCTTGCTGAGGAGCACGGCGTCGACTCAGAGGCGAACCTTCCGTTCCTATTCGCCGTATATATAATTACGTGGGGCGGTTTCTTTGTATACACATTCGCCATGTCGAGACGCCAGCGGGAGATGCAAAGAGAGATTTATGCGCTCAAGGCGGCCATCGCTGACAAAGAATTTAACGCAGAACCCGGACGAGTAGAGTAGACGTCGGGAGGAGAAAGATTAGGACGATGGTTAAGGGCGCAATGGCTCCAGACGATTTTACAACTGCACCTGTCGAAGGTGCGCTCATAGCTCACCGAGTGAAGGTGTTCATCGGCGTTGCGGTGCTGGTAATCGCTCTCGGCTACTTCGTCTTCCAGGCTTTCCAGAGCGCCACCGTGTATTACTTGACGGTCGGGGAGCTACAGGCCATTGGAGCGACTGAAGAAGGGCGTTCGGTTCGGGTCAGCGGCAAGCTAGTGCAAGGCTCTTTTGAACGAAAGTCAGACTCTATCCTGGCCTCTTTCGTGATAACTGATGGGACGGAGTCCCTGACTGCGGTCCATGAAGGTGTGGTCCCCGATATGTTCTTTAACGAGCACTCAGAAATAATTATGGAAGGATCTTACACTCCAGAGGGGATATTTGAGAGCCATACAGTTATGGTCAAATGTCCCTCCAAGTACGTTGCGTCGAGTTAACGTCGTTAGTTACTTCGAGTGCTGTCATCCCGATTCCTCACGTATCACGACAATCTCGTCTCCGGTGAAGTTGGACTGCGCGTGTTCTTCACCATGAGGTCACCCTGCTAATCAAGAGTGTATGCAAAGGCGCTCCCCTATCTTTTTACTAGAAGCGTTATGTCCGGATTCTTTTGGTCGAGAGGCTGGCACCTCGGAGTTCGCTGGCTAGGTGTGCCGGTTTACAGCGCCGTCATGCCGACTAGGCTAGTCAGCCGGATCGAAAGGGATGACCGCTGGAGAATCTAGTCTGGCTCGTCGCCGCATTGCCGGATAGCCTGCCCTCAAAGCTATGGAACGGGCTCTCCTTACTCAGAGGCAGAGTGACTGGGGCGCCCTCGAAGGCGGATTGGTAGATCGCCCTCGTTACCTCGACATGGTGGTATGGGACCTCGATGGGAACGAGGGGCTCCGTGTCGTTGATAATGCTCTCCAAGAAGATGCGGGTTTGGTCTGTCTGGGTGACGCATTCTGGATAGTCCTCAAGCTCAGCTTGCAGTGTCTGTATGGCTTCCGTTGCTCTGGGGTTATCCTGTGAGGCCACTACCAAATCTGAATACACCTGTTCAAGCAATGAGTACTCCTGATCAATCTCGATCGCGGCGTCGTTTCCGAGCAATGTGATGCGCCCCCTGAGCCCTGGAACGCTTCCGCCGAGGTGGCTGACCAACGTAGCGAGCATGGTGCCAGTTGCGCCGTTCTCGAACTTGACGACGGCCTGGGTCAGGCTGTCGTGTTCGATGGTCCTGAGCATCGGTCCCGAGTAAGCGAATACCTCTTCGACACGGGAACCCACGACCCAGAGGAACGGATCTATGATATATCTACCGTGGTGGAAGACGGCACCTCCGCCCTCGCCCTCCCAGGTCCCATGCCACTTTCTTGGGAGGAAGCCATCTCCGGACTCGTCGACCGGGCCGTAGTAAGCTTGTCCCCGGTAAGTGTTCATCTCTACGTTGGCACTGCCGATCTTCCCAAGGAGTCCGCGCTGGACGGCATGGTGGGCTACCACCATGCCGCGTGGGTACCGGTCAATCACCTGGGAGTGGAACTTCACGCCCGCTTTTTTGATGGCGGCTACTATGTCGTCAGATTCCTCGATGCTTTTTGCTAAGGGCCCTTCCGCGTAGACATGTTTTCCCGCCTCTGCTGCTGCCACTATAGGTTCGGCCCGAATACTTGGAGGGGTGAGGACGCAAACCATGTCCAATTCGTCGTCGCACAGCAAATCCTCGTGGTTGCCGTACTTGCGGATGTTGTACATCGCCGCAGACTCTGCGGCCCATGCCTTGCGCAGGGCCGCGTCCTTGTCTTCGTCGGTCAGGGCCAGGTCCGCAGCGGCGCGGGCGCCATATGCGGTGGACCGATAGGCGTCCTTCAGGACCTGACGGCGATTTTCGGCCAGGTCGTCAACAAGGTCGGCAACTGCCACGACCTGGGCCAGCTCGGGCAGCGCCGCGTAGATGCCTGTGTATAGTGAGCGGGCGATCCCGCCGCAACCTATGAAGCCGACCTTGATTCTATCTGCCGGCATTGTTGGACTCCATACAGGCCGTTGTTCTCGCTTGTTCTACTAGATTCCGTACTTAACGTCCACTGCGGCGCCCGTGCGGCCCGATTCGTAGATGGCGTCGATCAGCTGCAGTGTGTGTAGCCCGTCCTCCACGGTCAGGGGCGCCTCACGACCTTCCCGTAATGCGTCGACATAGCCCTGGATCCATTGCAGCATCCAGATATGGGTTGCGTATCCAGGAGGGCCCGGCGCGAACTCGTAGTCGAAGGAACGGACTGGAGATGTGGCCCACTCGGGGGCGGCACTCTTCACTTCAAGGTGAGGGTCACCCATCGGAGTCCAGTTGGCCTCTCCTTCAAGCCCTCGATACACCATGGCGTTGTCACTGCTGCCCTTCAACCTTCCTAGGTATCCGGCGTGCATGGAGCCGTATGCGCCATTCTCGAACTCGAATATAGCGAGGGAAATATCTTCGAGGGGCTCCTCGATGTACCCAACCTGACGACCGTTCATGGCCATGACAGTTTTGACCTCGCAGCCCATCAGAAACCGCATCACCTCTAGGTAGTGGCCGCCGAGCATGTGCTGGATCCCGCCTCCTTCCTGCTTGTTGGTATACATGAACCCACTAGGGTCACGACCATCGGGGCGTACCTGACCGGTAATCATGCGAACCTCGAGGTCTAGGGGACGGCCAAAGATGCCCAGGTCTATCAGACGTTTTAGGTCCTGAGCAACTGGATTGAATCGGTGTGGGTAGGCAGGCATTACTGTGACGCCCGCCTTGCGCACCGCTTGAACCATCTCCACCATGTCTGCGGCCCTTCGCGCGAACTGCTTCTCCATGAAAAAGTGTTTACCGGCTTCGGCCAGCTTGATCCCTACACCTGGGATTTCGTTGGCAGGGAGCGCGATGAAGGCGAAATCGAAATCTTGCTTTTCGAGTAGGTCATCGACGGAGGTGTACACCGATGCCTCAGGATCGTATTCCGCCGCCTCGGCGAGCCTGTCGGTCAAAATGTCTTCGCAATAGGCGACTATCTTGACCCCTGCAAGTTGCCTAAAAGTGTGGATCCAGCCGGGTTTTACTGGGCCGATAGTACCCATGTGGCCGTGCTGCAGCCCGATGCAGACTGCCCTTAACGGGTTTCCGCCTCCTCCCATATTGTTCGCTGCTGCGCTCATATGGACTCCTATGATAATGGTGTTTATGACTGGCTGAAGATACCACCGGCCCTGAGCACAGTCAATCGTCGAGAACCGATCTGCGATGCTAGTATACGTAGGCTCCTTTCAAGGGATGAAATACATGAGCAAAATACGAGAGGATACACAATTGGCAAAGATGCAGCGTCTCGAGAAACTAGCCGGCTTCGGTAACGTCCAGATGGTCGAGACTAACGTGCCGATCCCTGGGCCAGACGAGGTTCTGGTCAGGGTCCACCGCAGTCTTATCAGCCGCGGGTCGGAGCTATTCGCTCGGTACGTTAAGGAGGAGGCTATGCCTGCGAGAATCATGGGATATTCAGATGCCGGAGAGGTGGTCGAGACGGGTGATACAGTCAAAGGTATCACGGTTGGGCAGAGGGTTAAGGTACTCGCGCCCCACGCCCAGTTTGTGACTAAGACGGCAACGGACGGCTTGGCCGTGTTCCCGATTCCAGAGGGCTTGAGCTACGACTCGGCAACATTTATGGCCCTGGCCGCAGGAGGCGTTGCATGGAGCCGATCTACTCCCATCAACCCGGGCGATACGGTAGTCGTCCTCGGGCAGGGTCTTGTGGGCAACCTCTATGCACAGGCAGTGAGGGATCGTCAACCTGGTAAAGTCATAGTGGTGGATGCCACGGAGCTTCGTTGCCGGATAGCACGTGAGTGCGGTGCAGACGAGGTGATCAATGTCTCAGAAACCGACTCGGTTGAGGCAATTATGGACTTGACTAGAGGGCGTGGCGCCGATGTATTGGTAGAGTGCGTAGGTGGCACGTCGGGCATCAAATCCTTCGAACAAGCGCAGCGAATGATTAAGAATGATGGGACGATCCACATGATTGCTAAGTACCAGGCTGGCGACGGTGTTCGGGGGTCTGGCCTGCTACCCTTAGATTCGAGTGTCATGCAGGGCAAGCAGATCATTTTCGGTTTCTGGAAATCGCCCGGAGGTCCCAATACGCGAGACTTGACGGACACCGCCGATATGCTGATGGACGGGAGGATACGGGTCGATCCGCTCATCACTCATCGCATGCCCTGGCAGGACACACCAGATGCCTACCATATGCTGTACAAGGACCTGACTTCGGCACTGGGGGTGATCTTGGAGTGGGACCACTGAGTCTATTGAAGGGATGATGGGATGTCAGAATTAGCACGACCGTCCTTCCGCGAGACGCCTCGTTGTAATGGCCCTCAATGGTGTGGTGGCCTCGGCCCACGCGCTTGCTTCGGTGCCTGGCCTGGGCATCCTGGCTGATGGTGGAAACGCCATTGACGCAGCTGTGATGGTTGGGTCTACCCTCGACCTGGTAGAGTCCCACATTTCGAGGATTGGCGGGATAGGAGCTGCGCTGGCCCACGTGGCGAGCGAGGGAGGGACAAGGGTCTTCGACTTCTCGGGTAGTGCACCCATCGGGACTTTCACTGTTCGGCGGGAATAGCAGGGCATCGGTCCCCTTGCTGCGCTCATACCAGGTACCGTAGTCGGGGTAGATTAAAAAGCTGTACTTATCGCATAGTCGAAGGTATTATTGGCGCAACTTTCGGGGAAGGTAATATTGGCCGTGTACGAAGTCCACGTAAGGCAATGTAGGAGACCATCGAAAAATGTCAAACCCCCTCAGCATATTGAACATAGGAATCCATCCAAAAGATGCCATCCTATACGCCGATGGGACGATGGCCAAACACGTCGAGAGGGGTGACAGGGTCATGATACTCTCTGCCACCACCGGGATGTCACGTCACTTGCAGACTATCGGCGATCCACAGCAGGGTTACCTACACTGAGTCCTTCATTGCCCACAACCCCGAGGTATACGAGTACTTGCCATTGAGTGGCTATCGCCGTAATCCCTCCAACCGGTCGCCGGAGGAGCAACTGAAATCGCGAGTCCAGATGCCCTTGGTGTACTAAGTCGGAGTAAAATAATGGACTTGAGACGTTACATCAAAGACATTCCGGATTTTCCTGAACCGGGAATCTTGTTCCGAGATATCACGCCACTATTGGGGAACCCCGAAGCTTTCGCAGTCGCCATCGACCGGTTCGCTAAGTGGTATGGCGACGAGACCATCGATGTGGTCGCCGGCGTGGACGCACGCGGATTCATAGTGGCTGCGCCGTTGGCTCTGTGCCTGGGTAAGCCATTGGTCCTTCTCAGGAAGGCAGGGAAGTTGCCGCCCCAGACCATATCTATAACCTATGCCATGGAGTACGGAGAGTCCACTATCGAAGTCCACGTGGATGCTATTCGTCCTAACTCAAGGGTACTGGTAGTGGACGATTTACTGGCAACCGGCGGCACGTTGACAGCCTGTGCCGCGCTTGTGGGGAGAGCCGGAGGGGTAGTTGCCGGATTCGCCGTCCTGATTGAACTCACAGCATTGGAAGGCAGACAGCGCTTGGGGAGTCATGACCTATTCGCACTACTACAATACTAACCGTGGGGATACGTGTGTTTTGGGAGTTGGGTGAGGTATTGCCCAACCTCTCAGGTACCGGTGGAGAATGGGTTCTTCAGAAACACGAATTTATTCTTGATGTGGTCTTATGTGAACTCCTAGAATAAGAGTGTGAAAATGACACTTAGAAGGGGTTCCAGCATTCTTTTGAAGGAGGTGGCATATGGCCGTAATTACGCTGGGTGGCCTTACCGGAGGAGGAGGCCGACTTCTTGGTCCGAAGTTGGCCAAACGGCTTGACGCCGATTATGTGGATCGGCTAATTCTCACCAACGCAGCGCAGCATGTTGGTGCGACCGTCGAGGCATTGCACCAGCGAGAGCAGCGTCCACCGACGAGAGGAGAGCGCTTCTCTCGTCTGTTACAGCGGACTTTGGACAGATCGTCCGCCATTGGTATGGGGGGTGATCCCTACTTTGGCCCCAGTGCCATGGCCTTTCTCACGCAAGAGTTCGAGGAGATTCCCCAACCGACGATTACTAGAGGCCATGAACTGGAGGACGAAAAGTACATACTGTCGATGCGCAACATCATACGCCAACTTGCTGAGGGTGATAACGTGGTAATCGTTGGTCGTGGTGGCGCGATTATTCTGCGATCCATGTCCAATGTACTGCGGGTAGGTACCGTGGCACGCATTGAGGACCGGATCGGAGTCATCATGGACCGTTATGGGATAGATAGGGCGCAGGCCGAGAAGACGGTGAGAGAACGAGATCTAGCTCGTGCCTACTATTTCAAGCGCTACTTTGGCATTGATGATCCTGACGCCCCTGAGCTCTACCACATGGTTATCAACACCAGCGACATCGATATGGATTACGCTGTCGACATGGTGGTTGAGGCGTGTGGGGCCTTGGAGGATGGGGCACTGGAGCGTAAGTCGGATCCCGGCACTTAATATACGCAACGCCCGCCGCTCGTTACATATATCCGTCAACTGGAGAAAGTTGTTGCTACGAATAGACAAGAGATTTGTCAACGAGATGATTGCCCACTCGACTGAGGAGGATCCGAATGAGTGTTGTGGGATCTTATCTGGTATGAATGGGACGGTTCAGAAACTGTATCGGATTACAAACACTGCAAAGAGCCCTTATCGGTATCTGATGGATCCTCAGGAGTTCTTGAACGCAGATCTGAATTCGGAGCGGAGTGGGATAGAATTTGTCGCGTTTTACCATTCGCATACCCACTCGCCGGCTTACCCTTCCGGGACTGATGTGCGGATGGCGCTCCAGAGTGGCTATCTAGATATTCACTATGTGCTAGTGTCTCTTGAGAAGAAGGGTGTCCCGCAGCTCAGGGCGTTTCGAATAAACGAAGCTGGCAGTGTAATCGAGGACGAAATCGAAACGGCCTAAGATCAAAGTAGACACACTGAAGAATCCACCACTATTTCCGAAATGTAATTCTATATAACCTCTTGCACTACATTATGAGATAGCCTTTTTGCCGAAAGTCAAAGTTATGGCAACAACCAGAACCGAGCGCCTCCTATTTCGTTTTAGCATCTGAGAGTAGTGTGAGGGGGCAAGGTATGAACAAGTGTGTGTGGAGGGGCAGGAACCTTATTGAGGAAGTCCTAGTCGAAGTATTTGGGGTTGGAATCACGCGATTCCACATCCGGATAACTCCGACATTTGCTTAGGGTGATATGGTCTAGTTGCTCTGAAATTCTGGTTATCCAATTGTTAACTAGACCATGGGGGAAAAGAGGGAATTTAATTGACGACATTTTTGTGACATGCCACCGCAGCCTCAGGAAATCGGATCGGTTGCCTGCGGGATGGTAGAATATTGGGCTAGAGAACCAGACGCCTTGAACTGGAGAAGAACATGACATTTGAGACCTCAGAAATCTTCCCGATGACCACTGATATAGGTCCTGGTGACCACCTGACAATTGGAGGCTGTGATGCCCCAAATCTTGCGGCAGAGTTCGGTACACCACTATACGTATTTGACGAGGCCACTCTTAGGGCAGTGTGCAGCGAGTTCGTCCATGAATTTAAAGACCGCTACTCGTCTACCAAGATACTCTATGCCTCCAAAGCCTACATTGGACTCGCGCTGGCAAGGCTGCTTCACGAAGAAGGACTCGGACTCGACGTGGTCTCTGGTGGAGAACTAGCCGTAGCGATGGCTGCAAGAGTCCCGGCACAAGACATCTACTTCCATGGCAATAACAAGAGCCTGGCAGAACTGGAGATGGCTCTCGATCATGGGATTGGCAGGATAGTTGTGGATGGATTCTTGGAGATCGAGACGTTGAACGCACTGGCCGGTGCTCGCGGTATGACCCAGGAAATCCTACTGCGAGTCTCGCCTGGAATTGACCCTCACACACACGCGAAGACGACTACCGGCATCCTTGACAGTAAATTTGGGATATCTATTGAGACCGGTGACGCCTCCATTGCTATCAGGCAGATTATTGCGGCGCCCAATCTGGACTTGGTAGGCATCCACTTTCATCTGGGCTCGCCCATTTTCGAGCTGGAGCCCTACTCCATCGCCATTGACACTGTACTCACCTTCCTTGCGGGGTTCATAGACGAAGGCCTTAATCTAAGGGAGTTTAGTCCTGGTGGTGGATTCGCCATAGGGTATATGCGGGATCAGCTACCTCCGCCCGTGTCCTCGTATGCCGAGGTGATCGTCAATGCGACCAGGTCCAATTGCTCCAGACTGGGATTCGGCGAGCCTGTTCTCACTGTGGAACCGGGTCGCTCCATCATTGGGCGTGCCGGTGTTGCCCTCTACACCGTCGGTGCAATCAAAAACATCCCTACGGTACGTACCTACGTGTCGCTAGATGGAGGTATGGGGGACAATATACGCCCTGCTCTGTATGACTCGCACTATGAGGCGGTGGTAGCAAACCGCATGTCCGACCCGCCCGTGGAGACCGTAACACTGGCGGGCAAGTACTGCGAGTCTGGAGATATTTTGGTCAAGGATGTGGCGATGCCAGTGTTGGAGCCTGGTGACTTGGTCGCGATACCTGCGGCGGGGGCATATGCGCCGTCTATGGCTAGTAATTATAACTTGAATCCCAGGCCGGCAATTGTCATGGTCAAGGACGGCATCCCGAGGTTAATTAGGCGGCGCGAGACGTATGGGGACATGATGGCCTGGGACGTGGCTGGCTAGGGACACCGACGTACCAGGATTCTTTACCGGCTAGCTCATCTGATATGCAGTGTTTACAGACATAGCACCCAGGCGACTTTGCTAAATTTGCGCTGTTAAAGAACGTTACATTACGGCGGTTCAGGCACTTCGAGGCGCAGACAGGCTGGTACTACACCACATTGGTTGCGATTGCAAAATTATATAGAAGAATTTGCTATATGACGTCTCGGTTCGTGTGTGCCAACCTTCAGCGATCGTTCGACTACTGATATAGATCTTCTGCCAGATTGTGGGGTCCTGCACTCTTGATCATCCGTACGGATGGGCAAAATTTCCGCTTAGGCGTATGTCATTCCAATTCATGGAATACAATCCGCCACCCAATAAATAGATAAATATATATGTGTGAAGGATACTCGCAGACTCCCTGCAGGGGGGCGTAGTCCCTCTGTACTCCACGCGAGTAAACACCCGTTACCTATCTCCGTCTAAGTACATTTATAAAGGGCAGTGCCGCGCTCCATTTCCTTGATCTGCGCAGCACCGTGGTAGAATTGTGGGTGTAGAAGTGAGAGTTGGATGGTTGTCAGATAGAGGTGATTTGTGCCGCTCCACCAGATAACCAAAGTTATAGAGTTCTGCTATGGGCATCGATTGCTGGGCTATGTCGGGAAGTGTCGTTACCTGCATGGTCATAACGGGCTGTTGGAGGTGGATGTCGATGCGGAAGCGCTGGATACGATGGGGATGGTGATGGACTTCGGTAAGGTACGTGATGTGGTGAAGGGCTGGGTAGATGAACACATCGACCATCGTATGGTGCTCTCCAGACTTGACTCTGTGGTACCACTACTTGCCGAGAGTGGTGAACCTTTATATCTGATGGACGAAAATCCAACCGCCGAGAACATGGCCCGGCATATCTTCGAGAAGGTGAATGAGTTGGGTATGCCCCTCTCCGAGATCAGGCTGTGGGAAACTCCAACGAACCTGGCCACTTACAGAAATCGCTAAGTGGCACTGCGATTATGCACAGCCGTTCTTGTGTGCGCTGTGGTGCGGTCTTATTCCCAGGGTACTGCCGGGCAGATGTGGAAGCGGATACATAAGTTGCATAATGGTGGTTCGATAGGCTCTATCATGTGTGAGATGTCACTTAAAAGGTCTCCGAGAAGAGATCGCCGTCGTTTTTGTCGGTAAGTATCCTATGTTGGCCCCCGGACCGTGGGATCAAGCTCCAAGACTATCTTTGATCCCCGGGTGTTGAAAGGGGTAGGGTTCTTATACCGGGAGTCTTAGAGTGTATTCCAGAAACTAAATGAGGATTCTTACTTTTCTTTATGACCAATAACGGGGTTGGTAGAAACCGACTATAAAGTCGCTGCCCGCCTCCAATCGATGATTCAACGTCGAGTGACGGGCCAAGGAGGCGGTAATGTGGAATACCATCGGCCACGATAGCATAGTGGCCCTGCTCCGAAGCAGCCTCGATGAGGGCCGAATAGCCCATGCTTATATGATCACTGGTCCGCGCCATCTGGGCAAGATGACTCTAGCGATGGACCTAGCCAGCGCCCTCAATTGCACCGGGCAGGATAGGCCCTGCCGCGAGTGTACCCAGTGTGACCGCGTCTTCCGTGGTCTGCACACCGATGTGAAAGTAGTTGGTATTGATAAGGGAGTGATGATCTCTATAGATCAGATACGCGAGATGCAGCGAGAGATCAGCCTTGCACCTTTCGAAGGTGCAAACAGAGTGATTATATTCGATGAATCGGAGTATCTGAGTGAGGATGCGGCAAATGGGCTGCTCAAAACACTTGAGGAGCCCCCTGAACAAGTCGTCCTGGTATTGCTTGCACCCGATACTGCTACTGTGGCGACTACCCTCTCGTCGAGATGCCAACTGCTGGAATTGAACAGGGTTCCTGGTGCGACCATTGTGGATGCCCTGATACGCCTCCACAATCTAGATACGGCCACCGCAGATCAGATTGCGCGGATCGCACGTGGCCGACCGGGCTGGGCGTTCCGTGCCGCTGAAGATCCTGGGATATTAGAGAATCTGTTCAATAAACTCATAGAGATGGAGGAGATAGTTGAGGAGAGCGTCGAGGATCGATTCGTCCATGCCGCAGATATCGCATCGATTTTCGACCGGAACCGTGAGACCGGTCGTCGAGAGTTGGACCTGTGGCTCGACTGGTGGAGAGACCTCATGCTGATAAAGGCGGATACGCCCGAGTTGATCACTCATATCTCCAGGCTGGAGCCGATGCGAGCGACTGCCTCAAAATTGACCGCAGTTCAGATCGCCAGTACGATAGCTGCTATCAGCGAGACAGTCTTGTTCCTGGAGCGGAATGTCAATTCGCGACTCGCCATCGAACAGCTTTTTTTATCCTTACCATCGCCGCGCTGATTTGTACGCTGTGTTGTTAGTGGGCGTGGGCGGTCTGGGATTTCACTCATATGAATGGAGAAAACCTTGGAACAGACTGAAAGTCGTCCAACTACCAGTGTCGTAGGGATTAGACTGAGCCCAATAGGCAGGGTTCTGTACTTCGACCCTCGTGGCGAAATGCTCATGCCAGGAGACCGAGTGACTGTTGACACCGAAGCTGGTGTGCAGGAGGGCGTGGTCGCAATCGGGCCCGGCCAACTATTTTATTCTGAGGTACTGGGACCGCTCGCGCCGATCATAACAAGGGTGGTGGATGCGGGTAGCGAGTAGACCTTGCCTGTGACACCCCGAAAATGTGTCCCTTCCTAGATCTTCCACGGTATGAATGGTCGCCACTCCTCTAGTATAGTCTGCTCTCGGAATAGTGCGAAGGGATCGGGTTGAGGTGGGCCTGGTTGTCGTCGAAGTTTCATACTGGCTTCGGTGAGGCTTAAGCCTCCCTTGTGGTGATTACACGGGACACATGCGCCGACGATGTTGTTCCATACGTGGGTACCGCCTCGTGACAGTGGAACGATGTGATCGAGGGTCAGGGCCTTGGACTGTGTTCCGCAATACTGGCAGGTGTATTTGTCTCTCAAGAAAATGGCTCGCCGTGATAACCGTAGTCGTAATAAGGGACGGTTTACCATATATACGAGACGAATCACTGACGGTAGAGGGAAGATCATAGATACGCTGCGGATGTTGCCCCGTCCATTGGCCATCAGCTCCGCTTTCCCCAGCCCCAGCAAGACAAAGGCCCTTCGTGCGTTACACATGTTAAACGGCTGGTAATTCTGATTTAGGACGAGAACGGATGGGTTGGTCAACATCGCTGGCGGGGTCGGGGGCTCCTTACTTTGTATCTATTTTGTCTATCTCAACCTTGAGGATGTCCAGAGCTACCATAAAGTCTGCGGGGATCAACCCGAGGGAGTGGCCGGGCAACGAGTCGACGACACTGACGAAGGTGGGAATGAACTGAGACTGGCTGAGAGTGGTCTCTAGGCTCTCTTTGACCTCCTCTACATAGGCGATTTGCCCTTCGATTTGTACCACACGACTGGACACTTGCCCGGGGAGGGTATCGGTTAGACTGGAAGTGTCAAAGTTATATGTTAACCGGGCGGTACCTATGACGAGGGCCCCCACTATGGAAACACCGATTAAAAGCCCTAGGACTAGGCCTCCGAGCTTGTCTACCATGCCCGATATACCAAGAGTGAAGACCGCCAGCAACGGCTTAACGATCTTTGCGGCGATGCTCGCTACGATCAGGGTGAGAACGATGATAATGGCGTAGGAAACGACCGAAACGAGGGTCTCGGTCCTAAGTGAACCATCGAATAGACTGCCTAGGAGACCTCCAAACCGCCCCGCGATAAGCCAACCGGCGTACCCGCCCAAGGTGACGAAAGCGGCTTTGATCAGTCCGGTTTTCAGCCCATACAGGATACCCCCCACCAAAACGGCTAGCAAGAGGAAGTCAAACCAGTTCACCGTTTCACCATTTCCCGTAGATATTGGAAGCTTGTCGACTGCGCTAAGACATGACTCGGTTCAGTTTATCACAGGTACAAATATGCGGTAAGCGGGATAGTACATCGCCCTAAAGTCGCATGTGCCCATAACCTCACATGGTATTTGAAGTAAGGGGCGATCAATCTAACTGATTTGAGAATCCACCTTTGCCTTGACATCGTATCTTGCGCACTGGTAGCATTGCCTTACAATTGGACGTCCGAAACGGAATATCGACTAGGAAATGGCGCCCGACGCGTGGATCATGTGTGCATGCGTAGGGCGTTTATCTATTTAAGGAGCTATGGATAATCTGGCCGCCGTCGTGCTGGCTGCGGGAATGGGTACCCGCATGAGATCCCGCGTGCCCAAGGTACTTCACCGCATCTGTGGCAAAGAGATGGTTGTTCTGGTCGTAGACGCCATTGCCGGGGTAGGTATTGTGGATACGGTTGTGGTCGTTAGGGCGGCCTCTGACGCTGTTGAGCGTGCTCTGGGTAAACGTGTCGTGTATGTCGAACAGTCCATCCCCTCTGGAACGGGCCACGCTTTGCTGCAGGCAAGAGAAATGTCGGCATCGGCCACAAACATTTTAGTTTTGTCCGCCGACGTGCCCTTGGTAACACCAACAACCCTTAGAGGGCTTGTGACACGGCACGTGGAGAGTAGCGCGGCCATCACGCTAGTGACGACAGAGACTGAGAGCCCCAGTGACAGGGGCAGGGTACTTAGATCTCAGGATGGATCCATTACATCAATCGTCGACCACGATGAGGCAGATGAGTATGCTCGTTCGATAAATGAAGTTAATGGTGGCATATATTGCTTCCGTGCTCAGTGGCTCTGGCCTCACCTTGATCTGTTAGATCCCGCTACAAATGGTGATCTTCGCCTGACCGACCTTGTCGCCATGGCCGCGATGGAGGACGAATTGGTCGAGTCGGTTCTCCCACAGGATCCGGAGGAGTTGCAGGGCGTCAACAATCGGATCCAACTAGCGAGCGCCGATGCCGTGCTCCAAGGTCGTATTCGGAGGGGCTGGATGTTGAACGGCGTGACGATGCCCGATCCGTCCTCCGTATACATTGACGCAGGGGTTGAACTGGGTCAAGACTCGGTGGTGATGCCGAATACCCACATCTTGGGTGCGTCTCGGATCGGTCAGGATTGTACTCTTGGGCCCAACACCATGGTGGAAAATTCGACGATTGGCGACGGCTGCAGCGTGCTCATCTCAGTAGTCCGAGCCTCGGTACTGGACACTGAGGTGGACGTGGGCCCCTTTAGTCATGTTCGTGCGGGGAGCCGGCTTTCATCCGGTGTCCATATTGGGAGTCACGTGGAGATCAAGAGTAGTCGTCTAGGGCAGGGAACGCAATCGAGCCACTTCAGCTATATCGGAGACGCCGACGTGGGTGCTAATGTCAACATCGGCGCGGGCACAGTGACGTGCAACTACGATGGTAAAGCTAAATACAGAACTACCATTGGGGACGGTGCGTTTATAGGCTCTGACTCGATGCTGGTGGCTCCTGTCAGTGTGGGTCGGGGCGCCGCCACCGGTGCTGGGTCAGTCGTGACCAGAGATATTCCAGCTGATTCCCGGGTTGTCGGGGTGCCAGCCCACGAGATTGGGAATGCAGGTACAGTGGA